>JALRCA010000047.1 GCA_023257515.1 Aeromicrobium sp.
GGAGAGCATCACGTAGGAGGTCCTCGTCGGTCGTCTCCCGGACGATCGCGCCGATCGTCTCGAGGCCGGCCTTCTGGTGCGCCCTCCACCGTCGTTCGCCCATGATGAGCTCGTACGTCTCCGGCGCGGTCTGACGGACGACGATCGGCTGCAGCAGCCCGATCTCGCGGATGGAGTGCACGAGCTCGGCCATGTCCTGCTCGTCGAAGACCTGGCGCGGCTGCCGGGGGTTCGGACTGATCTGTCCGACCGGGATGTCGGCGAACCGCGCTCCGTCCACCTGCTGCAGGCCCTCTTCCGCGGCCGCGGCCGGCGAGGCGGGAATGAGTGACTCCAGGCCTCGTCCGAGACCTCGACGATTCGCCATCAGGACTCCTTCTGCGAGGTCACGGCCTCGGCGATCTCGCGGGCGGCCTCGAGGTACGACAGCGAGCCGGACGACGTCGGGTCGTAGGTCAGGACCGTCTGCTGGTAGCTAGGGGCCTCGGAGATGCGCACGGATCGGGGGATCGCGGTCCGCAGGACCTTGGGCCCGAAGTGGTCGCGGACCTCCTCGGCCACCCCGGCGGAGAGCCGCGTCCTGGCGTCGAACATCGTGAGCAGGATGGTGCTCACCTGGAGCCCCTTGTTCAGATGGGTCTTGACCAGCTCGATGTTGCGCAGCAGCTGGCCCAGTCCCTCGAGCGCGTAGTACTCGCACTGGATGGGGATGAGCACCTCGCGCCCCGCGACCATCGCGTTGACCGTCAGCAGTCCCAGGGACGGAGGGCAGTCGATCAGCACGTAGTCGATCCGGTCCCCCGCCTCGCGGCACTCGCGAAGGTACCCCTGCAGCGAGGCGTCGAGTCGACCTTCGCGAGCCACGAGCGACACGAGCTCGATCTCGGCACCCGCGAGATCGATGCTGGCCGGCAGGACGGTCAGGTTGGGCAGGTCCGGGCACGGACGGACCAGCTCGTCCATGTCGGTGCCGTCGATGAGCGCCTCGTAGACACCGGGCGTGCCCTCGGCGTGGTCGATGTTGAGGGCGGTCGACGCGTTGCCCTGGGGGTCCAGATCCACCACCAGCACCCGCAGCCCCTTGAGCGCCAGGGCAGCCGCGAGGTTCACGGTCGTCGTCGTCTTACCCACGCCGCCCTTCTGGTTCGCGACGACGAAGATGCGTGTCTCGGCCGGTCGCGGAAGTGTGCGTGTCGCCTGGGCTCGCGCCGCCAGCTGCACGTGGTCACGCGCCTCAGCCGCCAGCGGCGTCGAGCTGTCCACCGACACGGGTTCGGTCTGGACCGCCGCCGCGCGCGGCACGTCGGGGTGGGTCATGGCTGCGCCCTTCGATGTTTCACGTGGAACGTCGGTCACCGACTGAGCTCCACGACCGTCGTCGGGACCTCGAGGTCCCCGTACGTCCGCACCACGGTATCGCGGACGCCGAGCCGGCCGAGCGTGCGCTTGGCCGTCGCAATCTCCTCAGCAGCCGTCCGCCCCTTGAGGGCGAGCAGGACGCCGCCAGTCGCCACGAGCGGCCAGCACCACTTGGCCAGCTTGTCCAGCCCCGCCACGGCGCGCGCGGTCACGACGTCGTAGGTGTCGTCAACCTCCTCGGCTCGGGAGCGCAGCACCACGACGTTGCGCAGGCCCAGCTCGTCCACGACCTCCTGCAGGAACTGAGTCCGTCGCAACAGCGGCTCGACCAGGGTGACATGCAGGTCCGGTCGCGCGATCGCCCACACCAGACCCGGCAGGCCCGCCCCCGACCCGACATCGGCGACGGTGGAGTGTTCGGGACAGCGGACCGCGACGACGGCACAGTTCAGCAGGTGACGCTCCCACAGGCGGTCGATCTCGCGTGGACCGATGAGGCCTCTCTCCACGCCGGCGCCGGCCAGGGCGTCGGCGTAACGCTGCGCCATCGGGAGCTGAGAACCGAACACCCCCGCCGCAGACGACGGCGGGGGTGTTTCACGTGAAACAAGCATCAGACGCCGAGTCAGTCCTCGCCCCGCCGGACGACCACATGTCGGTCGCGGTCCGCACCTTCGGACTCGCTCACGAGGCCGGCGTCGGCCACGACGTCGTGGACCACCTTGCGCTCGAACGCCGTCATCGGCTCCAGCGCGACAGGCTCGCCGTCGGCCCGCACCTTCTCGACGGCGACCCGTGCGACCTCTTCCAGCTCGCTGCGACGGCCGGCGCGGAATCCCGCGACGTCGAGCATGAGTCTGCTCCGCTCACCCGTCGCACGATGGACCGCAAGCCGCGTGAGCTCCTGCAGGGCGTCGAGCACCGCTCCGTCCCGCCCGACCAGGTGGTCCAGGTCGCCGCCCACGATCGAGACGGCCGCACGATCGCCCTCGACGTCCATGTCGATGTCGCCGTCCAGGTCGGCGATGTCCAGCAGCTCCTCGAGGAAGTCCGCCGCGACATCGCCCTCGTGCTCGAGCTTGTCGGTGTCGCTCACTTGTTGCCGCCCTTCTTCTTGCGCTGGTTCCGTGTCTGCTTCTTGGGCTGGTTCCGGGGAACCGGCTTCTCGTGGGGGACCTCGAGCTCCTTGAGCGGGTCCTCGACCACGGACTTGCCGTGCTTGGCGTCACGCTCCTGCTTGGCCTTGAAGGCCGGCGTCCCGGGTGCCGGGTTGTTGCGGATGACGTAGAACTGCTGGCCCATCGTCCAGAGGTTCGTCGTGACCCAGTAGACGAGCACCCCGACGGGGAAGATCACGCCGCTCACGGCGAAGACGAACGGCAGGATGTAGAGGAGCATCTTCTGCTGCTGCGCGTACTGACCGGTCATCGCGTCCGGCGGCATGTTCTTGGCCATCAGCTGGCGCTGGGTCGTGAACTGCGTCAGGCACATCACCACGACGAGGAAGATCGTCAGGATGCGGACCTCGACGAGCTCGGTCGACTGGAAGGTGTCGGCGATCTTGGCGTTGAAGATCTCCGCGTTCTGCAGCGACCGCACGTAACCGACGTCGAAGAACCCGCGCACTCCACCCGACAGGTCGCCCTTGGCCTTGGCGGCCTGGTCGATCACGCGGAAGAGGGCGAAGAACACCGGCATCTGGGCGAGGATCGGCAGGCACGAGGCGAACGGGTTGGTGCCCGTCTCCTTGAACAGCTTCATCTGCTCCTGCGCCATGCGCTCGCGGTCGTGCCCGTACTTCTTCTGCAGCTCACGCACCTTGGGCTGCAGCAGCTGCATGTTCCGACTGCTCTTGATCTGCTTGACGAACAAGGGGATCAGGATCGTGCGGATCGTGATGGTCAGGCCGACGATCGACAGCACCCAGACCCAGCCGGGCGAGATGCCGGGGATGTGGTCGATGGCCCAGTGCCACGCGATGAGGATCGCGGACACCGCGTAGTACAGCGGCGTCATGATCGCCGAGCCGATGTCGCCTAGGAAGCCGAACATGCATCTCCTGCCGGGGACGTGGTCGCTGTGCGCGACCGGGACGAGGTCGAGGGGGGCACCGGGTCGTAGCCACCGGCGGCCCAGGGGTGGCAGCGGCCGAGCCGCCGCACGGCGAGCCAGGTGCCGCGGATCGCGCCATGGGTCTCCACGGCGCCGAGTGCGTAGGCCGAACAGGTCGGGTGGTAGCGGCACACCTGGCCGTAGAGCGGGCTGATGGCGAAGCGGTACCCGCGCAACAGCCAGATGAGCACGTGCTTCATGGTCGCGACCTCATGGCCGGTCTCCGTGCGCCACGGCTCGGTGCAGGGCCGCTTCGAGCTGGTCACCCAGCTCCGTCGACGTCGCCGTCGCAGCGGACGGACGCGCCCGCACGACGATCCTGCTCCCCGCGGGGACCTCGCCGAGTCGCGCCGCGGTCAGATGGCGCAGGCGACGCTTGACGCGGTTGCGGACCACGGCCGTGCCCACGGCCTTGGACACGACGAAACCGACGGAGGTGACTCCGTCGGTTCCTGGGACCACGTGCACGACCATCGCCGGCTCGGCTGCCTTGCGGCCACGCCTCACGGCCTGCTTGAACTCCTGGCCGTCGCGCATGCGGTGCGCGGCGCCGAGCAAGGGATCAGGCCGACAGCTTGGCGCGGCCCTTGCGGCGACGCGCCGCGAGGATCGAGCGTCCCGCACGCGTGCGCATGCGCAGGCGGAAGCCATGCTTCTTCGCGCGGCGGCGGTTGTTCGGCTGGTAGGTGCGCTTGCTCACGGGGATTCCTCTTCAGGTCGAGATGGGCCGTGTCGACGGCCACCGCTCGCCCACAGTCAGACCTGGCTGTGGGCATGCGGCAGGAGTCGCGAAGGACGACGTCCCAGGGTACGTGGGGCGTCGAGTCCCGGTCAAACTCGTACTCCTACGGCACACCCCGCAGCGGACCAAGCCGACACGCCGACGAGCGCCCCGCGAGTTGGCCGAAGTCGCTTGATCGGCCCTCAGGCCGCTGCTAACGTCGCGCCGGTATCCACTTTTCCACAATGCGGGAGCAGTCTCTTTCCTCCCATGCACATCCTGTGGACAACCGTGTGGAACAACTCGATCTCCCTCGGGAAGGATGCCTGGCATGACCGATGCCGACACCGCGGATCCTGATCTGTCCGCCGTGTGGCAGAACGCCGTCGACACCCTCTCCCCGGGTGCCAAGGTGTGGGTCTTCTCAGCGCAGCCGATGAGCCTCCACGGCGGCATCCTCATCGTCGGTGTGCCCGACGACCTGACCCGCGCACAGCTCGAGTCGCGCGTCCGCCCGGCCCTCGAGCACGCCCTGTCGGTCCAGCTCGATGCCGAGACCCGCCTGGTCGTCACGATCGACCCCGACCTGCGGGACCGGGACGACTCCTCCATCGAGCAGCGGCCCGTCGATCCACGCCAGCGCGAACGACCCTCCGAGTCGACACGTCGACAAGTCGACAAAGCAGTGACGGTGTCGGAGCGGCGGCCCGACGCCGAGGACGTCGACGACGACCACGACGAGTTCGTCCCCAGCTGGTCCGAGGCACCCGCGGCCGCCTCCACGCGCCAGGGCAACGCCGCCGAGGCGCGACTCAACCCGCGCTACCTGTTCGAGAACTTCGTCATCGGCTCGTCCAACCGCTTCGCCCACGCGGCGGCCGTCGCCGCGGCCGAGGCACCCGGCAAGGCGTACAACCCGCTCGTGATCCACGGTGAGTCCGGTCTGGGCAAGACCCACCTCCTGCACGCCATCGGCCACTACGTGCTCAACCTCTACCCCTCCTCGCGGGTGCGCTACGTCAACAGCGAGGAGTTCACCAACGACGTCATCAACGCGATCGGCGAGAACCGCACGGCCGCACTGCGCCGCAAGTACCGCGAGATCGACGTCCTGCTCGTCGACGACATCCAGTTCCTCGAGGGCAAGGAGTCGACGCAGACGGAGTTCTTCTCGGGCGCCTGGGCTGGCCGCAGCAAGCCGTACAACGACAGGCTGAAAACTGCGGTGCAGAAGAAGGTGGTGGGAGAAGTGAACGGCGACCGCCGAGTTCGAGCTCAGCCGCTGTGTCTGA
>JALRCA010000073.1 GCA_023257515.1 Aeromicrobium sp.
GACGCCCCCGCTGCGCCTGCGTGGCTCACCGCCGCGGAGGCGTCGTCATGAGCAACTACCCCTGGGCTGCGGGCTACATCGACGACGGTGACCGTCCCAAGATCGTGACGTCCCGGTTCCATCTCGAGGACGGCTACACCCTCGAGGAGAGCCCGGGCGAGGCGCTCGCCTACGCCTACGACATCGTCTGCAACGGCAGCGAGCTCGGTGGCGGGTCGATCCGTATCCACCGCGAGGACGTGCAGAAGCGCGTCTTCGAGATCATGGGCATCGGTGCCGAGGAGGCGCAGGAGAAGTTCGGCTTCCTGCTCGACGCCTTCACCTTCGGCGCCCCGCCGCACGGTGGCATCGCCTTCGGCTGGGACCGCACGGTCGCGCTCCTGGCGGGGACCGACTCGATCCGCGAGGTCATCGCGTTCCCGAAGTCCGGTGGCGGCTACGACCCGCTGACGGCGGCGCCGGCGCCGATCACGGCCGAGCAGCGCGCCGAGGCCGGCGTCGACGCGGAGCCGGAGGGCGACGAGCCCGAGGGCGGCGGGTCGGACGAGGCCGGCACCGCCTAGATCTCATGACCAGGCGTGGAGCACGGAGCGCGCCAGGCTCCGGGTCACGTCCGTCGTGGAGCGTCCCAGGCCGATCGTGAGGTCGACGACGACCCGCTCGTCGAACAGGGTGATCCACGTCAGCACGGCCAGGTCACGGTCGACGTCCGGCACCGCATCGTCGGCGACCAGGCGGTCGATGCAGCGCCGCAGGACTGCGTCGAGACGACCGAGCAGGGGATCGGTCCCCTCGTGCAGGCGCTCGAGGTAGCCGCGAGGGCTGCGGATGTGGGTCGCGGCCCGTCCCCACGCCCGTGCTCCCTGGACCCACGTCGCACAGACCGCGTGGAACGACGTCAGGGCGTCGCCGTCCTCGCTGACCGCCTCGAACCGGTCGACGAGGTCGTCGAGGAGCGTGACGTAGTAGGCCTCGAAGACCGCGTGCACGTCGTCGAAGTGCCGGTAGGTGGTGGCGGTCGAGACTCCGGCCCGACGCGCGAGGTCGGGCAGGGTGAAGCTCGTGCCGTGCTCCTCGAGCAGACCGCCTGCCGCGGTCAGCAGCGTCGTCCGGGTCCGCACGTAGTCCGCGCGCGGTCGCCTGCGCGTCTGCTGGGCGCTGCTCATGGTCCGAGCCTCTCGTCCGGGGTGTCACACGACTGTTAAAACAAGAATAACTTCTCAGTTGAGCCTGGAACCGTCGACCCGCCGTTCCTAAGGTGAGAACAACTTCTCATCTCTTTCCTGGGAGCACACATGTTCAGACGGTGGCCACTGGTCGTGGCGCTCATCCTGCCCTGGAGCCTGGTCGCCTGCGGCGGCGGGAGCGACGGCGACACGCTCAAGATCGGGGTCCTGCAGATCGCGCAGGCACCGGTCCTCGACGACGCGGTCCGGGGGTTCGAGAGCGCCCTCACGAAGGGCGTCCCGGGCCGACACGTCGACGTCGAGGTCAAGAACGCCAACGGGGACCAGTCCCTCGTCGCGAGCCTCTCGCGGGACCTCGCGGGTGGTGACTACGACGCCTACGCCGTGATCGGCACGCCGGCGGTCACCGCGCTGGTGCAACAGGTGCGTGACAAGCCGATCTTCGCGATCGCGATGGGGGACCCGGTCGGCGCCAAGGTCGCGAAGAGCCTCGAGGCTCCCGGCGGCAACGTGACGGGCAGCACCGACTACGTGGACCCGGCCGAGCTGCTCAGGACGGTCGACGCCACGACACCGCGACCCCGCACGATCGGCACGATCCTCGACCCGTCGAACCAGAACATGGCGATCTGGTCGAAGGCCCTGACCAAGGCCGCGAGAGCGAACGGCGACAAGGTCGTCGAGGCGACCGTCAGCGGAGCCGGCGACGTCCCGTCCGCGGCCCGCAGCCTCGACGGACGGGCCGACCTGGTCCTGATCGGGCCGGACGCGACCACGCTCAGCGCCATCGACGCGGTCGGTGCCGCCACGGCCAAGGCGAGGCTCCCGATGATCGTCGTCGGGGGAGAGATCTCGGTGAAGGGCGTCACGGCCTCCATCGGACCGGACTACCGGCAGGTCGGACGGCAGGCGGGCGAGGCCGCCGTGCAGGTGCTCGAGGACGGCAAGAAGCCCGGAGCCGTGGCGTTCACGAAGCCGCGCGACATCACGGTCCAGGTCGATCGGTCCGAGGCGACGTCGCTCGGCGTCACGATCCCGACCGGAGCGTCCTGATGTCCGGGCTGCTGACGGACACCCTCATCACCGGCCTGCCGCTCGTGCCGGTCTACCTGGGGGTGTACCTGGTACTGCGGATCCGCGAGGACTTCGACCTGACCGTCGAGGGCAGCTTCGCGCTGGGCGGGGGTGTGTGCGCCGTGCTGATCGCCCACGGCCACGGGCCGTGGCTCGCCCTCCTGGCAGCGGTCGTCAGCGGGGTCGCCGCGGGCGTGGTGACGGCCTGCCTCAACCTGACGCTCGACATCCCGGTCGTGCTGGCCGGTCTCGTGACGAGCCTGGCCCTGTTCAGCGTGACGCTCCGGATCACCGGGCAACCGACCGTGAGCCTCGTGGGTGCGGACACGGTCGCCACATCGTTGTTCGGGGAGGCGGGCCGAGGCGACGCCCAGCAGATCGCGGTCCTCGCCGTGGTCGTCGCCCTGGTCCTGGTGGCGTTCGCCGCGTTCCTGATGACGGAGCTGGGGCTGGCGCTGCGGGCCTCGGGCGTCAACGCCGAGATGGTGCGTGCCCAGGGGGTGAGCGAGCGTGGTCTCGTCGTGCTCTCGCTCGCGCTCTCCAACGGTCTGACTGGTCTCGGCGCGGCGCTGGCCGTGCAGACGATGGGGTACGCCGACGTCAACATGGGGGTCGGCACCTTCGTCGCCGGCGTCGGCGCGGTCCTCCTGGGAGTCCTCGTCTTCCGCCCGACCGGCTCGCAGGTCGCGCGCATCGTGCTGGCCGTGCTCGTCGGCACCCTGCTGTACCGGTTCCTGCTCGTCGGCGCCCTGCGGATCGGCGTGCCGGCGGGCGACCTCAAGGGGATCACGGCGCTCACGCTCGTCATCGCCGTCGCGGCGCAACGCTTCGCGCGGATCGGGCTGACCGCGCTGACGCGTCCCACCTCCAGCACCTCCGCATCGGTCCAGACACCGGAAGGAACCCCGACATGACCGACTATGACCCCACCGAGACCCCGGCGCTCGAGCTGCAGCACGTCAGGATCGTCCACCGGGCGGGCCGTCCGGACGAGGTGGTGGCGCTGCGCGGCATCGACCTGGCGGTGCCTGCCGGGCAGCTCGTCACGGTCGTCGGGTCCAACGGCGCCGGCAAGAGCAGCATGATCCAGGTGGTCTCGGGGGCCGTGCGTCCCGCGTCGGGTCGCGTCCGGATCGGTGGTCGCGACGTCACCCGGCGTCCCGACTGGCGTCGGGCGGGCGACGTCGCTCGCGTGTTCGACGACCCGCGCAAGGGCACGGCACCGGAGCTGAGCGTCGAGGACAACCTGGCGTTGGCCCTCCGACGCGGGGGCCGGCGTCGACTGTGGCCCGCCGTCACGCCCCGGCGGCGGGTGCTCATGCGTGAGCAGCTGGCGCGGCTCGGCCTGGGTTTGGAGGACCGTCTGCACGAGGAGGTCGGTTCGCTCTCGGCAGGCCAGCGGCAGAGCATCACCATGATCATGGCCGCTCTCGGCGCTCCGCGCGTCCTGCTGCTCGACGAGCACCTCGCGGCGCTGGACCCCGCCACGGCACGGCGGGTGCTCGACCTCACGGCCGAGCTCGCGCGCGACCTGGGGAGCGCGACCGTCATGGTCACGCACAACATGGAGCACGCCCTGGAGCTGGGTGACCGGCTCCTCGTGATGGGCGGCGGCCGGGTCGTCGCCGACCTGCCACGCGCGCTGACCCGCGCCATGGCACCGGCGGACGTCGTGGAGGTGCTCGTCTCGTCGGGCGAGAGCGTGAGCGACCGCAGCCTGCTGGCCGCGACCGAGGCGGGGGAGTCGTGATGGTGACCTTCCAGACCGCCGGCATCGACGGGGCCGCGACGCTGCCCGACGTCCGCTCGGCCGCGCTCGAGCGGCTGTCACCGGAGGTCGCCGACTTCCTCGAGGGAGGCGCGGGCGACGAGGTGACGCTGGCTGCCAACCGTCGTGCCTTCGACCGGTGGGCGTTCGTGCAGCGCGTCATGAGCGGGCGGGAGACGCCGCGGCTCGCGGGATCCTTCCTCGGCGTGCCGCTCGAGCTCCCGGTGCTGACCGCGCCGTTCGGCGCCGACCGGCTCTTCGACGCCGAGGGACAGGTGGCGGTCGCCCGGGCCAACGCCGCTGAGGGGACCGCGAGCATCGTGCCCGAGGCCGGGTCGTTCGCGATCGAGACGGTGGCCCGCGAGGCCGCGCCGGCCGCGCGCTTCGCGCAGCTGCACCCGATGGGGCCGGTCGACAACTTCCTGCGGATGCTCGGTCGGATCGAGCGAGCCGGCTACAGCGGCGTGTGCCTCACGCTCGACTGCCCGACGGGCGGCTGGCGCGAGCGGATCATCCGCAACGGGTTCGACCTCGACGAGTCCTACGTGTCGGGCAACTACCCCGTGGACTCCGGCGTCGAGCTGGAGCAGGTCTTCGGCCAGCTCTTCGAACGGGGCGGGACGGTGTGGTCGTGGGACGGTCTGGCCGACCTGATGCGCGGCACGCGCCTGCCCTGGATCGCGAAGGGCATCATGACCGGAGCCGACGCCGAGTCGGCGTTGGCAGCAGGCGCCAGCGCGCTCTACGTCTCGAACCACGGCGGCCGTCAGCTCGACGGCGTGCCGGCCTCGCTGGAGGCCCTCGTCGAGGTGCGCAGAGCCGTGGGTCCTGGTGTGCCGATCGCCTTCGACAGCGGCGTGCGTCGCGGCGCCGACGTCGTGAAGGCCGTCGCACTCGGGGCCGACGTCGTGGTCATCGGTCGACTCGCCGCCTACGGCCTGGCCGTCGGGGGTCGAGCGGGGGTCGAGCACGTGCTGCGGCTGCTGCGGGACGAGATCCGGACGATCCTGACGCTGCTGGGACGGGGCGACCTGGGCGAGGTGGGACCCGACGCGGTCCGGCCGGTCGGGCGGTCCTGATGGTGGATCTTCGCGTGCCCGGTCAGGCCCCCGGGACGGCCGGCGCGGTCGGGCGCAGGGGAGTCGTGGTGACGTCGGGGATCGTCGACCCGCGGGCGTTGACCCGTCCCGTCCCCGTCGCGGAGCAGGTCGAGGCGGCCCTGGAGGAGCTCGTCGACGTCCTGGCCGCGGCGGGGGCCTCGTCGCACGACGTCGTGCGGGTCGAGGCGTTCCTCGCCGAGGCGGCCGACCTGGCGAAGTGGAACGTCGCGTTCGGTCGGTGCTGGCCGAGCGACCCGCCCGCGCGGACGACGCTGGTCGTGGGCTTCGTGGTCGACACGCTGCGCTTCGAGGTCCAGGCCGTCGCGATCCTGGACGAGGCGTCCGACACGTCCCGCTCCTGACGTCAGCCGACGCGCTTGGACCATCGGGGGACCACGGGCGTGAGCACCGGCGGGCCGGCGAGCAGGTGCTCGGAGGCCGCCAGGTAGGCGAGGTAGGCGGGGTCCTGAAGGAACGAAGTCGCCTGCTCGGTGTCGGCGTACTGCTGGTAGACCATGACGGCGTCGGGGTCGTCGACCACCTCGGTGTAGACGTAGGCCTCGTGCCCGGCGTTCGCCTCGACGGCAGCCGGCATGTGCTGCTCCCAGGTGGTGACGAGCTCGTCGCGGCGCCCGGGGAGGGCCTGGTGGCGGATGAACAGTCCGTGGGTCATGACCTGGACCGTAGGGGCTCGTGCCGACAGGAACGTCGGAGCGCTGACCTAGGCTGGTCGGGTGAGTGACGGACTGTTCGACCTGCCCGACCCCGACCGGTCCGGTGCAGCGCAGGGCTCGGGTGCGCGGCGCGACACCTCCGGCAGCCTCGCAGGCAACGCGCAGTCCTCGGCCCCGCTCGCGGTGCGGATGCGGCCGCAGAGCCTTGACGAGCTCGTCGGCCAGCAGCACCTGCTGGCGGCCGGGTCGCCGCTGCGGCAGGTCATCGACGGCGACCAGCCGCTCACCATCCTGCTCTGGGGGCCGCCCGGCACGGGCAAGACCACGATCGCCTCGCTCATCAGCCGCGCGACCGACCGGCGCTTCGTCGAGGTCTCGGCCGTCTCCGCGGGCGTCAAGGAGGTCCGCGACGTCATCGCCGGAGCCCGGCGCGCGTTGTCGAACACGGGCCAGGAGACGGTGCTGTTCGTCGACGAGGTCCACCGCTTCAGCAAGGCCCAGCAGGACGCCCTGCTGCCGGGCGTCGAGAACCGCTGGGTCTCGCTCGTGGCCGCCACCACCGAGAACCCGCACTTCAGCGTCATCGGGCCGCTGCTGAGCCGTTCGCTGCTCCTGACGCTGCAGTCGCTGACCGACGACGACATCGCGACCATGGTCCGGCGGGCGCTCGAGGACGAGCGCGGCCTCGGCGGCGCCGTCACGATCACCGACGAGGCGCTCGACCACCTCGTGCGGCTCGCGGGTGGCGACGGGCGTCGGGTGCTCACCTACCTCGAGGCCGCCGCCGGCGCCACGCAGGCGCAGGACCGCACCGAGATCACGGTCGACGACGCGGCGCTCGCGGTCGACCGGGCCGCCGTGCGCTACGACCGTCAGGGCGACCAGCACTACGACGTCACGAGCGCGTTCATCAAGTCGATCCGCGGCTCCGACGTCGACGCCGCCCTGCACTACCTGGCCCGCATGGTCGAGGCGGGCGAGGACCCGCGCTTCATCGCCCGCCGGCTCATGATCCACGCGAGCGAGGACATCGGCATGGCCGACCCGACCGCGTTGCCGGTGGCCACGGCCACGGCGCAGGCCGTCGCCATGATCGGGTTCCCCGAGGCCCAGATCCCGCTCGCCCAAGCCGTCATCCACCTCGCGACCGCGCCCAAGTCCAACGCCGTCGTCAAGGCCATCAACGCCGCGCTCACCGACGTCCGCAAGGGCAAGGTGGGCGCGGTGCCACCGGCCCTGCGCGACGCCCACTACTCCGGTGCCAAGAAGCTCGGGCACGGTCACTCCTACCGCTACGCCCACGACGACCCGCGCGGTGTCGTGCCGCAGCAGTACGCCCCCGACGACGTGGACGGCGCGGTCTACTACGAGCCCGGCCCGCACGGGGCCGAGGGACCGCTGGGGGAGCGGCTCGAGCGGATCCGCAAGATCCTGCGCGACCGCTGATCCACCGGGCCCGGCGGGCCGCGGCGCGCCTAGTAACCTCGTGACCATGCCTGTCGACGTCGTGATCCTCGGCGCGACCGCGGTCCTCGCGGTCGTCGCGGTGATCGCCGCCGTCGTGGCGGTCCGTGCTTCCCGTCGTGCGGCGCAGGCTCCGCCCGCGTCCGAGGTGCCCGCCGTGCGCACCGAGGCCCCAGCGGTCGATCGACCTGCGCCACTCGCGGCTCCGGGGGCGGTGGTGGTGACGCGACCCGAGCCGGTGGCGCACGTCGTCCAGGGGCGGGTCGTGGTGCCGCCGACGGCCGAGCAGGTCGCGTCGGCGGCGTTGACCCGGCCGTCCGTGCGCTTCTCCGTGCTGCTGCACGGCGTGGCCCACGCCCTGCGGCCCGAGAGCCGCGACCGCATCAGCGCACTCGTGCGTCGCACCTACCGCGAGCGGCGCCGCTCGCGCCTGAGGGCCGGACGGCGTGCCGTGCGCGAGGCGCGACCGACGCCGCCCGGTGAGCGCTGGCTCGGCGAGCTGCCCGCCGCGGGGGAGGTGGCCGAGCCATGACCCCTCGCGTCGTCTGGTTCGTCGCCGGCACCGCTGCCGGCGTCTACGCCAGCGTCAAGGCACGGCGCGCCGCCTACCGCGTGTCCATGCCCGGTCTGGTCGACCAGGCCTCGGCGCTCGGCGAGGGCTGGCGGGCCTTCGCGAGCGAGGTCCGCGACGGCATGGCCGACCGCGAGCGGCAGGTCGCCCGGCAGGTCGCCGAGACCTCGCACCTGGCCCTGCAGGCCCCGCTCGACGCTGACGACACCGACCACCCACGGAACCCCGAGAGAGACACCTGATGCAGACCGCAGAGATCCGGCGCCGATTCCTCGCCCACTTCGAGGCCGCCGGCCACACGGTCGTGCCCTCGGCGCCGCTGATCCTGGACGATCCGAACCTGCTGTTCGTCAACGCCGGCATGGTGCCCTTCAAGCCCTACTTCCTGGGTCAGGAGACGCCACCGTTCGAGCGGGCCACGAGCGTCCAGAAGTGCGTCCGCACCCTCGACATCGAGGAGGTCGGCAAGACCACGCGGCACGGCACGTTCTTCCAGATGAACGGCAACTTCAGCTTCGGCGACTACTTCAAGCACGGCGCCATCACCCATGCCTGGCGCCTCATCACGGGCGTCCAGGAGGACGGCGGCCTCGGGATCGACGCCGACAAGATCTGGGTGACGGTGCTGGAGGGCGACGACGAGTCCCGCTCGCTCTGGCGCGAGATCGCCGGCCTGCCCGACGAGCGCATCCAGGACCGTGGTCTGCTCGACAACTACTGGCACATGGGGGTCGAGGGCCCGGGTGGTCCCTGCAGCGAGATCTACGTCGACCGCGGCCCCGACCACGGACCCGACGGCGGCCCCGTCGTCGACGAGGACCGCTTCCTCGAGATCTGGAACCTCGTGTTCATGCAGGAGGAGATCACGAACGTCCGGGCCAAGGACCAGTTCGACGTCGTCCAGCCCCTGCCGAACAAGAACATCGACACCGGCATGGGCCTGGAGCGCGTCGCCTACCTGCTGCAGGACAAGGCGAACCTGTACGAGATCGACGAGGTCTTCCCCGTCATCGAGCGCGCCTCCGAGCTCACCGGCCGCCGCTACGGCGTCTCCCACGACGACGACGTGCGCTTCCGGGTGGTCGCCGACCACGTGCGCAGCGGCCTCATGCTCATGGGCGACGGCGTCACGCCCGGCAACGAGGCCCGCGGCTACGTCCTGCGTCGCCTCCTGCGCCGTGCCGTGCGGTCGATGCGCCTGCTCGGCTTCGAGGACCCGGCCCTGCCGGAGCTGCTGCCGGTCAGCAAGGACCGCATGAAGGCGTCCTACCCCGAGCTGGAGTCCGACTTCGCGCGCATCGAGCAGGTCGCCTACGCCGAGGAGGACGCGTTCCGCCAGACCCTCGGCAAGGGGACCCAGATCTTCGACCTGGCGGTCTCGTCCGTCAAGGAGCAGGGCGGCACCGGACTGAGCGGCGAGGCGGCGTTCACGCTGCACGACACGTACGGCTTCCCGATCGACCTGACGCTCGAGATGGCCGAGGAGCAGGGTCTGAGCGTCGACTCCGAGGGCTTCCGCGCACTCATGGCCGAGCAGCGGGCGCGAGCCAAGGCCGACGCCAAGGCCAAGAAGGGCGTCCACGCCGACACCTCGGCCTACCGGGCCACGCTCGATGCGAACGGCCCGACCGACTGGCAGGCGTACACGACGCTCTCGACGGAGTCGCGGGTGCTCGCGCTGCTGTCCGAGGGCGCGACGGTGCCTGCGATCGCGGCGGGGCAGGTGGGCGAGGTCGTGCTCGACCGCACCCCGTTCTACGCCGAGTCCGGTGGACAGAACGCCGACGCCGGCACGCTCACGTGGGACGCCGGCACCGGCACGGGCCGCGCCGAGGTGCTCGACGTGCAGCGCCCCATCAAGGGCCTCGTGGTCCACCAGGTCCGCGTGCTCGAGGGCGAGCTGACCGTCGACGAGACCCTGTCGGCCGACGTCGACCCGGAGTGGCGCACGGGCGCCCGCCAGGCGCACTCGGGCACGCACGTCGTGCACGCGGCGCTGCGCGAGGTCCTCGGCCCCACGGCCCTGCAGTCCGGCTCCTACAACCGGCCGGGCTACCTGCGCCTCGACTTCGGCTGGAACGGCGCCCTGTCGCCGGAGCAGCTGCACGACGTCGAGCACGTCTCGAACCGCGCGCTGCGCGAGGACCTGCCCGTCTCGGCGCAGTACATGACCCTGCCCGAGGCCAAGGAGTGGGGCGCGCTCGCGCTCTTCGGCGAGACGTACGGCGAGGAGGTCCGCGTCGTCGAGATCGGCGGCCCCTGGTCGCGCGAGCTCTGCGGTGGCACCCACGTCGACCGCTCGAGCCAGATCGGCACCGTCGTGGTGACGTCCGACAGCTCCGTCGGCGCCGGCAACCGCCGCGTCGAGGCACTGACCGGGATCGAGGGGTTCGCGTACCTGGCCAAGGAGCGCGACCTCGTGCTCCAGCTCACCGACGTGCTCAAGGCGCGTCCCGAGGACGTGCCGGGTCGCGTGCAGGACCTCGTCACGCGCCTGCGCAGCACCGAGAAGGAGCTCGAGAAGCTCAAGGCGGCGCAGCTGCAGGGCGCGGCCGGCGACCTCGCGCGCGCCGCGCACGACGTCGACGGGGTGGCCCTCGTGACCCACCGTGCGGAGGGGGTGGGCGGCGGCGACGTCCGCTCGCTCGCCCTCGACGTGCGCGGCAAGCTGCAGGACCGACCGGCCGTCGTCGTGGTCGTCGGCACGGCCAACGACCGGCCGAGCGTCGTCGTGGCCGTCACGCCCCAGGCTCAGGAGCGTGGCCTGGCGGCGAACACGCTCGTCGGCGTCATCGGCGAGAAGATCGGCGGGAAGGGTGGCGGCAAGCCCGACGTGGCCCAGGGCGGCGGCAGCGACCTCGGGGGCATCGACGCCGCCTTCGCGGCCGTCGAGTCCACCGTGCGCGAGGCGGCCCGCTGATCATGCGCAGAGGACGACGGCTCGGCATCGACGTCGGTGACGTCCGCATCGGGGTCGCGGTGTGCGACCCCGACGGACTCGTCGCGACGCCGCTCGAGACCGTCGCCGCCGGTCCCGACGCGGTCGCCCGCATCGTCGAGCTCGTCGACGAGGTGGGAGCGTTCGAGGTCGTGGTCGGACTCCCGGTCTCCCTCAGCGGACGCGAGGGACCGGCTGCGGCCAAGATGCGCTCGTTCTGCGCGGCCCTGCGCGCCGCCGCGCCAGGTGACCTGCAGATCCGCCTGCACGACGAGAGGATGACTACCATGACTGCCGACAGCCTGCTGCGTGAAGGCGGGCGGTCGGGACGGTCCCGGCGCAAGGTCATCGACCAGGCCGCGGCCACGGTGATCCTCCAGGGGTGCTTGGACGCCGAACGAACGCGCGGGACCGCCCCGGGCGAGACCCTGTAGGCGCAGGACGAGGACACCACAGTGAGCGACAGCGGACTCGACATCATGTCCAGCGGTGGGGGCGACGCCTCCCCGCCCCCGGCGCGCGGCGGTCGCCGACGCGCCGAGACGCCGCCCCGCAAGCCGTGGGGCAGGATGATCGTCGTCCTGGTCGTGGTCGTGGCCCTCGTGGGCGGCGCGTACGTCGGCTACCAGAAGGTCAGCGACTGGATCAACGGTCCCGAGGACTACACGGGACAGGGCTCGGGCAAGGTGGTCGTCGAGATCCCGCAGGGAGCCAACGGCCAGCAGATCGCGAACGTGCTGTTCAAGGCCGACGTCGTCAAGAGCGCGGAGGCGTTCTACCAGCTCTCGCTCCGTGACTCGCGCGCCCAGTCGATCCAGGCGGGCTTCTACCAGCTCCGCAAGAAGATGTCGTCGGAGTGGGCCATGCGCGAGCTGACCGACCCCAAGAACAAGGTCGAGGGCCGCGTCGTGGTGCCCGAGGGCTCGCGCGTCGGGCAGATCGTCAAGGCGATCGCCGACGGCTCCGACATCAAGGCCTCGGCCGTCACCAAGGAGCTCGACCAACCGGGCAACCTCGGTCTGCCGCCTGAGGCCGAGGGCAACCCCGAGGGCTACCTCTACCCGGCGACCTACACCGTCGAGCCCGGCACCACGGCCCGTCAGCTGCTGCGCCAGATGGTCGCCAAGACGCTCGCGGTCGAGAAGGACCTCGACATCGACACCCGGGCGAAGGTCGTCGGCCTGTCGAAGGAGCAGGTGCTCACGATGGCCAGCATCCTGGAGTACGAGGCACGTCGCGACCAGGACTACCCCAAGGTCGCGCGGGTGCTGTTCAACCGGCTCGACCAGGACATGCCCCTCCAGCTCGACTCCACGGTCTCCTACGTCAGCAAGCGCGAGGGCGACGTGTGGACGACCAAGGAGGAGCGCAACAGCGACTCGGAGTACAACACCTATCGCTACCCGGGGCTGCCGCCCGGACCGATCGGGTCGCCGGGCGAGAAGACGATCGAGGCCGTGCTCAACCCGGCCAAGGGCGACTGGTTGTACTTCTTCGCCGACAAGAAGGGTGCGACGATCTTCAACACGGACTTCGCGAAGCACACGGCCGACTGCCAGAAGGTCTACGGCGCCGGGTCGTGCGGTGGCTGATCGGGCCACCTGCGGGGTCGTCGGCTCGCCGATCGGACACTCGATGTCGCCCGTCATGCACCGGGCGGCCTACGCGGCCCTCGGCCTGGACTGGGTCTACGACGCGCACGACGTGCCCGAGGGCTCGCTCGGCCGGTTCGTCGACGACCTCGTGGAGTGGCGGGGACTCTCGGTCACCGCGCCGTTGAAGCGCGAGGCCCTCGCGCTGGCCGACGCGACCGACGAGGTCGCGGCGCTGACCGGTGCGGCGAACACGCTGGTGCACGCCGACGGGAGGGTCGAGGCCGCCAACACCGACGTCCCCGGCGCCGTGGCCGCCCTCCTGGAGCGCGGCATCGGTCCAGTGCCGCTCGTGCGGGTCCTCGGCGGCGGCGCCACGGCTGCCTCGACGGCTCACGCGGTCGCACGACTCGGAGCCGAGCGGCTCGAGCTTGTCGTCAGGGACCGGGCACGTGCGGCCGAGGCCGCCTCGGCGGGCGAGCGCGCCGGACTCGAGGTCGTCGTGCACACGCTCGACGAGCCGATGGTCGACGTGGCCGACCTGTTGGTCGCGTCCGTCCCCGGTGGGTCGTTCGCCGGACGGTCCCACGAGCTGGCCGAGTCAGCGCACGCGGTGTTCGACGTCGCCTACGACCCGTGGCCGTCGCGCCTGGTCGCGGCCGCCCAGGAGGAGGGCCGCCCCACGGTGACGGGCCTGGACCTGCTGGCGCACCAGGCCGTGCTGCAGGTCAGGCTCATGACCGGTCACGACGTCGACGTCGACCTGTTGCGCGACGCGGCGCTCACGACCGTCGCCTCTCGGTAGGGTCGGCGAGGTGGAGATCCTCGTCGCCGCCCTCGTGGCCGCCGTGCTGGCCTGGGCCGGACCTCGTGTCGTCGCGGCGTTGCCCGAGCCCGAGGAGCCCGACGACGACAAGCCGCTGTACGCCACGATCGCCCGGGCCCGCGGTCTCGCGCCCGGACTGGCGCTGGCGGCCGCCGCGCTCGCAGCGGTCGTCGGGTGGCGGGTCGACTGGGCCCTGCTCCCGCTGTGGATCGTGTTCGTGGTCGTCGGCGTGTGGCTCTCGTACGTCGACGCCCGGACGCGTCTGCTGCCGTTCGTCCTGACCGCGCCGTTGCACCTGCTGTGCCTCGTGCTCGTCGGCCTGGCCGCCCTGCTGGCCCAGGACTGGCACCTCGCGGTGCGGGCCGTCGTGGCGAACGTGCTCGTGTTCATCGTGTTCTGGCTCGTGTGGGCTCTCGGACGACGCTTCGGCCGGGGAGCGTTCGGCTACGGCGACGTTCGCCTCGCCGCGATCTGCGGACTCGTCCTCGGCGCCGTCGGGGCGCAGGAGGCCGTCGTCGGCACGTACGCGGGCTTCGTCCTCGGTGCCGTCGGTGGGGTGGCGCTGTCGCTCGCGCGACTCGTGGACCCCAAGGCCTTCGCCTTCGGTCCCTACCTCGTGCTCGGCTCGGTCGTGGCCGTCGCCGTGGCGCCGCTGTTCTGAGAGGCCAGTCGGTGCTCGAGATCTCACCCGACCCCTGGCTGCCTCGTGCGCGTCGAGGCGGTGGGAGAATCAGCCCATGCTCCGTTGGCTGACCGCTGGTGAATCGCACGGCCCCGCGCTCGTCGCCGTCCTCGAGGGACTCCCCGCAGGGGTCGAGGTGACCAGCAAGGACGTCCAGGACGCGCTCGCGCGTCGTCGCCTGGGCTATGGGCGTGGTGCCCGCATGAGCTTCGAGGCCGATGAGCTCGAGGTCATCGGTGGCATCCGCCACGGCCGCACGCTCGGCAGCCCGGTCGCGCTGCGCATCGGCAACAGCGAGTGGCCCAAGTGGGAGCAGGTCATGGCGGCCGACCCGGTCGACCCCGAGGTGCTCGACGGGCTCAAGCGCAACGCCCCGCTCACGCGGCCCCGCCCCGGTCACGCCGACCTGGCCGGCATGCAGAAGTACGACTTCGAGGAGGCCCGTCCGGTGCTCGAGCGGGCGAGCGCCCGCGAGACCGCTGCGCGCGTCGCGATCGGCGAGGTCGCCGCGCACTTCGTCGAGCAGGCGACCGGTGCCACGATCGTGTCCCACGTCGTCGAGCTCGGCAGCGTCCGCGTCCCGAGCGGCGCGCCCGTGCCGTCGCGCTCGGACCTGGAGGCGCTCGACGCCGACCCGGTGCGCTGCTTCGACGCCGACACCAGCGCCGCGATGGTCGCCGAGATCGACCAGGCCCACAAGGACGGCGACACCCTCGGCGGGGTCGTCGAGGTCGTCGTCGACGGCCTGCCGTCCGGGCTCGGCTCCTACACGCACTGGGACCGACGTCTCGACGCGCGCCTCGCGGCCGCGCTCATGGGCATCCAGGCGATCAAGGGCGTCGAGGTCGGCGACGGCTTCGAGCTCGCCCGCACCCGCGGCTCGCTGGCGCACGACGAGATCGTCCCGGGCGAGGACGGCATCCGCCGCGCGTCCGGTCGTTCCGGCGGCACCGAGGGTGGCATGAGCACGGGCGAGACGCTGCGCGTGCGTGCCGCCATGAAGCCCATCGCCACCGTCCCGCGCGCCCTGCGCACGGTCGACGTCGCGACGGGCGAGGAGACCCGCGCCCACCACCAGCGCTCCGACGTGTGCGCCGTGCCGGCGGCCGGCATCGTGGCCGAGGCCATGGTTGCCCTCGTGCTGGCCGAGGCCGTCACGGAGAAGTTCGGCGGCGACTCCGTCGGCGAGACGCGTCGCAACGTCGAGTCCTACCTGGCGAACCTGAGGTTCCGGTGACCCCGGTCGTCGTGCTCGTCGGGCCACCCGGCGCCGGCAAGACGACCGTGGCCGCGCTCGTGGCCGAGCGTCTGGGGCTCGCGGTCCGCGACACCGACCTCGACGTCGAGGCCTCGACCGGCAGCACGATCCAGGAGTTGTTCGTCGACCACGGCGAGGCGCACTTCCGTCGCCTCGAGGCCGAAGCCGTCGCGACCGCGCTGCGCGAGCACGACGGCGTGCTGGCCCTCGGCGGCGGCGCAGTGCTCGACGACGGCACGCGCGCCCTGCTCGCCGACCACCACGTCGTCTACCTCGAGGTCGGCCTGGCAGACGCATCGCGCCGCGTCGGACTCGGCTCCGCACGGCCCCTGCTGCTCGGCAACGTGCGCGGACGTCTCAAGAAGCTCATGGACGAGCGCGCGCCCGTGTACCGCGAGGTCTCGCGGCGCACCGTGGCGACCAACGGCCTGACCCCCGACCAGGTCGCCGACGCGGTCCTGTCCGGCCTGCAGCACGAGGAGCCCACCGCGTGAGCACCCTGACGATCCGCGCCCAGCTGCCGTACGACGTGGTCGTCGAGGCCGGTGCCCACGACCGGCTGCCGGACCTCGTGCCCGGCGACGTCGCCCGGGTGGCGATCGTCCACCCGCACGCGCTGTCCGAGCGGGCGGCCGGCCACGCCCGTGCGCTCGAGGAGCGCGGCCTCGCGGTCCTGCTGCTCCCCGTGCCCGACGGCGAGTCGGCCAAGAGCATCGCCGTCCTGACCGGGCTGTGGGACGCACTCGGCGAAGCCGGCTTCACGCGCTCCGACCTCGTCGTCGGTCTCGGTGGCGGGTCGACGACGGACCTCGCCGGGTTCCTGGCGGCGAGCTGGTTGCGCGGCGTGCGCTTCGCGACGCTGCCCACGACGGTCCTCGGCATGGTCGACGCGGCCGTGGGCGGCAAGACCGGCATCAACGTCGCGGCGGGCAAGAACCTCGTGGGCGCGTTCCACGAGCCGATCGGCGTGCTGTGCGACCTCGACGCCCTGGCCACGCTGCCGCGGGCCGAGCTCAGCTCCGGCCTCGCCGAGGTGGTCAAGTGCGGGTTCATCGACGACCTCGCGATCCTGGAACTCGTCGAGTCCCACGACGCCGCCACGCTGCTCGACCCCACCTCGCCCGTGCTCGAGGAGCTCATCACCCGGGGCATCGCGGTCAAGGCGCGCGCGATCGACGGCGACCTGCGGGAGACGGCGGGGTCGGCTGGAGAGGGGAACGGGACCCGGCAGG
This sequence comes from Aeromicrobium sp., assembly GCA_023257515.1. Taxonomy (GTDB): domain Bacteria; phylum Actinomycetota; class Actinomycetes; order Propionibacteriales; family Nocardioidaceae; genus Aeromicrobium. Next base: position 16,367 of record JALRCA010000073.1, read on the forward strand.
GGTCCCGGGCCCTGGGCGGGAACGGGAACGGATCCAGCATCGGCCGCGAGGCGGTCAACTACGGCCACACGCTCGGCCATGCGATCGAGCGGGCGAGCGGGTACACGGTGCGCCACGGCGAGGCGATCAGCATCGGCATGGTGTTCGTGGCCGAGCTCGCCCACCGCACCGGCCTGATCGGCGCCGACGTCGTCGCCCGGCACCGTGCCGACCTGTCCAAGGTCGTTCTCCCGACGACGTGGGACGGGCCGTTCGAGCCACTGCTCGACGCCATGCGCATCGACAAGAAGGCCCGCGGCGCCGTGCTGCGCTTCGTGGTCCTGGACGGCCTGGGCCACCCGACGATCCTGGCCGGACCCGACGAGGACGTCCTGCGTGCGTCCTACGAGGCCCTGTCCTCGGGAGCGCAGTCGTCGGGAGTGGGGGCATGAGTCGGCCCACCGCGGCGCAGCTCGCGGACCGCAGGCGTCGCGTGGCGGCGGCGATGCACGAGGCGGGGCTCGACCACCTGCTCGTCACGACCCTGGTCAACGTCCGGTACCTGTCCGGGTTCACCGGTTCCAACGGCGCGCTCGTGCTCCGCCTTGACGGTGGGGGAGTGTTCCTGACCGACGGCCGCTACCGCGACCAGGCCGCCGACGAGGTCCCCGACCTCGAGCACGTCGTCACGCGCGACCTGCTAGGGGAGTCCGCCGCGCGGGTCGACGGACGGGTGGGCGTCGAGACCCACACGCTCAGCGTCGACGCGCACGGCGTGCTGGTCCGAGCCGGGCTCGACCTGGCTCCGGCGGGCAAGGTCGTCGAGACGGCGCGCGAGACGAAGGACGACCACGAGCTCGAGGCCCTGCGGCGGGCCTGCGCCATCACGGTCGAGGCGTTCGCCGGCCTGCTCGACGGACCCTTGGTCGGTCGCACGGAGCGCGACGTCGCCCGTGACCTCGAGAACCGCATGCTCGACCGCGGGGCCGAGGCGGTCGCGTTCGAGACGATCCTGGCCTCCGGCCCGCACACCGCGATCCCGCACCACCACCCGGTTGACCGTGTCCTGCAGGAAGGAGACCTGCTCAAGGCCGACTTCGGGGCGCGCGTCGACGGCTACCACGCCGACTTCACCCGCACCGTGGCCCTCGGCCGTGCCGCGGACTGGCAGCGCGAGATCCACGCCGCCGTGCGCGCGGCGCAGGCAGCGGGCGTGGCGGAGCTCGTCGAGGGGGCCGACGTGGCGACCTCGGACCGCGTCGTGCGCGCCTCGCTCGAGGCCGACGGGCAGCTCGAGCACTTCACGACCGGACTCGGGCACGGCGTGGGGCTGCAGATCCACGAGGACCCGTTCGTCGCCGGCAGCCACGTCGGTACACTGGGACGTCGCACCGTGCTGACCATGGAACCGGGGATCTACCTGCCTGGTCGCGGCGGCGTGCGGATCGAGGACACCGTCCTCGTCGCGGAGCAGGGGCAGCGGCCCGACGTGCTCACCGAGTTCACCACCGACCTGCTGGAGATCGCCTGATGGCCACCACGAACGACCTGAAGAACGGCATGGTTCTCAACATCGACGGACAGCTGTGGTCCATCGTCGAGTTCCAGCACGTCAAGCCCGGCAAGGGCCCGGCCTTCGTGCGCACCAAGATGAAGAACGTCGAGTCCGGCAAGGTCGTCGACAAGACGTTCAACGCCGGCACCAAGGTCGAGACGGCCACGGTCGACAAGCGCGACATGCAGTACCTCTACAACGACGGCACGAGCTATGTGTTCATGGACGTGCAGACCTACGACCAGCTCGAGGTCCAGCCCGAGGCCATGGGGACGGCGGTCGACTTCCTGCTCGAGAACCAGAACGCCGTCGTCGCCACGAACGAGGGCCGCGTGCTCTACGTCGAGCTGCCGGCCTCGGTCGAGCTCGTGGTCGAGCACACCGACCCGGGTCTGCAGGGTGACCGCTCGAGCGGTGGCACCAAGCCCGCGCGCCTGGAGACGGGTCGCGAGATCCAGGTCCCGCTGTTCCTGACGAGCGGCGAGAAGATCAAGGTCGACACGCGCGACGGCAGCTACCTCGGTCGCGTGAAGTCCTGATGGGAGCGCGCACCAAGTACCGCAAGCGCGCCCTCGACATCCTCTTCGAGTCCGAGGCCCAGGGTGCGCCCGTCGGGGGCACGTTGACGCAGCGGCTCGAGGTCAACGACCCGCCGGTCAACGCCTACACCGTGCAGCTCGTCGAGGGCGTCGTCGCCCACGCCGACGAGATCGACGCGCTGCTCGGTGAGCACGCGAAGGGCTGGACGCTCGAGCGCATGCCGTCGGTCGACCGCAACCTGCTGCGCATCGCGACGTTCGAGATCCTGCACGTCGACGACGTCCCGGACGGGGTCGCAGTGAGCGAGGCCGTGGAGCTCGCGAAGGACCTCTCGACCGACGAGTCCCCGCGGTTCGTCAACGGCCTGCTGAGCCGCATCGTGGCGGTCAAGCCGGGCCTGTCGGTCTGACCCCCGTTCCCCGTTTCGGGTCGCACAAACGAGGACCCGCCGGTAACGTCACCAGACATGTTCATGACCGGTGTCATCCGATGAACTTCTGGGAGTTCGTGCAGGACCGATGGTCCTTGCTCTGGTTCCAGGGGTACCAACACCTCAGTCTCGTCGTCCAGTCGCTCGTCCTCGCGACGATCATCGCGCTGGTGATCGCGGTACTGACCTATCGCTCCAACGTCTGGACCGCTGTCGCCGAGGGCGGCGCGGCGGTCGGCCTGACGATCCCGTCCTTCGCCCTCCTCGGTCTGCTCATCGCCTTCATCACGAACGGCGTCGTGCTCTCCGTCGTGCTGCTCGCCTTCTACGGCTCGCTGCCCATCTTGCGCAACGCCGTGGTGGGGCTGAGGCGCGTCGACCCCGGGCTCGTCGAGTCGGCCCGCGGGATGGGCATGGGACCGTTCACGACCCTCGTCAGGCTCCAGCTCCCGCTCGCGTGGCCCGTCATCGTGACCGGCGTGCGGGTGTCCGCCCAGATGCTCATGGGCATCGCAGCGATCGCCGCCTACGCCGCAGGCCCGGGCCTCGGCTCGTTCATCTTCTCGGGCCTGTCGCGGCTCGAGGGCGCCAACGCCACCAACCTCGCCTGGGCGGGCATTCTCGGCATCGTCGTGCTCGCCATCGTCCTCGACCTCGTCCTCGGCCTCATCGGCCGACTCACGACCTCCAGGGGTATCCGTGTCTGACCAGAACGCCACCCAGTCCAGCGCTCACGGTGAGCGCATCCTGCTCGAGAACATCACCAAGCGGTACCCCGGCCAGAAGGCCGCGGCGGTCGACGACGTCACGATGGAGATCCCGGCCGGCGAGATCGTCATGCTGGTCGGTCCGTCGGGCTGCGGCAAGACGACCACGATGAAGATGATCAACCGCCTCATCGAGCCGACCAGCGGCACGATCCGCATCGGCGACGAGGACGTCACGAACGTCGACGCCGACGACCTGCGGCGCCGCATCGGCTACGTCATCCAGGGTGCGGGGCTGTTCCCGCACTACACGGTGGCCGAGAACATCGCGATCGTCCCGAAGCTGCTCGGCTGGGACAGGAAGCGCATCGCCGCCCGCGTCGACGAGCTGCTCGAGCTCGTCAGCCTCGACCCCGCGCAGTACCGCGACCGATTCCCGCGCGAGCTGTCCGGCGGACAGCAGCAGCGCGTCGGCGTGGCCCGTGCGCTGGCCGCCGACCCGCCGGTCCTCCTCATGGACGAGCCGTTCGGAGCGGTCGACCCGATCACGCGCCAGCGGCTGCAGGACGAGCTCCTGAGGCTCCAGGAGGAGCTGCACAAGACGATCGTGTTCGTGACCCACGACTTCGACGAGGCCGTCAAGCTCGGTGACCGCATCGCGATCCTCGACGTCGGCTCCGAGATCGTGCAGTACGACACCCCCGAGGCGATCCTCGCCGCGCCGGCCAACGAGTTCGTCGAGGGCTTCGTGGGCCACGGCGCGGCGCTCAAGCAGCTCACGCTGACCCGCGTGCGCGACGTCGAGCTGCACGAGGCCGCCGTCGTGCGCGTCGGCGGCGACGCCCAGCAGGCGATCGCCGAGGCGCGCGAGCTCGGCCGCGAGTGGGCGATCGTCCTCGACGACCAGGACCGCCCGCAGCGCTGGGTCTCCCTGCGCGACCTGGCCAAGCCTGGCGCCCTCACCAAGGTCACGCGCGACCACGACCTCGAGGTCATCAGCCCGGCCTCCACGCTCAACGACGCGCTCGACGAGATGTTGACCTCGAGTCACGGTGTCGTGGTGGTGACCGGTCGCCGCAACAAGTACCTGGGCGTCGTGCGCGTCGAGACGATCATGGAGGCGATGCAGAGCCTCGGCAGCGCCTCGTCGGCCCCGGGCTCCTCCGAGGTGGGTGCCTCGTGAGCTCCGCGACGTCGCAGCAGCCCGGTGCCGACCTCGAGGTCGACACCCCACCGGACCTGTCGGGCGACCCGAAGCCGGGCCGGCTCCGCTGGGTGGCGCAGCCTCTCGTGGCGCTGGCCGCGATCGTCGGCGTCCTGGTCTACACGAACACCAAGACCTTGTCGACGAAGCAGGGACTGCTGGCCAACGGCGAGCTGGTGAGCGGCTTCACGCGGCACCTCCAGCTCACCGTCATGGCGGCCGTCCTCGTCATCGTGATCTCGGTGCCATTGGGCGTCGTCCTGACCCGCGGGCCGGTGCGTCGCTTCTCCGGCGCCGTGCTCGCGGTGGCCGGCTTCGGCCAGGCGGTGCCGGCCGTGGGCCTGGTCGTGCTGGCCGCCCTGTACTTCGGTGTCGGGATGGGGCCGTTCATCGGCGCCCTCACGATCTACGGCATCCTGCCCGTCCTCGCCAACGTCGTGGTCGGGCTCGACGGCGTCGATCGCCGGCTCATCGAGGCCGGCCGAGGGATGGGTCTGTCGGCCTTCGCGGTGCTCCGCTCGGTCGAGCTGCCGCTCGCGGTGCCCGTCATGCTCACCGGCGTGCGCACCGCCATCGTCCTGATGTGCGGAACGGTCTCCTTCGCCGCCCTTGTCGGCGCCGGCGGCCTGGGAGCGCTCCTCGTCACGGGGATCAAGCTGGGCGAGAAGCCGCTGCTGGTCGTCGGGGCCGTCCTGATCGCCGCGCTGGCGCTGTTCCTGGACTGGCTCGCCCGCATCGTCGAGATCCTCGCCACCCCGAAGGGACTCTCATGAGGTACTCCAAGCCGCTCGGCGTCGCCGTCGCGGCGCTGCTGACCCTCGGACTGTCGGCCTGCGGGCTGCAGAGCGCCAACGGCTTCATCGCCGCGGCGGAACCGGGCAAGATCAAGCACTACGACTCGCTCGACGGCGTCCCCATCACGGTCGGCGCGAAGGACTTCACCGAGCAGCTCATCCTGGGCAACATGCTGGCGACGATCCTGCAGACGGCCGGTGCCGACGTCACCAACCGCACCAACACGGCGGGCTCGAACGGCGTGCGCAACCTGCTGCTCAACCGCACGGTCGACGTCTCGCCGGAGTACACGGGCACGGGGTGGATCTCGTACCTGCTCCACGACGACCCGGTCAAGGGTGAGAAGGAGCAGTGGCAGGCGACGGCCAAGGAGGACAAGGCCAAGAACCAGCTCATCTGGCTCAAGCCGGCCCCCATGAACAACACCTACGCGTTCGCGATGGGTCCGGCGGCGGCCAAGAAGTTCAAGATCACGAAGCTCTCGCAGATCAAGGACCTGCCGAAGAAGGAGCGGACGTTCTGCGTCGAGGACGAGTTCTACAGCCGCAACGACGGCTTCGGCCCGATGCTGAAGGAGTACGGCCTCGAGCTGGGCACGAGCGTGCCGAAGAACCAGGTGCTGCGCCTGGACACCGGTGTCGTCTACTCGGCGACGTCGCGGGGCAAGTGCAACTTCGGCGAGGTCTTCACGACGGACGGCCGCATCCCGGCCCTCGAGCTCGAGGTCCTCGAGGACGACAAGGAGTTCTTCCCGCTGTACAACCTGACCGAGGTCGTGCAGGAGAGCCTGCTGAAGAAGCATCCCGAGATCGAGGAGATCTTCGCGCAGCTGAACCCCCTGCTGACCAACGAGGTCATGCTGAAGCTCAACGCCAAGGTCGACGTCGAGGGGGAGGACCCGGCCCTCGTCGCTCGTGACTGGCTCAAGGAGCAGGGCCTGGTCACGTAGGCGTGACTCAGGCGCCGATCGCCTTGGCGAACCACAGGGTGCGGTGGGTCCACTGACCGGGGCCGAGGCGCTCGCCGGAGCAGACGACGATCGCGACCTGGGGTCGGCCGGTGCGGTCGTAGTAGCCGTGGGCGTCGCCGTCGGCGCGGACCTCGATGCGGCGGGTGACCTCGTAGCACTGGGTGCTCGAGCGGCCGTGCACGACGATGCGGTCGCCGCGGTGGAGGGAGCGGAGCAGGCGGTTGCCGAGGGCGCTGCCGTCGGGCCACGTGTGCGCGTTGAGGAGCACGTTGCCGCGCGAGGAGCCCGGCTTGATGCCCGGCGGTCGGTCCCAGGCGACCTCGGCACGACCCGCGGCGGTCACGGGCGGGACGCCGGGCACGTTGCGCCCGTCGCGGGGGAGCGCGAGGACGCGGTACCGCCGGTCGGTCAAGGTCACGCTCGTCGGCGTGAACGGACGGCTCGCGGCCTCGGCGCACTGGTCGGGGGCCGGGGTCGTCGTGACGCTGGGCTCCGGTGTCGGCGTCGCCCGGGGGGCGGGTGCCTGGTCGTTCGGCCGCGCGAGCCACACCGTGACCGCGATCGCGACGAGGACGAACGCCGTCGACGCCGCGAGGACGACCCGGCGCCTCATCGCAGGTCCTTGCGCATGAGGACGCGCGGGAAGCCGGCGAGCCGCGACGACGTCTGTGCCGCCTGCTCGAACCCCGCGCGCTCGAACAGACGCTTGGTGCCGACGTAGGCCATGGTCAGGTCGACCTTCTCGCCGCGGTTGTCGAGGGGGTAGCCCTCGATCGCAGGTGCTCCCTGGTCGCGGGCGAAGTCGACGGCACCGGCGAGCAGGGCGTGCGAGACGCCCCGCTTGCGGTGGCCCGGTCGGACGCGGATGCACCACACGGACCACACGTCGACGTCGTCGACGTGGGGGATGCGGCGGTTGGTGGCGAAGGACGTGTCGGCGCGGGGGTGGACCGCGGCCCATCCGACGACCTCGTCGCCGTCGTAGGCGAGGACGCCCGGCGGGCCCTGCTCCATGAGCTCACGCACCCGGTCACCGCGCCCCGGGCCGCGGAGCGACTGGTTCTCCTTCGAGGACGTGAGCCGGTAGCTCAGGCACCAGCACACGTTCGCGTCGGGACGCTTGGGCCCGACCATGGTGCGGACGTCGTCGAACGCGGTCGCCGGCCGCGTCGAGATCGTCATGGGACCAGCCTATGCGCGAGTCGGCCGGGAAGGGCAGGGACGGGAGACTCGTAGACGTGGCCGGTGGGGGTGCGCCACGCCACGGTGCCGTCGGGTCTGGTGGTGGTGGACCAGCCGGGCAGGTGCTTGAGGGTGTGGCTGCGCTTGCACAGCCCCTGGCCGTTGGCCGCCGTGGTCGGTCCGCCGTCGGCGTGCGCGGTGACGTGGTCGAGGTCGCGGATGCGGCAGTCGCAGCCGGGTTGGCGGCACCGGTGGCGGTCGCGGGCGCGCAGGTGGGCGGCGAGCGGGCCGTCGAACCGTCGGCGACGTGGGTCGCGCGCCACGAGCGATCCGTCGACCGGGTCGGTGACCAGCCGCCGGTAGAACAACCGGTGGGCGCGGCCGATGATCTGGTCGGCGACGCTCGGGGCGACGGGTCCGTGGCCGACGAGCTCGGTGGGGGCGTTCGACGCGCCCAGGAGCGTCGCGGCGTCGATCACGATGCCGATCTCGACGTCGGCGTGCTCGGGGCGGTCGGACCCGGTGACGCGCTCGACGAGCGTCTGCAGCTGGACCTGACCGTGGGTGCGGGGATCGCCGGTGGACCGTGCGCCGTCGGCCCACGCCTCGAGCGCCCGCCCGGCTGCGGTCACGAGCTCGGCGGGTCCGTGGGCGACGAGGGTCGCGGTCCCGTCGGCGTCGGCGTGGACGCTCACGTACTGCTCGGCCCGGGCGCTGTCGGCGCGCAGCTCGGCGGCCTCGTGGTCGACGGCGACCACGAGCTCGCGGGTCAGCTCCGTGGCACGTCGCGGCGTGAGGCGCGGCAGGTGCTCGGCGAGGGCGGTGTCGACCTGCTGCGTGTCGTCGACGTCGAGGTGGGAGACCTCGCGCAAGATGGCCCGCGCGGTGGGCTCGCCGATCGCGCCGGTGCGCAGCGCGTCGGTCACGGCTGGCATGTCCCGGAGCGTGAGCGCAGCCCTGAGCATGGTCTCGCCCGCCGAGGGGGAGACGTTGCGGGCCATCGCGACCTCACCGATGACCGAGAGCCCGGCCGTCGTGCCCTCGACCTGCTGCTCGCGCTGTCGCAGCAGCGCGCGCGTCTGCTCCAGCTGCAGGGCTCGAGCTGCCGCGATCACGCGCTCGCACGCCGCGACGATCTCGATCCGCCCGGCGCCGAAGTCGTCGTCGAGGTCGCCCTGGGGCGTGACGAGCGCGAGCAGCCGATCGGCCAGCGCGAGGTCCTCGTCCATGTCCCCAGACTAGGGACGAGCGCCGACACTAACGAACACCTGGGCGAAAGAGTGCGACACGATCCCGGTGCCGATCGGGCCGCCCGCCGCTGCTAGTCTCGGACGCAGTCGACATCCTTTAACGGCCGTCCCGTGAGGCGGAGAAGGAGGTCAGCGTGGCTCCCTCGAGCCCAGCTGCCGGTGTGCCCGCGAGCCGCGTCGTCCTCGACGACGCCGAGATCGCCAGGGCCCTGACCCGCATCACCCACGAGATCCTCGAGCGCAACCACGGCTCGGACGACGTCGTGCTGCTCGGCATCCCGACCCGCGGGGTCCCGCTCGCCCGCCGGATCGCCTCGCGCATGAGCGAGGTCGAGGGTCGGTCGATCACGGCCGGGTCCCTCGACGTCACGATGTACCGCGACGACCTGCGCCGCGGTCCGATCCGCAGCCTCGAGCACACGGACGTCCCGGACGACGTCGACGGCCGCACGGTCGTGCTCGTCGACGACGTCCTCATGAGCGGTCGCACCATCCGAGCGGCGCTCGACGCCCTCGCCGACTACGGCCGCCCGCAGGCGGTCCAGCTCGCGGTCCTCGTCGACCGCGGCCACCGCGAGCTGCCGATCCGGGCCGACTTCGTGGGCAAGAACCTGCCGACGTCGCTGAGCGAGAAGGTCAAGGTCCGACTTGCCGAGAGCGACGACGAGTCCGACACCGTGACGATCCAGGGGGACGCATGAAGCACCTGCTGAGCGCCGGCGACCTGAGCCGCGACGACGCGATCCGCGTGCTCGACACGGCCGAGGAGCTGCTGGGCGTCGCGCAGCGCCCGATCAAGAAGCTGCCGACCCTGCGCGGTCGCACGGTCGTCAACCTGTTCTTCGAGGACTCGACGCGCACGCGCATCAGCTTCGAGGCCGCCGCCAAGCGGTTGAGCGCCGACGTCATCAACTTCTCGGCCAAGGGCTCGAGCGCCTCGAAGGGCGAGGGCCTCAAGGACACGGCGCTGACCCTGCAGGCGATGGGCGCCGACGCGGTCGTCGTGCGGCACCACCACTCCGGGGCGCCGCACCGGCTGGCCCACGCGCAGTGGACGAACGGCGCCGTCATCAACGCCGGTGACGGCACGCACGAGCACCCGACGCAGGCCCTGCTCGACGCCTTCACGATGCGCCGCCACCTGGTCGGTCTGCCGGGCGGCCCCGGCGGGGGTGCCGGGCCACGGGCGGCAGAGGGCACAGATCTTGCGGACAAGCACGTCACGATCGTCGGCGACGTGCTGCACAGCCGGGTGGCGCGGTCCAACGCGCTGCTGCTGCACACGCTCGGTGCGCACGTCACCCTGGTCGCGCCGCCGACCCTGTTGCCGGTGGGTGTCGAGAGCTGGCCGGTCGAGACGTCCTACGACCTCGACGCCTCGCTCGAGAAGGCCGACGCCGTCATGATGCTGCGCGTCCAGCGCGAGCGGATGAACGCCTCGTACTTCCCGAGCGCGCGCGAGTACAGCCGGCGCTACGGGCTCGACGTGGCGCGCATGAACCGACTCCCCGAGCACGCGATCGTCATGCACCCCGGACCGATGAACCGGGGCATGGAGATCAACGCCGACGTGGCGGACTCCCCGCGCTCCGTCATCGTCGAGCAGGTCACCAACGGCGTCGCCGTGCGGATGGCCGTCCTGTACCTGCTGGTCGGGGGAGCCACGGAAGGGAACGACGCATGAGCGCCACCACCATCGAGGGCGTGCGCCTGCTCGGCGAGGACCTCGTCGACATCACGATCGAGGACGGCCGGGTCAGCGCGATCACCCCGGCCGGCACCCCCGGCGGGGGTGCCGGGCCACGGGCGGCGGACGGCACAGCCCTCATCGCACTGCCCGGTCTCGTCGACCTGCACACGCACCTGCGCGAGCCGGGCCGCGAGGACGCCGAGACGGTGCTCACCGGCACCCAGGCGGCGGCCCGCGGCGGCTTCACGTGCGTCCACGCGATGGCCAACACCGACCCGGTGGCCGACACCGCGGGCGTCGTCGAGCAGGTGTGGCGCCTCGGCCGCGAGGGCGGCTACTGCGACGTCCAGCCGGTCGGAGCGGTCACCGTCGGGCTGGCGGGGGAGCGGCTCGCCGAGCTCGGCGCCATGGCCGACTCGGCCGCCGGCGTCCGGGTCTTCTCCGACGACGGCAAGTGCGTGTCCGACGCCGTCCTGATGCGCCGCGCGCTCGAGTACGTCAAGGCGTTCGACGGCGTCATCGCCCAGCACGCGCAGGAGCCGCGCCTCACCGAGGGCGCCCAGATGAACGAGGGCCTGCTCTCCGGC
>JALRCA010000176.1 GCA_023257515.1 Aeromicrobium sp.
CTGACTGGTCTCGCGGTGCGCGACACCGTCGTGCGGGCCGGCGTCACGCCAGGGCTCAAGTGGCCGAACGACGTGCTGGTCGACGGACGCAAGATCTGCGGGATCCTGCTGGAGCGCGTCGAGACGCCCACCGGCGCGGCCGCGGTCCTCGGGATCGGGCTCAACGTCGACCTGACCCGCGAGGAGCTCCCGGTGCCCACGGCGACGTCGCTGCGGCTGGAGGGGGCGCTCACGATCGACCGCACCGACGTGCTCACGACGCTGCTGGGTCGGCTGGAGCACTGGTTGGACGCCTGGGAGTCGCCCGGGGACCCCGTGCCCGCGGTGCGTGAGGAGTACCGGCGCGCCTGCTCGACCCTCGGGCGGCAGGTCGCGGTCGACCTGCCCGACGGCACCCGTCTGGTCGGGCGGGCCGACGACGTCGACCCCGACGGCCGCCTCGTCGTCGACGGCCGTCCCCTGAGCGCGGGCGACGTCACCCACGTCCGCCCCACCTCCTGACCCACCCCACCACCCCGCTGAGCGTGACGATCCCGGGCCCAAACGGCCGATGTGCGCCCGGGATCGTCACGCTCAGGGGCGAGGGGGAGCGGTCGGGGCGGGTGGGGAAGGGGCGGACAGGGGCGAAGCCGGGGTGAGATGATCGACACATGACGTTGCCGCGCAAGCTGATGGTCGAGGGCGAGCAGACCATCGCGACCACGAGGACCCACGTCAAGGTCCTGTTCCTGCCGTTCGTGATCCTCGTGGTCGTCGCGGCCGCCGTCGGTTTCCTCGCTGCGCGTCTGGGTGATCGGGGCGACGGCATCCCGCGGTGGATCGTCCTGGGCGTCGGCCTCGTGCTGCTGCTGTGGGGCACCGTGCTGCCGTTCCTGCGCTGGTACCTGTGGACCTACACCCTCACCAACAAGCGCATCGTCGAGCAGAAGGGCATCCTGACGCGCACCGGACGGGTCATCCCCCTGAGCCGCGTCAACGACGTCGCCTTCGAGAAGAACCTGAACGACCGCATCCTCGGCTGCGGCACGCTGATCATCCACGACGCGAGCGAGCAGGCCGGTCTCGAGCTGCGCGACATCCCGGGGATCGAGGACTTCCACCGCACCGTCACCGGTCTCGTCGACCAGGCCCATGCGCGGGGTGAGGGCATCTGATGAGCCGGGGACGACCATGAGCCTCGACCGCGAGGCGCTGCGCGAGGAGCTCGCCCGGCTGATCCTGGGCGCGACCGGTGGGCTCGACATCACCCAGGTCGCCGAGAAGGGCGGGCTGGACCGCGAGAAGGTCGAGCGGCTCTGGCGTGCGATCGGCTTCCCGGACGCGGGCGACGCGCCGGCCTACGGCGAGGCCGACGTCGAGGTGGCCTCGGCCGTGGCCGCCGCACTCGACGCCGGGCTCCTGCGTGAGGAGACCGTCGTGCGACTCGGCCGGGCCCTCGGACACACGATGTCGCGCCTCGCCGACTGGCAGGTCGCGATCGTCGTCGACCAGATCGGCTCCGACGTCGCGGACGGGCGGGCGCCCAGCAGGCTCGTGTCGGCCGTCGAGCTCGCCCGGCAGGCCTCGCCAGGGTTCGAGCAGGTCATGCTCTACGCCTGGCGTCGGCACCTGGCGGCCGCCGCTGCCCGGGTCGAGGCGCTGGGCGCGGTCGACGCCGAGCTGCTGTCGACACCCATGTCGGTGGGGTTCGCCGACCTGAGCCGGTTCACCGCCATGACGAACTCGATGGACGAGTCCGAGCTCGGCGACCTGGTCGAGAACTTCGAGACCCGCGTCACCGACATCATCACCGCGGGCGACGGGCGCGTCATCAAGGCGCTCGGTGACGCCGTCCTGTTCGTCAACACCGACACCCGCGCGGCGGTCGACACCGCGCTCGAGGTCGTGGCCAAGATCAGCGCCCGCGACGACCTGCCGAACGTGCGGGTCGGCATGGCGACCGGTTCGGTGCTGAGTCGTCTCGGCGACGTCTTCGGACCCCCGGTCAACCTGGCCGCCCGGCTGTCCAACGTCGCGCGCAGTCACCGGGTGCTCGTCGACCAGCGCACCGCCGACGCCCTGTCGGTCGAGGACTTCGACATGCGTCCGCTCCCGCCGCGCGTGCTGCGCGGGTTCGGCGAGGTCTCCCCGATCACCGTCTCGCGGCGACGGGCCTTCCGCGTCCGCCGCTGAGGTCGGGACTAGGCTTGCGAGCCGTGACCGCACCCAGCCTGGCCGTCATCGGCGGCGGACAGCTCGCCCGCATGATGCAGCAGCCGGCCATCGCGCTCGGCGTGGACCTGCGTCTCCTGGCCGAGGGCCCCGACGTCAGCGCCGCACAGGTCGTCGTTGACCACGTCGTGGGTGACTACACCGACCTGCACGACCTGCGCGCGGTGGTCGGTGATCGCGATGTCGTGACCTTCGACCACGAGCACGTGCCGACGCAGCACCTCGAGGCGCTGCAGGCCGAGGGACACGCTCCCCGGCCAGGCCCCCACGCGCTCGTGTTCGCCCAGGACAAGGCCCTCATGCGTGACCGCATGGCCGAGATCGGGGCGCCGAGCCCGCGCTCGGCCCGCATCGCCTCGGTGTCCGACCTCGACGCGTTCGCGGCTGCGGGTGGCGGGTACCCCGTCGTGGTCAAGACCACCCGTGGCGGCTACGACGGCAAGGGGGTGTGGGTCGTCGACTCCGCCGCCGACGCCCGCGAGGCATTCACCTCCGACCGCGAGCTCCTGGCCGAGGAGCTCGTCGACTTCCGTCGCGAGCTGTCGGCGCAGGTCGCCCGACGTCCCTCCGGCGAGGTCGTCGCCTACCCCGTGGTCGAGTCCCGCCAGCGCGGTGGCGTGTGCGCGGAGGTCGTGGCACCCGCGCCCGACCTCGATCCCGCCCTCGAGCAACAGGCACGCGACCTCGCGGTCCGCGTCGCGACCGAGCTCGACGTCACGGGCATGCTGGCCGTCGAGCTCTTCGAGACCGTCGACGGCCGCATCCTCGTCAACGAGCTCGCGATGCGCCCGCACAACACGGGCCACTGGTCGATCGACGGCGCCGTCACGAGCCAGTTCGAGAACCACCTCCGTGCCGTGCTCGACCTGCCGTTGGGCCCGTCGACACCGACGGCACCGTGGGCCGTCATGGTCAACGTGCTGGGCGGCAGCGTGACCGACCTGGCGTCGGCGCGTGCCGAGGCGCTGGCGGCCGTGCCGCACGCCAAGGTCCACCTCTACGGCAAGGCGGTCAAGCCCGGCCGGAAGGTCGGGCACGTGACCGTGACCGGCGACGACCCGATCCAGGTCCTCGCCGACGCTCGTCGGGCCGCCGCGCTGCTCACCGACGGGTGACGCCGCGGCTAGGATCTCGCGCATGAGCGCATCGCCACGTGTCGGCATCGTCATGGGTTCGGACTCGGACTGGCCCACCCTGCAGGCCGCGGCCGAGGCGCTCGGCGAGTTCGACGTGCCCTACGAGGCCGACGTCGTGTCGGCCCACCGGATGCCCGACGAGATGCTGGCCTACGGTCGCGACGCGCACGGGCGTGGACTCGAGGTGATCATCGCGGGCGCCGGGGGAGCGGCCCACCTGCCCGGCATGCTCGCCGCCGTGACGCCGCTGCCGGTCATCGGCGTCCCGGTGCCGCTCAAGTACCTCGACGGCATGGACTCGCTGCTCTCGATCGTGCAGATGCCGGCCGGCGTGCCGGTCGCGACGGTCTCGATCGGCGGCGCCCGGAACGCCGGACTGCTCGCGGTGCGCATCCTGGCCGCGGGCGATCCCGACCTGACCCAGCGCATGCTGGAGTTCCAGGAGGCGCTGGCCGACCTGGCCCGCGCCAAGGGCGCGAACGTCCGCGACCGCTGAGACCCCGCCCCCGCCCCCGCTGGCAGTGACGTATCTACCGCGACACGCTGGCGTGTCGCGTCAGAACGTCACTGCCAGCGAGGTGGGGGGTCAGCCAGCGAGGTGGAGGTCAGGCGAGCTTGAGGGTCTTGTCGGTCCAGGCGCGCAGGTCGGCGAGCAGGCCCGGGTCGTCGGCGAGCGTGACGCCGTAGGACGGCACGAGCTCCTTGAGCTGCGGGCGCCAGCCCTCGATCTGACCGGGGAAGCAGCGCTCGAGCACGTCGAGCATGGCCGAGACGGCTGTCGATGCGCCGGGCGAGGCGCCCAGCAGGCCCGCGATCGAGCCGTCGCCCGAGCTCACGACGGTCGTGCCGAACTCGAGCGCGCCACCACGGCCCTTCTTGCGCACGACCTGCACGCGCTGACCCGCGGTGATGATCTCCCAGTCGTCGTTCTCGGCCAGGGGCGCGAACGCCCGCAGCGCCTCGACCTTGCCGCGTCGGGTCTTGGCCAGCTCGGTCACGAGGTACTTGATGAGCGACCAGGACGTCACGCCGACCGCAGCCATCGGGCCGATGTTCGAGGGGCGGATCGAGAACGGCAGGTCGGTGAACGAGCCCTCCTTGAGGAACTTGGGCGTCCAGCCGGCGTAGGGGCCGAAGAGCAGCGAGCGCTGGCCGTCGATGACCCGCGTGTCGAGGTGCGGCACCGACATGGGCGGGGCGCCGACGGCGGCCATGCCGTAGACCTTGGCCTCGTGCTTGGCCGCGACCGTCTCGTCGAGGCAACGGATGAACTGCCCGCTGACCGGGAACCCGGCGAAGCCCTTGATCTCCTCGATGCCCGACTTCTGCAGCAGCGTGATCGCACCGCCGCCGGCGCCGACGAACACGAAGCGGGCCGAGATGTTCAGGGTCTCGCCCTGCGTGCGGTCCTTGACCTTGACGCGCCACGTGCCGTCGGTGTCGCGGTGCAGGTTCTTGACGTGGTGGTCGTAGCGGATGTCCGCGCCCTGCGAGGCGAGGTGGCCGAGCAGCTGCTTGGTGAGAGCGCCGAAGTCGACGTCCGTGCCGTGGTCGGTCCAGCTGACGGCGACGTCCTCGGACTCGTCGCGGCCCTCGGCCATGAGGGGCAGGCGGCGAGCGAACTCGGCGCGGTCGTCGATGAACTCCAGGCCCTCGAAGAGGGGGTGGCCCGCGAGGGCGTCGTAGCGCTGGCGCAGGTAGTCGATGTTGTCGGCTCCGCTCACGAAGCTGACGTGCGGCACCGGGTTGATGAACGAGCCGGGATCACGCAGGACGCCGTTCTCGATGCCGTGCGCCCAGAACTGACGCGACAGCTGGAACTGCTCGTTGACCGTGATGGCCTTGCTGATGTCGACCGAGCCGTCGGCCAGCTGCGGCGTGTAGTTGAGCTCGCACAGCGCGGAGTGACCGGTGCCGGCGTTGTTCCAGGGTCCGCTGCTCTCGAGCGCCGGCTCGTCCAGTCGCTCGAGGACCGTGATCGTCCAGTCGGGCTGCAGGGTCTTGAGCAGCGTGCCGAGGGTGGCACTCATGACGCCCGCGCCGACGAGCAGCACGTCGGTGGTGATGCGGCCGGGTGCGGCCGAGGAGCGGCGGGCAGGCAGGTTCGCGTCCGTGGTCAACGCTGACATCTCCTGGGATCGACGATGGTGGAGCGGTTCTCGCGCCACCCTTCAGTCTCGTCCGCGCTCCACGGGGCCCACGACTCGAACGGGTGTGATGTTCGTCGGGCCGCGTGTGATCTTGGTCATCCGGCCCGTCGGGCCGCCTGACCTGCGTCCGTCGACGATGCTCGGACGACCTACGATCGGTGCCGTTCGTCCCCCAGCGAGGAGTACCCATGAGCAGCGCCGCGTCCGAGATGTTCGCCCTCTCCGAGGAGCACCAGGCGATCCGCGAGGCGGTGCGTGCCGTGGCCGAGGCGAAGATCGCGCCGTTCGCGGCAGAGGTCGACGAGGAGGCGCGGTTCCCGTCCGAGGCGAACGAGGCGCTGACGGCGGCGGACTTCCATGCCCCGCACGTGCCGGAGGAGTACGGCGGTGCCGGAGCGGACGCCCTCGCGACCGTGCTGGTGATCGAGGAGGTCGCGCGGGTGTGCGTGTCGAGCTCGCTCATCCCGGCGGTCAACAAGCTGGGCTCGCTGCCGGTGCAGATCGGCGGTAACGAGGAGATCAAGGCGAAGTACCTGGGCAAGCTGGCCGCGGGCGAGGGCGGGTTCTCCTACTGCCTGTCCGAGCCCGATGCCGGGTCGGACGCTGCGAACCAGAAGACCAGGGCCGTGCGCGAGGGTGACGGCTGGGTGCTGAACGGCGTCAAGCGCTGGATCACGAACGCGGGGGAGTCCGAGTACTACACGGTGCTCGCGCAGACCGACCCGGAGAAGCGCTCGAAGGGCATCACGGCATTCGTGGTGGAGAGGTCCGACGAGGGCGTCTCTTTCGGTGCGCCGGAGAAGAAGCTCGGCATCAAGGGCTCGCCGACGCGCGAGGTCTACCTCGACGACGTGCGCATCCCGGAGGACCGCATCATCGGCGACGTGGGCGAGGGCTTCTCGATCGCGATGAGGACGCTCGACCACACCCGCGTCACGATCGCCGCGCAGGCCGTGGGCGTCGCGCAGGGCGCGCTGGACTATGCGCTCGGCTACGTCCAGGAGCGCAAGCAGTTCGGCAAGCCGGTCGCGGAGTTCCAGGGCCTGCAGTTCCTGATCGCCGACATGGGCATGAAGATCGAGGCGGCGCGCCAGCTGACCTACGCGGCCGCCGGTCGCTCCGAGCGCGGCGACAAGGACCTGACGTTCTTCGGCGCCGCGGCCAAGGCGTTCGCCTCCGACGTCGCGATGCAGGTGACGACCGACGCGGTGCAGCTGCTCGGCGGCTACGGCTTCACGCGTGACTACCCGGTCGAGCGGATGATGCGCGACGCCAAGATCACGCAGATCTACGAGGGCACCAACCAGGTCCAGCGCATCGTCGCCGCCCGCCAGCTGCTGTCGGGGATCCAGAGCACGCTCTGAGCACGTGGAGCGGGGACGTGCGGGGGTGCTGATTCCCAGGCTCGCCGGGGAATCAGCGCGGCGGGCACGGTTCGTGTGCGCGATGCCCGGGTCGTGACGCCCGTGTCGTAAGGGAAACCGGGCGTGGTGCGGGCTGGGGGTCGGATTCCCAGGCGAGCCTGGGAATCAGCGGCCGGCGGAGTTGAGGCGGGCCGCCTGGCGGGTCAGGTGGTCACGCTCGGCGAGGGAGTCGGCGCGCTCGGCCGCCACGGCGTAGAGGCGGGCGGCCGTCGCCAGGTCGCCGTCGCGCTCACGCAGGTGGGCCTCGACCGCCGTGTAGCGGGGCAGGGACTCGTCGAGCGCAGCCAGGGCCGCCAGTCCGGCGCGCGGGCCGTCGGCCTCGCCGAGCGCGACCGCGCGGTTCAGCAGCACGAGCGGGTTGTCGGTCAGGGCCGCCAGCTCGTCGTACCACTCGACGACTTGCACCCAGTCGGTCTCCTCAGCCGAGCGGGCGTCGGCGTGCAGCGCGGCGATCGCGGCCTGGGCCTGGAACTCGCCCAGCCGGTCCTGGGCGAGCGCCGCCTGCAGGAGGGCCACGCCCTCGGCGATCGCGTCCGTGTCCCACCGACTCCGGTCCTGCTGGGCGAGGGGCACGAGCGAGCCGTCCGGAGCGGTGCGGCTCGCCCGGCGGGCGTGGTGCAGCAGCATGAGCGCGAGCAGGCCCGACACCTCCGGGTGGTCGAGCTCGACCCGCAGCTGACGGGCCAGCCGGATCGCCTCGGCCGCCAGGTCGACGTCACCGGAGTAGCCCTCGTTGAACACCAGGTAGAGCACCCGCAGCACCGTGGCCACGTCGCCCGGGGCGTCGAGGCGGACGCCCGCGACCGTGCGCTTGGCGCGGCTGATGCGCTGCGCCATCGTCGCCTCCGGCACCAGGTAGGCCCGCGCGACCTGGCGGGTCGTGAGGCCGCCGACGGCGCGCAGGGTCAGCACCACGGCGGAGGCCGGGGTCAGGGACGGGTGCGCGCACAGGAAGTACAGCTGCAACGTGTCGTCCCGTCCCGACACGGGACCCGGCTCCGGCTCGTCGTCGACCGCCTCCTCGCGCCCGCGGCGCGCCGACTCCGAGCGCACGGCGTCGAGGAACCGGCGCCACGCGACCGTGACCAGCCAGGCCTTCGGGTCACGTGGCGGCGACTCGTCCCACGTGCGCACCGCCTCGACGAGCGCGTCCTGCACCGCGTCCTCGGCCCCCGCGAAGTCGGCTCCGCGGCGGACGAGGATCGCGGTGACCGGCGGCGTCAGGGCCCGCAGGAGGGACTCGTCCACGTCACTCCGTGACCGTGGTGGGCGCCGACATCAGCGGACGGAGCTCGAGCCACTCGTGGATGGGCCGGCCGCCCTGACCGGGAGCGGCCGACAGCTCGCCGGCCAGCGCGACGGCACGCTCGTGGCTGTCGACGTCGATGATCATGAATCCGGCGATGAGGTCCTTGGTCTCCGCGAACGGGCCGTCGGTGGCCGGCGGGCGGCCCTCGCCGTCGTAGCTGACCCACGATCCCTCGGGACGCAGCGCCTGGCTGTCGACGAACTCGCCGGTGTCGCGAAGCCTGTCCGCGAAGTCCTCCATGTACTGCATGTGGGCCGAGATCTCGTCCGGCGTCCACTGGTCCATCGGCGCGTCGTTGACGGGGGTCGGGGCGCCTCGGTAGTGCTTGAGCAGCAGGTACTTGGCCATGATGTTCTCCTCCGATGGGGTGCGGCCGTGGTGGCCGCGTTCATGCAGGGGACGGAGCCGATGTCGCGTCCTCGACATCCTGCCCGAACTTTCTCCCAGGAAGGTTTTCCGCCCGTGCGAGTGTGGGGTCGACCCCCGCAGCCCACCCCGAGGAGACCCCGTGCCCACGACCCAGATCCGTCTCGCCAGCCGCCCCCACGGCGAGCCGCAGGACAGCGACTTCGAGACCGTCGAGACCGAGCTGCCCGAGCTCGCCGACGGCCAGGTCCTGCTGCGCACGATCTACGTCTCGCTCGATCCGTACGTGCGCGGACGCATGAGTGACGCGGAGTCGTACGCCGACCCGATGCAGGTCGGCGACGTCGTGGTCGGCGGCACGGTGTGCGAGGTCGTGGAGTCGCGCTCCGACCGCCGGTCGGTCGGCGACGTCGTGCTGGCCTACACCGGCTGGCAGACCCACGCCGTGGTGGACGCGCGCGCCACGCGACGGCTCGACCCGGAGGCCGCGCCGATCTCGACCGCGCTCGGCGTGCTCGGGATGCCCGGCTTCACCGCCTACGCGGGGCTGCTGGCCATCGGCAGGCCGGCCGAGGGCGAGACGCTCGTGGTCGCTGCGGCCGCTGGTCCGGTCGGATCGGCGGTCGGCCAGATCGCGAAGATCAAGGGTCTACGCACCGTCGGCATCGCGGGCGGGCCCGAGAAGGTCCGCCTGCTCACCGAGGAGCTCGGCTTCGACGCCGCCCTCGACCACCGGTCCCCGGACTTCGTCGAGCAGCTCGTCGAGGCGACGCCGGCCGGCGTCGACATCTACTTCGAGAACGTCGGCGGTCCCGTCGGCGACGCGGTCTTGCGCCGACTCAACACCTATGCCCGCGTGCCCGTGTGCGGCCTCGTCTCCGGCTACAACGCGACCGAGCGGCCGCAGGGCGCAGACCAGCTGCCGGGGTTCTTCCGCCGCATCCTGACCAAGAGCCTGACCGTGCGGGGCTTCATCCAGGACGAGTTCGTGCCGACCCACCACGAGGACTTCCTGCGGGAGATGTCGGCCTGGGTCCGCGACGGCTCCGTGCGCTACCTCGAGGACGTCGCGCAGGGGCTCGAGCGCGCACCCGAGGCGTTCCGCGGAATGCTGGCCGGACGCAACGTGGGCAAGCAGCTGGTGCAGGTGGGCCCGGATCCGACGCG
The DNA here is from genome assembly GCA_023257515.1 of Aeromicrobium sp. Lineage (GTDB taxonomy): Bacteria > Actinomycetota > Actinomycetes > Propionibacteriales > Nocardioidaceae > Aeromicrobium. The sequence continues at coordinate 9,764 of JALRCA010000176.1, forward strand.
ATGATTGTTGACAGGTCCCTGTCGAACTGCGAAGGTGGTGCCGTGAGCAACCCACCGTCCCTCGTCAGGACCGTCGTCTCCGTCAACGACCTCGCCCAGGCCCTCGGCCTCTACGTCGACGTGCTCGGGCTGAGCCTGGAGCACCGCTCGGACGACCTGGCCACCCTCGGAACCGGAGGCGGCATCGGCGTCATGCTCCACGAGCGAGAGACCCCCGAGCCCGGTCATGCCGTGAGCCTCACCTTCGCGGTCGAGGCGCTCGACGAGGTCGTCGCCGCCTGGCGCGAGGCCGGAGGGGCGATCGTCGACGAGCCGGCGCGACAGCCCTGGGGCGAGGTCATGTCGGTCGTGCGTGACCACGACGGCCACGTCGTCTGCCTCCTGCAGGTCTGATCACGGCGCGGCCGCATCGCCCAGTCGCCGAAGGACCGCGGCAGCCCGCTCCAGGTCGGCGCTCGTGGAGCCGTCGGCGACCTCGGCCGCCCATCCGCCCAGACGTGCCCGGACCGACACGAAGGCCGCCCTCCCCGCTGCGGTGGGTCGGTACCGCTCCGCCCGTCCGTCGACCCGCCCGGCGCGCTCGACGAGCCCAGCCTGCTCGAGACGCCCCAGGGTCTCGCGGACGCTCTGGCGTCGCAGTCCGCGGCGCCGCGCGACCTCGGCCGCGGAGCCCGGTTCCTCGACGAGGGCGCCGAGCACCAGCGTGCGTGCCGCCGTCAGGTCGTCCTCGGCCCCGAGCCGGTCGCCGACGGCGAGGAACGCGCCGTGGGCACGCACCACCTCGTCGACGAGCGCGAACACTGCCTCGACCGCCGCGTCGTCCTCGGGCACGACGTCAGCCCTTGGGCAGGCCGTCGGGGGTGCAGAGGTCGCCGATCGACTGCGTCCGGTCAGCCTTGATGTCGTCGAACATCCGCTGGCTGCGCTGCTGGTCCCACCGCACGGAGAAGTCGGCGAGGGGGACCGTGCAGCTGAGGCCGTCGGGCCCCATCGCCGACCGCAGCCCCAGCGCGAACTTGACGAGGGCGTACCGGCCCGTGTCCTCGCCGATGCGGACGGACTCGGCGGCGCCGGTGTTGACGCCCCAGTAGCGGAAGGGGTCGACGAAGGTCCACGGCGAGGCGATCTTGCGGGCGATGCCCGCCATGACCTCGCGCTGGCTCTGCACGCGCTGGATGTCCTGGTTCGCGTAGGAGTGCCGGTTGCGCGAGTACGCCAGGGCGGTGGCGCCGTCGGCGTCCTGGCAGCCCTTCTCGACGTCCAGGCCGGAGTCCTTGTCCTTGAGCGCCTTCTTGGGGCAGATCTCGACGCCGTGCAGCGCGTCGACGACGTTGACCAGTCCGCCGAACCCGATCTCCACGTAGTCGTCGATGCGGATGCCGGTGTTCTTCTCGACGGTGCGGACCAGCAGCTGGGGGCCGCCGTAGGCGTAGGCGGCGTTGATCTTGGTCGAGCCGTAGCCCGGGACGTCGACGATCGAGTCGCGCGGGATCGACATGAGCAGCGAGGGACCGGCACCGGTGTGCAGCACCATGATCGTGTCGGTGCGGCCCCGACCGCCGCCGTCCCCACCCGTGCTGAGCTTCTTGCGCTGCTCCGCCGAGAGGCCGGCGCGGCTGTCGGAGCCGACGACCAGGAAGGTGGTTCCCGGCTGCTCGTCGGGGCGACCGTCGCCCGGGTCGGCGTCGACCTTCTCGATCGTGGAGTAGGCGTACAGGGGGGTGGCGACCAGGAACACGATCCAGGCCAGGACCAGGAGCAGGACGACGCGGAGCGTGCGCCGGCCCTTGCCGGCGCGTCGACCGCCCCCACCGCGATCGGATCCATCGCGACCGCCGTCGCCGCGCCCGCGCCCGCCCCGGCCCGATCCCGGCGGGGGGAGGTTCGGGGGCGGGAGGTCGTCGCGCACCTGCGTGGTGGGCCGGGTGCTGTCGTCGCCGCCTCCTCCGTACAACCAGCCGTACTGGTCCTCGGGGCGCTGCTCGGGCATGCAGAGAGCGTAGTTGACCAGGTGTCCCGTTCCGTGGCACGACGCGTGGTGGCGTCGCGACCGCCGGCGCCGGGTGCCCCGCTGCTTCCCGTGAATGACTCAGCCGCAGGACACGCAGACGGGCGTCGCCGGCAGCGCCTCGAGCCGCCCCGCGGCGATCGCCCGGCCGCACGTGGTGCACGTGCCGTAGCTGCCGTCGTCGACCCGGACCAGGGCGGCGTCGACCTGGGCGAGCCGTCGACGGGCGGCGTCGCCGAGGGAGGAGATCATCGAGCGCTCGACGGCGATGGTCGTGCCCTCGGGGTCGTGCTCGTCGTCGAGGTTGCTGTCGCGCGCCGCGGCGACGATCTCGTCGAAGCTCGCGTCGCTCGAGCGCAGCTGGCCGAGCGCCCGGCGGCGCTCCTCGACCAGTCGGGCTCGCGCCACCTCGGGATCCATCCCGCCACGGTAGACGCGAGGTCCGACAGATCCCCCCGATCGCGAGTGGGGGCGGGACGAAGGATGCTGCGTTCCACACGACCGGTCGTGCGGGAAGCAGCATCCTTCGTGGTCCACGGCTCTCCCGGAGCGTCCGAAAGTCACCCGGCGTGTCGGGACCATGGCTCGACCTGGGGTCGAGGGTTCTGTGTGAGGATCGGGTCGACCTCATCCCTTCCCCAGTGAGGACACCATGCAGGACGACCCCGCCGCCGAGCCGCGCCCCGAGCGCTCGCGCACGACGATCGCCTCGGACCGGATCCAGTTCCGCCGCGGCCTGACGCTGACCCTCATGACCCTCGTCATGCCGGGGTCGGCCCAGCTCGTGCTGGGCAACAAGCGCGTCGGCCGCATCGCGGTCCGGGTCTGGCTCGCCTGTCTGGCGGTCGGACTCCTCGTGCTCGTCCTCGCCCTCACGTCGCGCACCGGTCTGTTCGCCCTGGCGACGAACCCGCGGATCCTGACCCTCGGCCGCTGGCTCCTGATCGCCGGCGCCGTCGCGTGGGTCGCCCTCATGATCGACGCGTGGCGTCTCGGCCAGCCCCTGCGCATGGCGCGCGGGCATCGTCTCTGGATGACCGGGCTCAACGGGGTCCTGTGCTTCGCGACGGCGGGCGTGATGTTCTTCGCCGCCCACCTCGTCAACGTCCAGAGCGGCTTCATCGACACCGTCTTCGCCTCGTCGACGACGAGCAAGCCCGCGGCCGGTCGCTACAACGTGCTGATGATGGGCACCGACTCCGGTCCCGACCGCAGCGGCATGCGCCCGGACTCCATGACCGTCGCCAGCATCGACGCCGAGACCGGTCGCACCGTCCTGATCGGCCTGCCGCGCAACCTGCAGGACGTGACGTTCCCGCGGGGCTCCTTCATGCACAAGAAGTTCCCTCGCACGTTCGACTGCGAGGGCTGCTACCTCAACTCGGTCAACACGTGGGCCAACGACCACCAGGCCGAGCTCGGCGCCGGCAAGGACCCGGGCATCAAGGCCACGATGGACGCGGTCGAGTCGATCACCGGTCTCGAGCTCAACTACTACGCGCTCGTCAACATGCGCGGTTTCTCCAAGCTCATCGACGCCGTCGGAGGCGTCACCGTCAACGTGCGCGAGCGCACCGCCATCGACGGCATCGGCAGACCCATCAGCGGATGGATCGAGCCCGGCCGGCGCAAGCTCAACGGCAAGCAGGCCCTCTGGTACGCGCGCAGCCGCGTCATGAACGACGACTTCTCGCGCATGGGCCGCCAGAAGTGCGTCATGAACGCGATGCTCCAGCAGCTCAGCCCCAGGAAGGTGCTCCTCAACGTCGAGGACATCGCGGACTCCAGCGCCACCCTGCTCCACACCGACATCCCGGCCAAGGACCTGAACGTGTTCATGGACCTCGCCCTCAAGGCACGCCACGAGAAGGTCTCGACCGTCTCGCTCGTGCCGCCGGCGATCTACACCGGCAACCCCGACTACCCCAAGGTCAGGCGCATGGTCGCGGCCGCGGTCGACCGGGCGGAGGGCAAGGCGACGAAGAGGCCGACGACCGGCATCGTGGCCACCCGTCTGAAGCTGCCCGACCTCGACGCGGCCGACGAGCCGGCGAAGGACCCCCGCAAGGCCAACCAGAGTGACAACCTGTCCAGCGCCTGCTGATGAGGCGCTCGCCGATCCAGGGGGTCTTGAGCCACTCGCCTATGATGATGCCGATCAACGGCCGTGACACGTGAGGGACCATGACGCATCGCGCGACTTTGCTGGGCCGCGGCTACGACGACCAGCTCGACTCGCCGCGTGTCAGGTTCCGTCGTGCCCTGGTCCTCGGAGGCCTCTCGATCGTCCTGCCCGGCAGTGCGCAGATCATCAAGGGTGTCCGCTGGCTCGGCGTCGTCGCGCTCCTGGCGTGGGTCGCCCTCGGCGCCGTGGGCGCCGGCGTGCTCTGGCACTACCGTGACGACCGCGCGGGCCTGATCGGGATGGCGGCGAGCCCGAGCACGCTGCTGACCCTGCGCATCACGCTCGCGGTCGTCGCGCTCGTGTGGTTCCTGCTCTTCGTCGACGCGATCCGCCTCGCGCAGCCGCGCAGCCTGCCGGGCTGGCGCCGGGCGTTCCTGCTGGTGACGGCGACGGTCACGAGCGTGGCGGTCGTGGGCGGCACGGCCTACGCCTCGCAGCTCGTCGGGGTGCAGCGCGACGTCGTGACCAAGGTGTTCACCGAGAAGGTGGTCAAGCCGCCGCTCGAGGGCCGCTACAACATCCTGCTCATCGGGTCCGACAGCGGCAAGGACCGCGAGGGCATCCGCCCGGACTCGCTCACCGTCGTCAGCATCGACGCCGACACCGGCCGCACCGTCCTGGTGTCGCTCCCGCGCAACCTCGAGAAGGTCCCGTTCCCCAAGGACTCGCCGATGCGTCGGTTGTACCCGTACGGGTACAACTGCGGCTCCGAGTGCCTCATCAACGCCGTCCACACCGAGGCCGCCAACCGCAAGGACCTCTACCCCAAGAGCAAGGACCCGGGGCTCTCGGCCACGATCGACGCGGTGCGAGGTGCCACGGGGCTCGACATCAACTACTACGTCATGGTGAACCTCCGGGGCTTCAGCTCGCTCGTCGACGCGGTCGGGGGCGTCGAGATGGACGTCAAGACGCAGATCGCGATGTTCGGCCACGACGACGCCTACAAGCAGCAGTACATCGAGCCGGGCCGGCAACGTCTCAACGGCTACAAGGCCCTCTGGTACGCCCGCAGCCGCGTGCAGTCCGACGACTACACGCGCATGGGTCGCCAGAAGTGCCTCATGTCGGCGATGCTCTCGCAGCTGAGCCCGCAGACGGTCCTGCTGCGGGCCCAGAGGATCGCCGAGTCGAGCAAGGCCTTGTTCACGACGAGCATCCCGGCCAAGGAGCTCGGTCCGTTCGGCGACCTGGCCCTCAAGTCCCGCGACTCCAAGATCACGACGGTCTCGCTCGTGCCGCCGGTGGTCGACACGACGAACCCGGACTACCCCAAGATCCACCGTCTGGTGGCGCGGGCGATCAAGAAGTCCGAGGCCAAGGACGACCCTCCCGCGGGAACGAAGTCGCCGCCGGCCGTGAAGCCGTCGACCTCGCCGTCGCCGAGCGCGAGCGCCTCGCCCGACGAGAGCCAGGAGTCGGCGAACAACTCCGACGACCTGTCGACCGCCTGCTGAGTCAGTCCACGTGGGCGCGCAGCAGCCGCCCCAGCCCGTGCATGCTCGCGAGCACGTCGTCGCGTGGATCGGTGTCGGCGGGCCACTCGGCGAGCGCCGCCCAGGCGACGGCGCGGCGGGGTCCCTCGACCACCCCGACGTCGATGCGCGCCGTGGAGATCGTCCCGGTCTTGTCGACGAGCCGGTAGCCGCGGTCGACCAGGTCGTGGGCGAGGGGATCGAGCCCGAACGCCGACGCCACCATCGACAGGTCGGTGTTGGCGCCGAGCCAGGCGAGCACCTGGGAGCTGACGCCGGGGGAGACCACGCGGCCCCGCTCGAGGCGGACCATCAGGTCGCTCAGCTCCGTGGCGTTGCCGCGTGACAGCGTCGGTGGGTCGTCGGGGCCGCGGTGGTCGCGCACGCGGTCGAGGAGCCCGGACTCGGTGTAGCCGAGCTCGCGGGTGAGCGCTGCGACGGCGTCGAGGCCCACGTGCCTGACGAGGACGTTGGTCGCGAGGTTGTCGCTCACCGCGCCGACGAGCACGCCGAGATCGGCGACGGGCAACGTCCGGGTCGCGAGGCGGTACCAGAGCCCTGAGTCCTCGACCGTCTCGTCGTCGTGCCACGTCAAGGGCTCGTCGTGCGGGAGCGTCCCGTCCTCGAGCCGTCGGGCGACCTCGACGAGCAGGAACAGCTTGCCGACGCTGGCCGTGCGCTGCACCTCGTCGGCCCGGTGCCGAGCCAGGACCGTGCCGTTCGAGGCATCGCGCACGCAGACCGACCACGTGGCGCCGGTCGCGAGGGCCGGCAGCTCGAGAGCGCTCACACGTGCTCCAGGAATCGGCCGAGGACGAGCCGGCCGCCACGCAGCGACTCGACGGGCACCCGTTCGTCGACCCCGTGGATCCCACGCGCGAGGCGTCCGCCGGGGTCCAGGGTCAGGGGCGCGAAGCCGTAGCAGAGCAGGCCGATCCGGCTGAACGCCTTGGCGTCGGTACCGCCGCCGAGGCAGCCGGGCACGACGACGACCTCCGGGTCGATCGAGCGCAGGGCGTCGCCCATCGCGGTGAACCAGGGGGAGTCGATCGGAGCCTCGACCGGTGGGGCCGTCGTCAGGTGCTCGATCGTGACGTGCGGCCCGACGACCGCGGGCAGCAGCCGCGCCAGCTCGCCCTGGTAGCCCGGCGGGCAACGGACGTCGACCTCGGCCACGGCGACGCCCGGGATGACGTTGACCTTCGTCCCGGCCCGGACCACGGTCGGCGTCGTCGACGCCCGGATCGTGAACGGCGTGACGTCGGCCGCCGCGCCGAGCGCGTCGACGGCCGCCTCGACGCCGGCCTCGTCCTCGAGCGAGACGTCGAGGTCGAGCGCCTCGGCCACGCCGGCGATCTGCTGGCGGACCACGGTGGACAGGTGGACGGGCCAGCGGTGGTGCTCCAGCCGGTGGAGCGCGTCGACCAGGTCACCCAGCGCGGTGCGCGGGGTGGGGCGTGACCCGTGCCCGGACGGCCCGCGGGCCATCAGGCGGGCATGCATCGTCCCGCGCTCGCCGGCACTCACCCGCGCGAGACGGACGGTGCGACCGTCGCGTGCCGTGTGGGCCTCGACCACGCCGCCGGACTCACCGATGGCGGCCTCGAGCCCGGCGAACAGCTCCGGGTGCTCGTCGACGAGCCACTCCGCGCCGTAGGCGCCGTCGGTCTCCTCGTCGGCGACGAAGGCCATGACGACGTCGCGGCGGGGGCGGGTGCCGCTCGTGCCCCACTCCATCAGGACCGACAGCATCGAGGCGCACATGTCCTTCATGTCGGTCGCCCCGCGACCGACCACGTAGCCGTCGCGCTCGACGGCGGCGAACGGGTCGACGCTCCAGTCCTCGGGCTCGGCCGGCACGACGTCGAGGTGTCCGTGCACGAGCAGCCCGGGAAGGTCCGGCTCGCGGCCCGGGACGCGCAGCACCAGGTTCTGACGGTGCGGTGCGTCCTCCCGCGCCAGCACCACGGGCGAGAACCCGACGGACTCGAGTGCCGCGCGCACGTACGCGACGGCCTCGGCCTCGCCGACGGCATCGCCCGGGCCGCGGTTGGTGGTGTCGATGCGGATCAGGTCCCGCAGGATCGTCACGACGTCCTGCTCGACGGCCGTGCTCGCCTTTGCGGTACGCATGATGGTCCACCATGACGCATGGTGGTCCCCGAAGTCCATAGCCCCTAAGTTCGTAGCCACTGGGGGCTCAGTCGCCGCATGTTAAAGATTTGTGACGTATCTTGCGTCAATCATTGACACCGTCCCACACGCCCTGGTTGGTTCGACACGTGCCCCGAGCGCCGGGCGCACGATCGAGGGGAGCCACTCATGTCACTGACCCGAGACCGCGGGGCTCGCGTCCTGAGCCGCCCGGACCTGCGCCGGCCGCTGGCCCTGCTGGCGGCTCTCCTCGTCGCCCTGGTGGCGCTCGTCGGGCTCGACCCGCGTCCCGCGAAGGCCGACGCCAGCGACACGATCCGCATCGCCCTGACCGACGACGTCGACACGTTCAACCCGTTCCTCGCCGTCCTGCTCTCGAGCACGGGCATCAACCGCTACCAGTACGAGAACCTGGTCGGCTACGACCAGAAGAGCTCCGAGCCGACCGCGGGCATCGCGTCCAAGTGGTCGACCAGCGACGACGGCACCGTCTGGACGTTCACGATCCCCGAGGACCGCGTCTGGTCCGACGGCGAGCCGATCACGGCCGAGGACGTCGTCTACACCTACACCTCGATCATGAAGAACCAGACGCTCCAGACCGCGAACGGCGGCCTCGTCACCAACTTCGACACGGTCGAGGCACCCGACCCGCAGACGGTGCGCCTGACCCTCAAGGAGGCCCAGGCCTCCAACCCCGGCGTCGAGATCCCGATCGTGCCCGAGCACGTCTGGTCCAAGCAGGACCCCACGAAGTTCGAGGCCGACTCCGACGTCGTCGGCTCCGGCCCGTTCCTCATCACGAGCTACAAGACCGGCCAGTCGATCCGGCTCAAGGCCAACAAGCGCTTCTGGCGCGGCGCGCCGAAGATCGACGGCATCACCTACACCCGCTACAAGAGCGTCGACGCCGCGGTCCAGGGTCTCAAGGCCGGCGACGTCGACCTGCTGAGCGGCCTGACGCCGGCGCAGTTCGAGAGCCTCGAGGACGCCGACGGCATCGCCACCAACGCCGGCAAGGGTCGCCGCTACCAGGCGATCGCCATCAACCCCGGCGCCGTCGACAACAAGGGCAAGAAGCTCGGTGACGGCAACCCCGTCCTGCAGGACCCCAAGGTCCGCGAGGCGATCTTCATGGCGATCGACAAGAAGACCCTGGTCAAGCGCGTGCTGCAGGGCTACGGCCGCGTGGGGGAGACCGAGGTGCCCACGGTCTACCCGCGGTTCTACGGCTTCGCCGACGGCCACGAGGCCGTGCCGTTCGACCTGGACGCGGCCAACGACCTGCTCGAGCAGGCGGGCTACGTCAAGGGTGCCGACGGCATCCGCGCCAAGGACGGCAAGAAGCTCGAGCTGCGGCTCATGGGTCGCAACTCCGACGTCGCGCACAGCCAGATGGCCGACTTCGTGGAGAGCTGGCTCAAGGACGTCGGCATCAAGCTCAAGATCTCGATGGTCTCGCCCGACCAGGTCAACGAGGACTCGACGCTCGGCCGCTACGACCTGTACTTCACCGGCTGGAGCATCGGGCCCGACCCGGACTTCCAGCTGTCGATGAACCGGTGCGCCTCGCGTCCGAACGCCGACGGTTCCGGACCCACGAGCGAGAACAACTGGTGCTCCCCGTCGTTCGACAAGATCTACGACCAGCAGCACGCCGAGCTCGATCCCGAGGCCCGTGGCGAGCTCGTGAAGCAGGCGTTCACCGAGATCTACGACGCCCACGTCAGCAACCCGATCTACTACGCCGACCAGCTCGAGGCCTACAACAGCGACCGGTTCGCGGACTTCGGCCTGCAGCCCGCCAAGGGTGGCCAGATCCTGAACCAGAACGGCTACTGGGGCCTGTACGAGGCGGCCCCGGCCGACGAGGCGAGCGGGTCCGGCGGCACGCCGGGCTGGCTGCTGCCGGCCGCTGCGGTCGTGGTGGTCGCGGCGCTGGTCGGAGGCGTGCTCGTCGCCCGCCGTCGCGGGGCCTCGTCCGACGACCGGGAGTGAGCGTGAGCGTCGCTCCCGTCGACCCGGCGGCCGTGGCGGCTGCCGACGAGCTGCCGAGGGGCCCGAGCCTGGGGCGCTACCTCGCCCTGCGGGCGGGTGGCTCGCTCATCAGCCTCGTCATGGTCGTGGTGGTGGGCTTCTTCGCCTTCCGCATCCTGCCGGGGGACCCGGCGATCACGCTGACCCGTGGTCGCCAGGTCAGCCCCGAGGAGGTCGAGCGCCTGCGCCAGGAGCTGGGTCTCGACGACGCGCTCCCGGTGCAGTTCTGGCACTACCTGCTGGACCTGCTCCGGGGCGACCTCGGGACGTCGTACGTCTACCGCCGTCCGGTCTCCGAGCTCGTGCTCGAGCACCTCGGGCCGACGCTGCTGCTCACCGGGACGGCCGCCCTGCTCTCGGTCGTGCTCGGGCTCTGGCTCGGTCAGAAGGCGGCCTGGCGACGCGGAACCTGGTTCGACAAGATCCACACCGGTCTGGCCCTGACGTTCTGGTCGGTCCCGACGTTCTGGCTGGGGCTGCTGCTGCTGCTCGTCTTCGGCGGTGGCCTGGGCTGGTTCCCGACGGCAGGGATGGAGACGGCCGGGTCGGACGCGAGCGGGCTCGCGCACGTGCTCGACGTCGCGCACCACCTCGTGCTGCCGGTCGTCACGATGGTCGCCGTCGTGTACGCGCAGTACCTCATGGTCATGCGGGCCTCGGTGCTCGAGGAGATGCACGAGGACTACCTGACGACCGCACGGGCCAAGGGGCTGCGCGAGGACCTCGTGCGCACGCGGCACGCGGTGCCGAACGCCCTGCTGCCGACGACGACGCTCATCTTCCTGACGATCGGGTTCCTGGTGGCCGGCGCCGTGACGGTCGAGGCCGTGTTCTCCTGGCCCGGGCTCGGATACCTGGCCTACCAGGGCCTCAACGCACCGGACCTGCCGCTGCTGCAGGGCACCTTCGTCGTGTTCTCGGCGGCCGTCATCGTCATGAACCTGGTGGCGGACCTGGTGTACCGGCTCATCGACCCCCGACTCAAGGCGGCGTGATGGTGCGCCCCTCGTCGGCCGCTCGGCTGCGCCGTCGCGCCCGGCTCCGGGAGGTCTGGTCGGAGTTCGCCTCGCAGCGCTCCGGTCTGGTCGGTCTCGTGCTCCTGCTCGTGATCGTCGTGCTCGCGCTGCTCGCGCCGCTCCTGGTGCCGATCGAGCGGCTCGACGTCACGCGCGTCACGGCTCCCTCCAACGCGGCGCCGAGCGGTGGCCACTGGTTGGGCACCGACCCGCAGGGACGCGACGTCCTGGCGGTGCTGCTGTGGGGCTCGCGGGCCTCGCTCCTCGTGGGCTTCGCGGCGACCGCCGTCTCGATGGTGCTCGGCACCGTCGTCGGCATGGCCGCCGGCCACTTCCGCGGGCTCTGGCAGGGCGTCATCCTGCGCTTCGTCGACTTCTTCCTGGTGGTGCCGAGCCTCATGCTCGCGATCGTGCTGTCGTCGGTGCTCTCGCGCGGGCTCGGCACGATCATCCTCGCGATCGGTGTCACGAGCTGGGCCCAGACCGCGCGCATCGTGCGGGCGCAGACGCTCACGATCGAGTCACGTCCCTACATCGAGCGGTCGATCGCACTCGGCGCCGGCGACGTGCACGTGCTCGGCCGTCACGTGCTGCCGTCCGTCATGCCGCTCGTGCTGGCCAACACGACGCTCGCCGTGGGATCGGCGATCATCGCGGAGTCGACGCTGTCGTTCCTGGGCCTCGGCGACCCGACGACGTTCTCGTGGGGCTCGATGCTCAAGTCCGCCCTCGACACGGGCGCGGCCACGGCGGGCTACTGGTGGTACGTGCTGCCGCCGGGCCTGGCGATCGTCGTGGTGGTCCTGTGCTTCACGCTCGTGGGCCGCGCCCTCGAGTCCGTCCTGAACCCCACGCTGAGGTCACGATGAGCGAGTCGACTCACGACGGACCCGCCCTCGCGTGGCGCGACGTCACCATCACGTACGCGACCGGGGTCGTCGCGGTGGACGGGGTCGACCTCGTCGTCCCGCGCGGTGCCACGATCGGCGTCGCGGGGGAGTCCGGCTCCGGCAAGTCGACGCTCGTCATGGCGGCCCTGCGACTCCTGCCCAGGGACGCCCGCCTCGAGGGCACCGTCGAGCTCGACGGCGAGGACGTCGGCGCCATGACGTTCGGCCGGCTCCGGGCGGTGCGATGGACGTCGGCCGCCATCGTGTTCCAGGGGGCGATGCACTCGCTCAACCCCGTGCGGACCGTCGAGCGGCAGGTCGCCGAGGCCCTGGAGCTGCACCGGGACGAGCAGTACCCGGACGCCGCCGCGCGGCGGGCACGCGTCCTGGAGCTGCTCGGACTCGTCGACCTGCCCGCCTCGACCGCGGGGGCCTATCCGCACGAGCTGTCCGGCGGCCAGAAGCAGCGCGTCATGATCGCGCTCGCGCTGGCGTGCGACCCCGACGTGATCATCGCCGACGAGCCGACGACCGCGCTCGACGTCGTGGTCCAGGCCCAGGTGCTCCGCGTGCTCTCCGGCCTGGTGGCGGATCGCGGCCTGACCCTGGTGATGATCAGCCACGACCTGGCGGTCCTGGCGGCCGTGTGCGAGCGCATCGTCGTCATGCGCGACGGGCGCGTCGTCGAGGAGGGCCTCTCCCGCGAGGTGCTGACCGACCCGCAGCACGAGCACACGCGTGAGCTGGCGGCCGCGTTCCCGGTGATCGGCGACGAGTCCGCCCGCTACACCGTCGGCCACGACCGCGAACGCATCCTCCCCACCACCGCCCCGGCCCTCGCCCCTGCTGAGCGTGACGATCCCGGGCGCGACACGGCCGATTCCGCCCGGGATCGTCACACTCAGGGGGTGGGTGGGGCGGTGCTGGCGGTGCGCGACCTCGTGGTCGACTTCCGCTCGCGGGGACGCGCCGTGCGTGCCGTCGACCACGTGAGCCTGGAGTGCGCGCCCGGCGAGATCGTGGCGCTCGTCGGTCAGTCGGGATCGGGCAAGACGACGCTCGCACGCTCGATCCTCGGTCTGCAGCGCCCCACGTCGGGCGAGGTGCTGTTCGAGGGCGAGCCGATGCCGCGCGACCGGGCCGGTCTGCGGGCCTACCGCCGCCGCATCCAGTTCGTGCTGCAGGACCCGTCCGCCTCGCTCAACCCCAAGCACACGGTCTACGAGGCCGTCGCCGAGGGGCTGCGGATCCACCGGCTCGAGCGCGAGGGCGTCGACGAGGCGGCGCGCGTCGCCCAGGCGCTGGAGCAGGCCGAGCTGACGCCCACCGAGCGCTACGCGACGTCGCTGCCGTCCCAGCTCTCGGGCGGCCAGCGCCAGCGCGTGGTGATCGCGGGCGCTCTGGCGCTGGAGCCCAGCTACCTGGTCGCGGACGAACCCGTCGCGAGCCTCGACGCCTCGGTGCGAGGCGAGATCCTCGCGCTGCTGCTCCGCCTGCGGCGCGACCTCGGGCTCGGTGCCCTGGTCATCACCCACGACCTCGGACTGGCGTGGAACGTGGCGGATCGCGTCCTGGTGATGCACCAGGGCCGGATCGTCGAGGACGGACCGGTCGAGGAGGTCCTGCTCGACCCGCAGCACGACTACACCCGCTCGTTGCTCGAGGTCGTGCCGTCACGTCTCGGGAGCCACGCATGAGCGCCGATCGCGCGGTCCTGGCCCCGCTCGAGCCCGGTGCCCGGGTCGCCCTGGTGGCGACCGCCGGCCCGATCGTGCCCGAGCTGCTGGCCCGCGCTCGCGCCCTCCTCGAGACGTGGGGCCTCGTCCCCGTCGTCCTGCCGAGCGCGACGCTCGACCATCCCTGGGCGACGTACCTCGCGGGCGAGGACGCCGTGCGGGCGCGCGACGTGCAGCAGGCGTGGTGCGACCCCGACGTCGACGCGGTCTTCTGCATCCGCGGCGGCTACGGCAGCGTCCGCGTGCTCGACCTGCTCGACGTCGAGGCGATGCGGGCCGCTCGTCCCAAGCCGTTGCTCGGCAGCTCCGACGTCACCGGGCTGCACGAGTGGATCAGGGAGAACCTGGGAGTGCCCGGCTGGTTCACCCCGATGCTGGCGACCGTCTCGCTGCTCGACGACCCGGGCGCCACCGCGTCGCTGCGCGACGCCGTGCTGGGGCCCGCCCGCGACCTGGTGCTCCGCCGGCCCGAGACCGAGCTGCTGGCCCACGACCCGGGTGCCGAGGGGGTGCAGGGGCGGCTCCTCGGCGGCAATCTCTCGCTGCTGGCGATGACGCTCGGCGCCAGGGGTCGGCCGCCGATCGACCACCGCGGCTGCATCCTGCTGCTCGAGGACGTCGGGGAGGAGACCTACCGTCTCGACGGGTTCCTGCAGTCGATCCTGCGCGCCGGCGTCCTCGACGGCGTCGTCGGCATCGCGCTCGGCGGCTGGCACGAGTGCGGACCACTGCCCGAGATCCGCTCGCTCGTGCTCGAGGTGCTCGCGCCGCTGGGCGTGCCGATCCTGTGGGAGGTCGGGTTCGGTCATGGCGCGGGCGCGCCGTCCGTGCCGCTCGGAGTCCCCGGCGCGATCCGAGGTGGAGCCGAGCCCGCCCTCGTCGTGCGGGCGCGCGACTACGCCACGACGACGGCCGAGGAGGCGTCATGACGCAGGAGATCGAGGCGCCCCGGCGCCGCAGCGTCAGCCGGGCCCCGCGCTCGGCCACGGTGCTCAAGGGCCGGCTCCTGGCCGCCCAGCGGCGCGAGGTCGATGCCGGCCTGGAGTGGGTCGCCGACGACCCGATGGTCGAGGCGGCGGCCGCCCGGATCACCGGAGCGCGCAGACGCTTCGTCCTGGGTGCCGCGACGTCGTTCACCTACGCCTCGCTGCTCGCGGCCAAGCTCAGCAACTCGTTGGCGCAGGTGACGCTGGTCGACGGCACGATCGTGCGACCCTTGGACGTGCTGTCGGACGTGCGAGAGTCCGACGTGCTGATCGTCGTCTCGCTGCGGCGCTACCGGAACTACACGATCGACAACGCGGTCCCGTTCGCCCAGTCGGGCGGGTCGCTGGTCGTGATCACCGACTCGGAGGAGAACCCGTTGGTCCAGCACGCGACCGAGGCCGTCGTCATCCCGTCCGTCGCCGACGCCGCCGAGGGCGACCTGCCGCTCCACCCCGAGACGCCGCACGCCGCGCCGGCCGTCGTCGCGCTGGTGATCGACGTGCTCGCCGCCCTCTCGAGCGCGAGCGCCAAGGGCGCCGGCCGCCGCTTCGCCGAGCGCGAGCGCCTCGCCTCGGAGCTGGGGCTGCACCGTGACTGAACCCACCACGAGCCCGCGCTACGCCGCGTCCGTCCAGGCCCGCCACGACGTCGTGCGCGAGGCGCTCGCGATCGCCCCGGTCGTCGACGGCCACAACGACCTGGCGTGGGAGATGCGCGACCAGCGCGACTACGATCCGGCCGGCTTCGACGCAGACCTGACGGGCGTCATGCAGACGGACCTGCCGAGGCTGCGCCGCGGCGGCGTCGGCGGCCAGTTCTGGTCCGTCTACGCCGCCACCGACCTCGTGGGCGACGAGGCCGTCGTCTACACGCTGCACCAGGTCGACTTCGTGCACCGTCTCGTCGCCGCCTACCCCGACGACCTGGCGCTGGCGTGGTCGGGCGACGACGTCCGCGCGGCGTGGGCCACCGGGCGCGTCGCCTCGCTGCTGGGCGCCGAGGGCGGCCACTCGCTGGGCACCGACCGGCCCTTGAGCGTCCTGCGCAGCCTGCGTCGCCTCGACGTCCGGTACATGACGCTGACGCACAACCACAACACGCGCTGGGCCGACTCCGCGACCGACGAGGCCGAGCACGGTGGCCTGAACGACGAGGGCCGCGCGATCGTGCGCGAGATGAACCGGCTCGGGATGCTCGTCGACCTGTCGCACGTGGCGGCCACGACGATGCACGACGCGCTCGACGTGACGACGTCGTCCGTCATCGTGAGCCACTCCGGCTGCCGGGCCGTCACCGACCACCCGCGCAACGTGCCCGACGACGTGCTGCGGCGCATCGCCGACAACGGGGGAGTCGTCATGATCGCGTTCGTCCCGCCGTTCGTGAGCGAGGAGTACGCGCGCTGGTCGCACCAGGGCAAGCTGCTGCGCGGGTCCCAGCCCGTCGTCACGGTCGACCACGTCGTCGCGCACGTCGAGCACGCCGCCGAGACGATGGGCGTCGAGCACGTGGGGCTGGGCAGCGACTACGACGGCTTCGCGAGCTTCCCCGAAGGGCTCGAGGACGTCACGGGCTTCGCCGTCCTGCTGGACGCCCTGGCCGACCGGGGCTGGAGCGCCGACGACCTCGCCGCCGTCGCGGGCCGCAACGCCCTGCGTCTGCTCGACAGCGTCCCGTAGGGACGGCTACCGAGACGCCTCGTAGGCGGTGACGACCTCGTCGGGCTCGCCGTCCATGACGAGGCGACCACGGTCGATCCACAGGACGCGGTTGCACGTGTCGCGGATCGAGCGCATCGAGTGACTGACGAGGAACACGGTGCCGGCGGCGTCGCGGATCTCCCGGATGCGGGCCTCGCTCCGGTCGCGGAACGCCTTGTCGCCCACCGCGAGCGCCTCGTCGACGATCAGGATCTCGTGGTGACGGGCCGTGGCGATCGCGAACTTGAGCCGGGCCGTCATGCCCGACGAGTACGTGCGCATCGGCAGCTCGATGAACTCGCGGATGCCGGAGAAGTCGACGATGTCGTCGTAGCGCTCCGCGATCTCCTCGCGCGACATGCCCATCGCCAGGCCGCCGAGCACCACGTTCCGCTCGCCCGAGAGGTCCTTGATGAGCGCGGCGCCGACACCGAGCAGACTGGGACGGGACGCGGCGTGGATCGCGCCACGCGAGATCGGGGTCAGGCCGACGACGGCGCGCATGAGCGTGGACTTGCCCGACCCGTTCGGGCCGATCACCCCGATGCTGTCGTTCTCGCGGGCGGTGAACGAGACTCCTCGCAGCGCGTGCACCGTGCGGGTCGACCGGCTGCGCTGCAGGAGGCGCCGGCCGGCATCGGGTCCCGTCGGACGCTTGCCGGTGGCGAGCACCTTGTACTCCACGTGCACGTCGTCGACCACGACGGCGGGCGGGCGCTCAGTCGACACGGCCGTAACGCTCCTCGGCGGACCAGAAGAACACGGTCCCGGCGACCAGGACCGCGAGCGACCAGATGCTCGCGTAGACCCAGAACCGTTCGTCGATCGTGTACTGCGGACCGTCGAGCAGGATCGCACGCGCGAGGGAGAGGAACTCGTGGATCGGCTGCAGGTCCGCGACGCGGCGCAGCGGCGAGTCGGCCGGGAACCGCTCGTCGATGCTGAAGAAGATCCCCGACGTGTAGAAGAACAGGCGCGAGACGAACGGCAGGAGCTGCGTCAGGTCGCGGAAGTGCACGGTGAGCCTGGCCGTGAGGAGGGTGAGCCCGGTGTTGAAGACCGTGAAGAGCGCCACGAGCGGCGCCATGAGCAGCCACTGCCACGACGGCAGGTTCCCGAAGCCGATCGCGAACGCCATCGCGATCGCGACCATCGGCACGAACTGCAGCAGGCGCTGCGTCACGAGGGACAGCGGCAGCGCCATGCGGGGGAAGCTGAGGCTCTGCACGAGGGCCGCGTTCGTCGTGATCGACTTCGCGCCCGTCGTGAGGCACGTCGAGAAGTACTCGAACATGAAGACGCCGACGACGAGGAACGCGACGAAGTCGTCGACCTCGCGGTGCGTGCCCAGCAGCAGGCCGAACACGAGGCCGTAGACCCCGGCGTTGAGCAGGGGACGCAGCACGACCCAGGCCATGCCCAGGCGGTTGCGACCGTTCTCGGCCTCGATGCGGAAGCGGGCGAGGGAGTAGACGAACTCCCGCCGGGCCCAGACCTCGCGCAGGTAGGGGAGCAGGGCGGGCCGGCCCCCGACGCGCCTCAGACCGGCGGGGACCGTCGTCGTGTCGTGGACCGGCTCGTCGGTGCGGGTCATCGCCTCGGGCTCATGTGGTTCGGGACCTCCGGTGACGGGCGGCGTGCCACGACCTGGGTGCGGGCACACGGGCTCGCGACTCTAGGACTCCGGGCGCACGGACCGGTGGCTGTCGCGACACGTCACGGTGACGACCAGGTGAAGCGGTGGTGTCAGGCCACGTCCGTCCGCGTCGCCCTCTCCTGGTGGGCGATGCGCTCGACGGCGTCGTCGTCGGCGCCGCTCACGAGCACGAGCGAGCCCGACCCCTTCAGGGCCGCGACCAGCAGCCGTGCCTCCTCGACGAGGGACGGTTCCACGACCAGCACGCGTCCGGCCTCGGGCTCGGTCGTCGCGGCGAGCTCGCGGTGCGTCAGGACCAGGCCCGACACGTCGAGCGCGGGGGACTCCTCGACCGGCGGGTCGAGCGCCACGAACACGTCGGGCTGGCCCGGCACCTCGAGGGCGATGTCGACGAAGCCCTGCGGCGGTTCCGCGAACCGCGCCCCCAGGGGACGCAGGGACGCGGCGAGGCGCACGGGCTCGTCGGCCCGGAGCTCGGGCCCGCTCAGCCCGATCAGGGCGTCGTGGTCGACCACCACGGCGCCGACCGACCACGCCGACAGCAGCCACACCGGACGCAGCCAGTGCGTGGGCAGGCCGATGCGCAGGCGAGCGCCCGGCTCGACCTCGAGCTCGTCGGCGAGGAACCCCGAGGTCTTCGCGACCCAGTTCGCGAGCGTCACGGCGCTGAGCTCGACCCGCTCGCCGGTACGGTCGTCGTAGTACGTCACGAGCGGCGCCGCGGGATCGGCGTGGCGGGGCAGCAGGTCGGTCAGCGAGGTCACCCGACCATGCTGTCATCGACGTGGTCGCGTCCGACACGCCGGGACCTCGGGCTTTCTTGCCATTCGGCTTGACGTGTGCCAGACGAGGGCGTGTAATTACGGCCATGTCATTCGATCTGGAACTGTCGCTGGAGCCCGACGAGGAGCTCATGTGGCAGGAGCGTGCGTTGTGCGCCCAGACCGACCCCGAGGCCTTCTTCCCCGAGAAGGGCGGGTCGACCCGCGAGGCGAAGCGGGTCTGCCTCACGTGCGACGTCCGCACGGAGTGCCTCGAGTACGCCCTGGCGCACGACGAGCGCTTCGGCATCTGGGGCGGTCTGTCGGAGCGCGAGCGCCGCAAGCTCAAGAAGCGCGCCTGAGCCCGCGGAGGCGGCGGGGCCACGGGGCCCGCCGCGCACTTGAGCGCGTCCACTAGCGTTGACGCTCGTGGAACCAGACGAGGAGCCGGCGCACCCGTGGATGGCCTCGCCTCCGACGGTGGGCGCCGTCGTGGTGGTGCACCACGGCGGGCGGTGGCTCCCGAAGGTGCTGGCGTCGTTCGCGCAGATGGAGTTCGCCCCGACGGCCTGGCGGGTCGTCGACGTGGCGTCGTCGGACCGTGGCGCGGACCTGGTCCGGGACTCCTTCGGCGCCGACCGGGTGCTCTACGCCGGCAGCGGGACGGGCTTCGGAGAGGCGGTGCAGCAAGGTGTCGCCGCCCTGCCCGAGACCGACTGGATCTGGCTGCTGCACGACGACGCGGCGGTGCGGCCGGACACACTGGTGGGCCTCCTCGACGAGGCCACCACGAGTGACGACATCGGCGTCGTCGGTCCCAAGGTCCGCGAGTGGCCCTCCTTGAAGCGGCTGCTCGAGGTGGGCCTGACGATCACCTCGACGGGTGCCCGTGAGACGGGCCTCGAGACCGGCGAGCCCGACGCGGGTCAGCACGACTGGCCCGAGGACGTCCTGGCCGTCGGCTCGGCCGGCATGCTCGTGCGGCGGTCCGTGTGGGAGGAGCTCGGCGGCTTCGACCCCGACCTGCGGCTCTACTTCGACGACATCGACTTCGGTTGGCGTGCCGCGCTCGCCGGCCACCGCACGCGCACCGCGCCGGGTGGCGTCATCTTCCACGCCGAGGCGTCGCGCCGTGGCTCGCGCCCACGCGGTGCGGGCGACCCGCCCCCGTGGGAGAAGCGTCGGGCCGCGCTCCACACGGTCCTGACGAACACGCGCGGGCCGCGCCTGGCCTGGACGGCGGTGCGACTGTTCGTCGGTTCGCTGCTGCGCGTGCTCGGTCTGCTCGTGGCGAAGGACCCCGAGGCTGCGCACGACGAGCTCATGGCGCTGCGCGAGGTCTACGGTCATCCGGGTCGCCTGCGTGCCTCACGCCGTCGCAAGGCCGAGACCGTCCGACTGCGGCGGCGCGACGTCAGGCACCTCTTCCCGCCGGCCTGGCTGCCGTACCGACACGCGCTGGACTCGGTGCGCGAGGTCTTCGTCGCCCTCATGCGACCCGAGACGTCCGAGACGTCCGGACGTCGCTCGACCCTCGGTGACCAGACGCCGGACGACGTCGAGGACCTCGACGACGGCCCGCCGCTGTGGCGACGTCGCCCGTGGCTGGTCGTCGTCCTGGCGCTCGTGCTCGGATCCTTCGTCGCGGGACGCGGACTCATGGGGCTGGCGGAGCCGCTCACGGGTGGGGCGCTCCCTCCCACGCCCGAGTCGGTGGGCGCGTGGTGGCAGCTCATGCTCGAGCGCTCGCACGACGTCGGTCTGAGCAGCGCCGCGTTCGCCCCCGTCTACGCCGGCGTGCTGGCCGTCGTCGGTCTGCCGGTGTGGTTCTCGCCGGGACTCGTGACGACCGTCCTCCTGCTCTTCTGCGTGCCGCTGGCCGCCATGACCGCCCACCGGCTGGGCCGGCTGCTCACGGATCGTCGCCCCCTGCGCATGGTGTGGGCGGTCGGCTACGGCCTGACCGTCGCCGCGACCGGCGCCGTCGCCGAGGGCCGCCTCGGCACGGTCGTCGCCCTGGTCGTCCTGCCGGTCGTGGTCAACACGGGGCTGCAGCTGAGTGCCGGTCCCGGCTGGCAGCTGGCCGTAAGGCTGGGCATCTGGATCGCGCTCGCCGGCGCCTTCGCCCCGGTCGTCGTGCCGATGGCGTTCCTGGCCCTGGTCGCGCTCGGCGTGCTGCGCATCGTCACCGCGCGCGACGCCGGCATCGTGGCCGGTGTGACGCTGGTGCTGCTCGGGCCGTGGTCGTGGGAACGCGCCCTGCACCCGCTGCGCTGGTGGTGGGAGGCGGGCTACCCCGTCTCCGGCGACGCCTCGGCGCTGCAGGTCGTGCTGGGCCGCGCCGGTGACGTGGGCGCCCCCGCCTGGCTCACCGTCCCGCTGGTCGTCCTCGCGGTCCTCGCGATCGTGCCGTCGTCCTCCCGCGTCGCGGTCACGTGGTGCTGGGCGGTGGCCGTGACGGGGCTTGCGTTCGCCTCGCTCGGCAGCGTCCTGACCTACGGCACCGGATCGGGCGCCGACGGGCTCGTGCCGTGGGTCGCCGTCCCGGTCGTGGTGTGGGTCGCGGGGCTGGGCACCGCGGTGCTGCTCGCCGCCGCCGATCTGCGACTCCGGTCGCGTCCGTTCGCGATCGCCCTCGCGGTCCTCGCCCTCGTCGTGCCGGTCGGCTCCGCGGTGTGGTGGGTGGGCGCCGGCGACGACGGCCCCGTCCGCAGAGCTGATCCCACGCTCGTGCCGGCCTACCTCACCGAACGTCCTGGGGACACCCTGGTCCTCACCGGGTCGCCCGACCGAGGGGTGCGCACCCGGGTGGTGCACGGCGACGGTCCGTTCCTCGGCCAGGAGGCCGTCGAGCCCTCGCGGGCGTCGGCGGCGCGTCTCGACGCCGCTGTGGCGCGCCTGCTGACGCGCCCGTCGAGCGACGACGTCGAGACGCTCGCCGACCTCGGGGTCGACGCGATCTACGCCCCTGACGTCGACACGGCGCTCGCCGATCGTGTCGACGCCGCCCCGGGCGTCGAGCAGTCCGGCAGCGACAGCCCGACCTCGCGCGTGTGGATCCTGTCCGAGACGCCCGACCTCGAGCGGGACCAGGCCGGTCCGTGGCGCCCGTTCCTCGGGGTGCTGCACGGGCTGCTGTGGCTCGCAGCCGTGATCTCGACCGCGCCCGTGCGTCGCCGCAGCGTCACCGAGGACGCGCCCGAGGAGGCGGACCCCGAGCCCGTGAGGATCGCCCGATGAGTGACGACCGTTCCCGCCGCGCCCCCGGACGTCGCGTCGCGTCGCGTTCGGCGAGGTCGCGCGCGACGTCGCGCTCGCTCGCCCTGCCGGCCACGTTGGCGCTGCCGGTGCTGGCGGCTCTCGTCGTGCTCGCGACGCAGCTCGCCGGCCCGGCCGAGCCCGCCACGACACCGCCGCGCCAGGTCGCCCTCGACCGGGCCACCGTGGCATGCCCGACCGTGGGGGGTACGGTCGCGGCCGGTCAGGTGGCCGCCGGCCGGAGCGCGTCGGCGTCGAGCCTGCCGCGCCGGGAGCCGGTTCGTGACCTGCAGCGACCGGACCGGTGGCGCACTGCTCGGGTCGGCGGCGAGGCCGTGGTGCTCGACCAGACGGGACGCGGGAGTGGTGCCGTCGGCTTCGCGTCCGGAGCGGCGCCGCGCTCCCAGGGGGCCGGGCTCGTGGTCGGTTCGTGTCCCGAGGCGGGCAACGGGGGCTGGATCCTGGGGGCGGGCTCGGGCGGCCGTCACCAGACACGACTCGTGCTGACCAACCTGGCCGACACCCCGGCGGTCGTCGACGTCAGGCTGTGGGGGCCCTCCGGTCGGGTCGACGCCGTCAACGCGACGGGTGTCGTGGTCGAGCCGCGCGACGTCCGCACGATCGCCCTGGCCGATCTCGCCGCCGGCGAACCGCGCCTCAGCGCCCAGGTCGTGCGCCGGCGCGGTGCGCTGTCGGTGCAGGCGGTCGACGGCTCGACCGGGGCCCAGGCCGGCACCGAGGTCGTGCGATCGAGCCTGTCGCCGCGCCGTGACCAGGTGGTCGGCCCGGTGCCGGCCGGACGGACCGGGCGCACCCTGACGGTCGTGAACCCGACCGACTCCGTCGCCCGGGTCGAGATCGACGCCCTCGGCAAGGACGGCCGCTTCACGCCGCGGGGCCTGGAGGACGTGCGTGTCCGGCCGAACCGCATGCTCGACGTGGACCTGCCGACGACCGTGGGTTCCGACGCGGTGGCGCTGCGCGTGCGTTCGTCGACCGACGTCGCTGCCTCCGTGAGGACGGCGCCCGGGGGAGCAGACTTCGCGACGTCCTCGGCGTCGACGCCCCTGCGCGGACCGGCCGTGGTGCCGATCGGACTGGACGTGAGGCGCGTGCCGACCCTGGTGCTCGCGAACACCGGGGACCGGGGTGCACGCGCCACCGTGACCGCCTACGACGGCGCGATGAAGCGGCTCGGCTCCACCTCGGTGCGCGTCCCGGTCGGCTCGACGGTCGACGCGCGGATCCGCCGGGAGCTGCCGGTCGACCGCGCGGCCTACCTCGTCGTGCGGACGACGGGCGACCTCGTCGGCTCCGCGGTGTACGCCGACGGCGACCGTGTCGCGGTGCTGGGTCTGCGTCCGGCGCCGGTGACGGCGGCCGGGCCGCGTGTCCGCCCGGCGGGCTGACCGGGCCGGGACCGCTCAGCGCCGGCGCGGGTCGATGTCGTCGGGGGAGACCTGCCAGACCTCGGCCAGCCGGTCGAGCAGGACCTGCCACACGAGGTCCGTCAGGTCCTCGGGATCGTTCGCACGGTCGGTCAGGGTCCAGCGGTAGAGCACGATCCGCGTCAGGTCACCCGAGCGGACCACGGAGCTGAGCGGCACCTCGTCGGACCACTCCGGCGGCAGCAGCGGCACGTCCTCGACGACGACCTCGACCTCGTCGGGCTCCGCGGCGAAGTGCTTGTCGAGCGCACTCAGCACGTCGGCCACGAGCGCGTCGAACCGCGCGCGGGGCCCGCGGTGCACCGGGACGCTGCGGGGGGACAGGGGCCCAGGCAGCGCGAACGGCCCACGAGGTCCGCGTCCACGCCGGTCGCGCATGCGCCCCGGACGAGGACCCACGACCAGACCGGGAGGCGGTGGGTGATCGCGCTCGGGCATGGCTCGAGCCTAGGGCACGTCCGCGGTCGCGACGGGTCGAAGCGCTCGG
>JALRCA010000230.1 GCA_023257515.1 Aeromicrobium sp.
GCTGGTCAGTTGGGCGCTACGATGGGCGCTCTTACGTCCGATCAACAGCGTGCTGTTTTGCAGGCCGCGCAGCAAAAGCTCGCGCTTGGCCAAACGATGGGCCAGCTCACAACGGCAGAACAGCAAGCTCTGCTGGAGGCCGGTCAAACCGCTGGGCAGCTCACTGGCGCAGACGCCACGCGGCAGCTTCAAGTCGCGCAAGAGCTTCGCACCAGCGGCGTGCGCAGCCGGTCGTCCTGACGGCTCCACGTGAACGCGAAGCGGTCCTTGTCGGTGACCCACTCCTCGTTCACCTCGGGGTCGTCGCCGGCGAGACGCCGCATGACGGCACCCCGGCGGTGGTCGACGCGGATCGCGGCACCGCAGGCGTCGTGCTCGGCCACGCTCGGCGTCGAGACGAGGTCGAAGGGCCGCGAGCGGAACCGGTAGTCGGCGCTGGTGAGCGCACCCACGGGGCAGATCTGGATCGTGTTGCCCGAGAAGTAGGAGTGGAACGGCTGCGCGCCACCCCCCTCACCGTCAGCACCGGCACGGTCGCCGAACGCCTCGCCGTCGACGGACGGCCCGATCCCGACCTGCTGGCGCGCGCCACGCTCGACGAGCGCGATGAACGGGTCGCCCGCGATCTGCTCGGAGAACCGGGTGCAGCGCGCGCACAGCACGCAGCGCTCGCGGTCGAGCAGCACCTGCTCGGAGACCGGATAGGGCTTGGGGAAGGTGCGCTTGGTCTCGGTGAACCGCGACTCGCCGCGGCCGTGGCTCATGGCCTGGTTCTGCAGCGGGCACTCGCCACCCTTGTCGCACACGGGGCAGTCGAGCGGGTGGTTGACGAGCAGGAGTTCCATCGTGCCGTGCTGCGCCTTCTCGGCGACCGCGGACGTGAGCTGCGTCTTGACGACCATGCCGGGCGCGACCTCGAGCGTGCACGAGGCCTGCGGCTTGGGGAACCCGCGACCGTTGCCGGCGTCGGTGACCTCGACGAGGCACTGGCGGCACGCGCCGACGGGCTCGAGGAGCGGGTGGTCGCAGAAGCGCGGGATGTCGGTGCCGATGAGTTCGGCGGCCCGGATCACGAGCGTGTTCTTGGGGACGCTGACCTCGACGTCGTCGATCGTCAGCGTCACGAGCTCGACCGGCGCCTGCGTCTCGCGGCTCGCCTCGACCGTCACAGCCCCCACCCCCCGCTGAGTGTGACGATTCCGGGCCGAATTCCGCCGTTTCCGCCCGAGATCGTCACACTCACGGGGTGCGTGGGGAGGGGCGTGGTGGAGTGGTGGGGGCTCATCGGGTCGCCTCCTGCGGGGTGCCGAACAGCGTCGAGGCCGCGGGCGGGAACAGCTCCGCCGTCGGGGTGTGCATGCCCGCCTCGAACTCGTCGCGGAAGTACTGGATGGCCGAGGTGATCGGGCTCGTGGCACCGTCACCGAGGGCACAGAACGAGCGGCCCAGGATGTTGTCGCACAGGTCGAGCAGCAGCTCGATGTCGCCGGCCTGGCCCTCGCCGCGGTCGAGCCGCTGGAGCACCTGCACGAGCCACCAGGTTCCCTCGCGGCACGGCGTGCACTTGCCGCACGACTCGTGCTTGTAGAACTCGGTCCACCGCAGCACGCAGCGCACGACCGACGTGGTCTGGTCGAAGACCTGCAGCGCCTTGGTGCCGAGCATGGAGCCGGCGGCGCCGACGCCCTCGTAGTCGAGCGGCACGTCGAGGTGCTCGTCGGTCAGGATCGGCGTCGACGAGCCACCCGGCGTCCAGAACTTCAGGCGCGCCCCGTCACGCAGGCCGCCGCCGAGCTCGAGCAGCTCGCGCAGCGTGATGCCGAGCGGCGCTTCGTACTGGCCGGGGCGTTTGACGTGCCCGGACAGCGAGTAGAGCGTGAAGCCCTTCGACTTCTCGGTGCCCATCGAGCCGAACCAGTCGATGCCACCGCGCACGATGCTCGGCACCGACGCGATCGACTCGACGTTGTTGATGACCGTCGGGCTCGCGTAGAGACCCGCGACCGCCGGGAACGGCGGACGCAGCCGCGGCTGACCACGGCGTCCCTCGAGCGAGTCGAGCAGGGCCGTCTCCTCGCCGCAGATGTAGGCGCCGGCACCGGCGTGGATCACCAGGTCGACCCGTCGCCCGGACCCGAGCACGTCCTCGCCGAGGTAGCCGGCCTCGTAGGCCTCGCGGCACGCGGCACGCAGTCGGCGCACGACGTGCAGCACCTCGCCGCGCACGTAGATGAAGGCCTGCTCCGCACGGATCGCGAGGCTCGCGATGACGACGCCCTCGATGAGCTCATGCGGGTTGGCCATCATGAGCGGGATGTCCTTGCACGTGCCCGGCTCGGACTCGTCGGCATTGACCACGAGGTACTTGGGCTTCGGGTTGTCCTGGGGGATGAACGACCACTTCATGCCCGTCGGGAAACCGGCGCCACCGCGACCGCGCAGGCCCGCGTCCTTGACGAGGGCGATCAGGTCGTCCGGCGCCGTGTCGAGCGCCGTGCGCAGCGCGTCGTAGCCGCCGCGCTCCTCGTAGGCCGCCCGGGTCCAGGAGCGCTCGTCGGCCCAGCCGCGGCTGAGCACGGGGGTCAGGGTGTCCGCCATCAGCTCTGCTCCTCTGCTTCGCCGCCCTCGACGTCGGCCGGGGACTCCTCGGCCACGGTCTCGTCCTCGGCGCGACCCGTGTCGGCCTCCGCGGCAGCGGCCTCGGGCGACTCCGTGGCGGCCGCCGTCGCGGTGCCCTGGTCCGTGTCGAGCGGCGGGGCCTGCCAGCCGCGCTCGGCCGCGATCTCGAGGCCGGCGAGCGAGGCCGGACCCGCGCTGGGCCCCTCGTCGGCACGCCCGTCCTCGAACCCGGCGAGCACCCGCTCGGCCTCGCGCCAGCTCGTGATCTCGGCACCCCGGGTGGAGTGCACCGTCTCGCCCGCGCGCAGGCGGTCGACCAGGTCGACCGCCGACTCCGGCGTCTGGTTGTCCATGAACTCCCAGTTGACCGTCAGCACGGGTGCGAAGTCGCACGCCGCGTTGCACTCGATGTGCTCGAGCGTGACGGCGCCGTCCTCGGTCGTCTCGTCGTTGCCGACGTCGAGGTGGTCCTTGAGCCGCTCGAAGATCGCGTCGCCGCCCATGACGGCGCACAGCGTGTTGGTGCAGACCCCGACGTGGTGGCGGCCCATCGGGCGGCGCTTGTACATCGTGTAGAAGGTCGCGACGCCCGAGACCTCGGCCGTGCTGAGGCCGAGCAGCTCGGCGCACGTCTCGATGCCCTCGGCCGTGACGCTGCCCTCGACGGACTGCACGAGGTGCAGCATCGGCAGCAGCGCCGACCGCGGCTGCGGGTAGCGCGCCATCAGCTCGCGCAGCTCGCCCATCGTGGTGTCGCCCAGGCTCATCGCAGCCCTCCCATCCCCACGACCCTGCCCGCGCTGGGCGTGACGAATCGACCGCGACACGCTGGCGTGTCGCGCAGAAGTGTCACTGCCAGCGGGGACGGGCGCCTCATCGGTCGACACCGCCCATCACCGGGTCGATGCTGGCGATCGCGACGATGACGTCGGAGATCATCGAGCCCTCGCTCATGATCGACGTGCCCTGCAGGTTCACGAAGGACGGATCGCGGAAGTGCGCCCGGTACGGACGGTTGCCGCCGTCGGAGACCGCGTGGCAGCCGATCTCGCCGCGCGGCGCCTCGATCGCGGCGTACGCCTGGCCCGCGGGGACGCGGAAGCCCTCCGTCACGATCTTGAAGTGGTGGATCAGGGCCTCCATCGACTCACCCATGATGTGGTTGATGTGCTCGACGGAGTTGCCCTGGCCGTCGGCGCCGACCGACAGCTGCGACGGCCACGCGATCTTCTTGTCGGCCACCATGACGGGCTCGCCCTGGTTCTTCGCGATCCGCTCGACGGCCTGCTCGACGATGCGCAGCGACTCCCACATCTCCTCGAGCCGCACCCGGAAGCGACCGTAGGCGTCGGGCTCGTCCCACGTGACGACGTCGAAGTCGTAGGTCTCGTAGCCCCAGTACGGCTGCTTGCGCCGCAGGTCCCAGTCGTAGCCGGTCGCGCGCAGCACCGGGCCGGTCAGGCCGAGCGCCAGGCAGCCGTCGAGCTCGAGGTGCCCGACGCCCTTGAGGCGGCCCTTGAAGATCGGGTTCGCGTTGCACAGCGCCGCGTACTCCGGCAGCCGCTTCTTGAGCACGCGCACGGTCTCGCGGATCTTCTCGACCGCGCCGTGCGGCACGTCCTGCGCGACGCCGCCGGGACGGAAGTACGCGTGGTTCATGCGCAGGCCCGTGATCAGCTCGAACAGGTCGAGGATCAGCTCGCGGTCGCGGAACCCGCACGTCATGACCGTGAGCGCGCCGATCTCCATGCCGCCCGTCGCGAGGCACACGAGATGGGAGCTGATGCGGTTGAGCTCGAGCAGCAGCACGCGGATGTCGAGCGCGCGCTGCGGCACGTCGGCCTCGACGTCGAGCAGCTTCTCGACGGCCGCGACGTAGGCGGCCTCGTTGCTGAACGGCGCCACGTAGTCCATGCGGGTGCAGAACGTGACGCCCTGCGTCCACGTCCGGAACTCCATGTTCTTCTCGATGCCGGTGTGCAGGTAGCCGATGCCGGGGCGCGCGTCCTTGACGGTCTCGCCGTCGATCTCGAGCACGAGGCGCAGCACGCCGTGGGTCGACGGGTGCTGCGGGCCCATGTTGATGACGATGCGGTCGCCCTCGATGGCCGAGGAGTCGATCGAGTCCCAGTCCTGGCCGGTGACGTTGAAGACCGGGCCGGAGGACGTCTCGGTGGTCCCGGCGTACGCGTCGGTCGTCATGAGTAGCTCCTGCGCTGGTCGGGCGAGGGGATCGTGCCGCCCTTGTACTCGACCGGGATGCCGCCCAGCGGGTAGTCCTTGCGCTGGGGGTGGCCCTGCCAGTCGTCCGGCATGAGGATCCGCGTGAGGGCGGGGTGGCCGTCGAAGACGACGCCGAACATGTCCCACGTCTCGCGCTCGTGCCAGTCGGCCGTGGGGTAGACCGACACGACGCTCGGCACGTGCGGGTCGTCGTCGGGGGCGGTCGTCTCGACGCGGATCCGGCGGTTGTGGGTCATCGACAGCAGGTGGTAGGCGACGTGCTGCTCACGACCGGTCTCGTGCGGGAAGTGGACGCCGCTGACGCTGCTGCAGAACTCGAAGCGCAGCTGCGGGTCGTCACGCAGGTGCTGCACGACCTGCAGCAGCGCGTGGCGCCGCACGACGAACGTGATCTCGCCCCGGTCGACCACGACGAGCTCGAGCGCGTCGTCGACACCGGTCTCGCCGAGCACGGCGGCGAGGCGGTCGTGGACGTCGTCGAACCAGCCGTGCTCGCCGGTGACGTCGGGCTCGCCGAACGGCTGGCGCGAGGCGCCGGGCATGACGACCGGTCGGGTGAGTCCGCCGTAGCCGCTGGTGTCGCCGGACCCGTGGACGCCGAACATGCCCTCGCGGACGTCGACGACCTCGAGCTCGCGACGTCCGTCGACGGAGTCGGTGCCCCACGGGCCCGCGCCTGCGGCCGCCTTGTCGGCGTGCGCGTCGGCGGACTGGTCCTGCGTCGACCCCTTGGTGTCGACGGTCTGTGTCTTCTCCGGTGGGGTCTTCTTGGCTGGGGACTTCTCGGGCGGGGTCTTCTCGGGTGGGGTCTTGGGCTCGTCGGCCATCAGCGCATCAGACCCTTCATGGCCGACGTCGGCGTGGCCTGGAGCGCGATCTTCTCGTTCTCCTTGATCTCGGCCAGCCGGTTCACGCCGAGCTTCTCGTGCTGGATCTTGTCGTGGAGCTTGAGGACCGCGTCGATCAGCATCTCGGGGCGCGGCGGGCAGCCCGGCAGGTACATGTCGACGGGCACGACGTGGTCGACGCCCTGCACGATCGCGTAGTTGTTGAACATGCCGCCCGAGCTGGCGCAGACGCCCATCGCGAGCACGTACTTGGGGTTGGCCATCTGGTCGTAGATCTGGCGCAGGACGGGCGCCATCTTGTTGCTGACGCGACCGGCCACGATCATCAGGTCGGCCTGGCGCGGGCTGGGACGGAAGACCTCCATGCCGAAGCGCGAGGAGTCGAAGCGTGGCGCACCGAACGTCATCATCTCGATGGCGCAGCACGCGAGCCCGAAGGTCGCCGGCCAGAACGACGCCTTGCGCATGTAGCCCGCGAGCCCCTCGACGGTGCTCAGCAGCACCCCGCTCGGCAGCTTTTCCTCTAGTCCCATTCCAGGCCTCCTCGGCGCCAGACGTAGGCGTACGCGATGAAGACGGTCGCCATGAAGATCCCCATCTCCACCAGACCGAACCAGCCGAGCGCGTCGAACGCCACGGCGAACGGGTAGAGGAAGATGATCTCGATGTCGAAGACGATGAACAGCATCGCGATGATGAAGTAGCGGATCGACACCTTGCCGCCGCCGTCCGGCAGCGGACTCGGCTGGATGCCCGACTCGTAGCGGTCGAGCTTGGCCCGGTTGTACCGCTTGGGGCCGGTGAACGGCGCGATGCCGACGCTGAAGATCGCGAAGCCGGCGGCGAGCAGGCCCAGCACCAGGATCGGCGTGTAGACGTTCACGGCACCTCCGCAGGACGGCTCGAGCGACGTTGCACCGGGCGGTCGTGCGCTTGTGAAGCAAATCACAACGTGCCGGTGGTCACACCCTACGCCTCGCCCGGCCCGGCTGTAACTGAGGTCACACTAAGTCGCTGCGGTCGGCCCGGACCCGATGGTCTGGGGCCGGGGGGTCAGGCCGGCTTGACGGAGTGGTGCAGGGCGACGATGCCGCCGGAGAGGTTCTGCCAGGTGACCTTGCCCCAGCCGGCCTCGACCATGCGCAGCGCGAGGCCCTTCTGGTCGGGCCAGGCGCGGATCGACTCCGCGAGGTAGACGTACGACTCGGGGTTGGACGACACCTTCTCGGCGACGGCGGGCAGCGCCCGCATCAGGTAGTTCGTGTAGATCGCCGCGAACGGCGACCACGTCGGGGTGCTGAACTCGCACACCACCACACGACCCCCGGGACGCGTGACGCGCAGCAGCTCGCGCAGACCCTGGACGGGGTCGTGGATGTTGCGCAGGCCGAACGAGATCGTGACGGCGTCGAACGTGTCGTCGGCGAACGGCAGCTGCATGCCGTCGCCCGCCGTGAACGGCAGGTGGGGGAGCAGCTTCTTGCCGACCTGGAGCATGCCGAGCGAGAAGTCGCACGGCACGACCGTGGCGCCGGCCGCGCGGAACGGCTCGCTCGAGGTGCCGGTGCCGGCCGCGAGGTCGAGCACCCGCTCGCCCGGCCGCGGCGCCACGAGGTCGACGACCTTGCGCCGCCACCTGCGGTCCTGGCCCATCGACAACACGTCGTTCGTGAGGTCGTAGCGGCGAGCCACGGTGTCGAACATGCGCGCGACGTCGTGCGGTTGCTTGTCCAGGCTGGCTCGGCTCACGGGCCCAGGGTACGGCCCGGTGCCGCGCCCACCGCGCGCTGGACCACTCGTGGTCGACCGGACGTCACCTGCCTCACGCTCCGAGGTGGTCTCGTCGTCACGGGGCTAGGCTCGGAGGGTGACCCAGCCCGGACTCGACGCCGCCGTGACGCCCCTCGTGGCACGCACCGTGCGGATCGACGACCCCGGCGACCTGCTCGCGCTCCTGCCCGCGGACGAGGCGTTGGCGTGGGTGCACCACGGCGACGGCCTGGTCGGCTGGGGCCGAGCAGCGTCGTTCGAGTCCTCGGGCGCGACCCGCTTCGAGACCGCGGCGTCGTGGTGGCGCGACACGACCCGTCACAGCGTCGTGCGCGACGAGGTCGGCCTGCCGGGCAGCGGTCTGCTCGCCTTCGGGACCTTCACGTTCGCCGACGGCGCGGACGGCTCCGGCCTGGTGGTTCCGGAGGTCGTCGTCGGGCGGCGCGGTGCCGACGCCTGGATCACGGTGATCGGCTCGGGGATCGGGGCGTCCCCCGCCCTGGCCCCCACCGACGAGCCCCGCGAGCCGGGCACGCCGAGATTCGCCGACGGCCCGGTCGACGGCTCGACCTGGCGCGACGTCGTGGCACGTGCGGTGTCGCGGATCCAGGACGGCGCCCTCGACAAGGTCGTGCTGTCGCGCGAGGTCGTCGCGACGCTCGACGCGCCGCTCGACGTCCGCGCTCCGCTGCGGAGGCTGGCCCGCGACTACCCCGGCTGCTGGACGTTCCACGTCGACGGGTTCTTCGGCGCGAGCCCGGAGATGCTGGTCCGTCTCGAGCGCGGACTGGTCACCTCGCGCGTGCTCGCCGGCACGATCCGCCGCACCGGCGACGACGAGCGCGACCTGGCCCTGGCCGCCAAGCTCGCGCGCTCGAGCAAGGACCTCGAGGAGCACGAGTACGCCGTGCGCTCGGTCGCCGATGCCCTCACTCCGCACTGCACGAGCACCAACGTGCCCGAGGCGCCGTTCGTGCTGCACCTGCCCAACGTCATGCACCTCGCGACCGACGTGACGGGCGTCGTGAGCGACGCGGCGACGGCACTCGACCTGGTCGCCTCACTGCACCCGTCGGCCGCCGTCGGTGGCACGCCCACCCGCGACGCCGTCGCTCTCATCGACGAGATCGAGGGCCTGGACCGTGGCCGTTTCGCGGGCCCGGTCGGCTGGATCGATGCCCGGGGCGACGGCGAGTGGGCCATCGGCCTGCGCTCGGCGCAGGTCGGCCGGGACGGCACCACGGTGCGACTGTTCGCCGGCTGCGGCATCGTCGCGGACTCGGTGCCGGCCGACGAGCTCGCCGAGTCCGAGGCCAAGCTCGTGCCGGTCAAGTCCGCGCTCGACCCGGCCTGACGGACGACCCGGCTGGACGCAATCTGAGGGTTCGCCGTCGCTCCAGCAGCCTCATGCCCTCACCCTGCGTCCTGGACCGACCCACCCAGAGGGATCACGGTCGCCGTGGCGACCAAAACCCCTCAGACTGCGTCCTCCGGCCGGGCCGCGCTCACCGCCGCGGCAGCACCGGGTCGTCCTCGTGCTCGCGAGGTGGCTCCCACCCTGGCGGCCCGAACAGGTAGCCGAGCTTGTGGCGCCAGCGGTCCGTGCCGCGCACGTCGCGCGCGATCTGCACGTAGTCGCCGTACTGGAGCTTGAGCAGGTTGTAGGTGTCGACCTGCTTGGTGAGCCCGTACGTCGGCCGGTGCTTCTCCTCGGCGAAGCTGCCGAACAAGCGGTCCCAGACGATGAGGATCCCGCCGTAGTTCTTGTCGAGGTACTCGGGGTCGCTGCCGTGGTGCACGCGGTGGTGCGACGGCGTGTTGAAGATCAGCTCGACCGGTCGCGGCAGCTTCCCGACCAGCTCGGTGTGCACGTAGAACTGGAAGATCAGGTTGAACCCGAACGCGACGTAGAGCGTCCAGGGCGCGAAGCCCAGCAGCGGCAGGGGCAACCAGAAGAAGAACTCGAACCAGGGGTTCCACTTCTGCCGCAAGGCGGTGCCGAAGTTCATGAACTCGCTCGAGTGGTGCGCCTGGTGCCCGGCCCAGGCGATCCGCACGCGGTGGCTGAACCGGTGGTGCCAGTAGTAGCCGAGGTCGACGCCCAGCACGACGAGGACCCAGTACCACCAGGTGTCGGTCGGCAGGTGGAACGGCGCGAGGTAGGCGTACACCGCCACGAAGCCGAAGAACGTCACGACCTTGAACGCGGTCAGGAACACGAGCGACAGCACGCCCATCGAGATCGAGGTGCGCGCGTCCTTGAGCGCGTAGCCGGTCGTGTTGTCGTCGTGGTCGAGCCAGCGCAGGGCCGCCATCTCGATCAGGATCGTCAGCACGAAGAACGGTGCGGCGTACGTGACCGGGTTCTTGAGGGGGTCGAGCAGGTCGTCCATCGAGCGCGCCTCCGTGGGTCTTCATGAATTGACTTCTGGGTAAGTTACCACCAGTTCATATCATGGTCTAGGGTCGTGACGTGACCACCGGGACCAAGAGGGCGAGCGGCGCCGGCACCAAGGGAGTCCCCCGCGTCGAGCGTGAGCAGGAGATCCTGCAGCTCGCGTCGGTCGCGTTCGGCACCGCCGGGTTCGCCGCGACCAACGTCGCCGACGTCGCACGCGAGGCGGGCATCTCCAAGCCGCTCGTCTACAACTACTTCGGCTCCAAGGAGGGTCTCTACGCCGCCTGCCTCGACGCTGCCGGGTCCCTGCTCGCCGACGAGATCGAGCGGATCGCCCGCGGCGACGCGGTCGGCATCGAGCGCGGCCTGCGGACCATGGAGGGCATGTTCGCCGTGCTCGAGGACCGGCGGCACGTGTGGCGGCTCCTGCACGATCGCACGGCACCCACGACGGGGCGGGTGGCCGACGTCGTCGCCCAGCACACCGCGCGGATCGACAAGCTCGCGCACGAGGGGGTCCACGAGCTGCTCGCCCTCGCCGGCGTGACCGACGAGCTCGACGTGTCGGCGATGACCGCGACCTGGCTCGGCATCGTCGACTCGCTGATGGACTGGTGGGTCGCCCACCCCGACCAGGGCGCCGAGCAGATGGCCCGGCGAGTCGGTCGGCTCGTCGGCGCCCTGCTCGTCGACGCGAACCGGAGCGAATCGTGACCCGCGGCGGGCCCGGCGTCGTCGTGGTCACCGGCGCTTCGAGTGGGATCGGCGCGGAGGCCGCCGTACAGCTCGGCGGACTCGGCTGGACCGTCGCCCTTCTCGCACGGCGTGCCGACGAGCTCGATGCCGTCGCCGACCGGGTCCGCTCCGCCGGCGGGACGGCGACCGTGCACCCCGTCGACCTCACCGACGAGGACTCGGTGCGCGCCGTCGCCGAGGACGTGCTCGGGGAGCACGGCCACGTCGACGTCCTCGTCAACAACGCAGGTCGGTCCATCCGACGGTCCATCCGCGACTCCCTCGACCGGCTGCACGACCACGAGCGCGTCATGGCGGTCAACTACCTCGGCGCGGTCCGCCTCACGCACGCGCTGCTGCCGTCGATGATCGAGCGAGGGCGAGGCCACGTCGTGTTCAGCTCGACGATGTCGACGCAGGTGCCGATCCCGCTGTTCTCGGCATACCTCGCGAGCAAGAGCGCCCTGGAGTCGTACGCCCGCTCGCTGCTGGCCGAGGAAGGGCACCGCGGCATCACGACGACCGTCGTGTACTTCCCGATGGTGCGTACCGAGATGTCGGGCGCGACAGCGATCTACGCGGCGATGCCGATGATGACCGCGTCGAAGGCCGGCGCCTGGCTCGTCACGGCGACCGTCAACCGGCCGACCCGCGTCACGAGTCTCGGCGGAGCGGTCGGCCAGGCCGGCATGTCGGTCCTGCCGGGCGTCCTGACGCGGGTGGTCACTCCGCAGATCCGTCGGATGGACAAGAGCCTCGCCCGCAGGGTGCGACCGCCACGGGATTGAGCAATCCGCCGCGCGACACGGCGTGGCCTCCCTAGGGTGCGGGCATGACCGCCACCCGGCACGGCCGTCTCACCGGCCTCGCCACGGCCTACCTGGACCGGCCGGTCGTCGACCGCGCCGCGGTGCTGATGGCCGTCTTCGCCGCCGGACACGTGCTGACGACCTCGCTGAGCGCGGCCGTGCTGCTGCCATCGGGATACACCGAGCGGGTCACGTGGAGCGCGATGATGATCGCGATCTGCTCCTTCATCGTCCTCATGGCCGCGGTCCTGCTCGTGCTGGCCCGACGCGACCCGGACGGCCTCACGCGGGCATCGCGCGCTGCCATGACGACCGCGGCGACCGGGTACACCGTCTGCGCCGTCGCGATGGCCTACGGGTTCGGCGTCTGGGCCACCCCGTTCCTCGCGATCCCCCTCGTCTGGATCATCCTCGTCGCCATCGTCCTCGACCGGCGCCGCGCGCTCGTGTGTGCGGTGACGACCGCCGGTCTCGTCGTCCTGCTCCAAACGGGTCAGCACCTTGCGGGCTGGAGCCTCGCGCCGGCCCTCGCGCCCTTGTCGGACACCCTCCTGGGCAGCTGGCAGGCGTCGCTCGGCAGCGCCATCCCGCTCGTCGCCTTCACGTTCGTCACCTCGGTGCTGTCGTTCACCGTCCTGGCGATCCTCGAGGACCAGCGCGAGTCCCTGATCCGCACCCATGAGCTCATCCGGACGTACGTGCCGGCGCAGGTCGCCGACGCGGTCCTGGCGAGCGGCCCGCGGGCCACCGCCCTCGAACGACGCAAGCTCACGATCTTCTTCTCCGACGTCGTCACCTTCACCGAGACGACCGACCGGATGGAGCCGGAGGAGCTCGCCCACGTCCTCGACGACTACTTCTCCGAGATGACGCGCATCGCCGAGAAGTACGACGGCACGATTGACGAGCTCATCGGCGACGCGGTGCTGATCTTCTTCGGCGCCCCGACCGCCACGGACGACCGCGACCACGCCGTGCGAGCGACGCGGATGGCGGTCGAGATGCAGCGTGCGGTCGCCCGGCTCAACGCGTCGTGGGAAGCGGCCGGCATCGACGCGGTCTTCGAGGTTCGCATGGGCATCAACACCGGCATCGTGACGGTGGGCAACGTCGGGACCGGTGGCCGGCGCAAGTATGCGGCCCTCGGACGGGGCGTCAACCTCGCGGCACGCATCCAGACCCACTGCCCGAGCGGCGGCATCCTGTTGAGCCGATCGACGTGGCTGCTCACGCGCGACGTCGTGCCGTGCCAGCTGGAGGGCGAGGTCGAGCTCAAGGGGGTCGGCAGGCCCACCGAGCTGTACGCCGTCGACCTGTCCGCGGCCGCCGCCGACGAGTAGCATCGCAGCCATCCCGCACCACCCCCGCGGGCACTTCAGGGGACGTGCCCACCCGCGCGCGTCCGGACCATCGACAGGAAGCACCACCGTGACCACTGCATCGCCTGCTCCGACCATCTTCGCCCATCGCCATGAACAAGTCGTCTTCTGCCACGACGAGGCCAGCGGCCTGCGCGCGATCATCGCGCTGCACTCGACCGCTCTCGGCCCAGGACTCGGCGGCACCCGTTTCTACCCGTACGCGAGCGAGGCCGAGGCACTCGCCGACGTGCTGGACCTGAGCCAGGGCATGGCCTACAAGAACGCGCTCGCCGGGCTCGACCTCGGTGGCGGCAAGGCCGTCATCCTCGGCGACCCGCGGACGCTCAAGACCGAGGCCCTGCTGCGGGCCTACGGCCGGTTCGTCGAGACGCTCGGCGGCCGCTACTTCACGGCGTGCGACGTGGGCACGTTCAGCCCCGACATGGACGTCATCGCGCGCGAGACGAGCTACGTCACCGGCCGGACCGTCGAGCACGGCGGCGCCGGCGACTCCTCCGTGCTGACCGCGTTCGGCGTGTACCAGGGCATGCGCGCGAGCGCGCAGCACGTGTGGGGCGACGCGTCACTCGCGGGTCGCACCGTCGGCGTGGCCGGCGTGGGCAAGGTCGGCAAGCACCTGGTCGACCACCTGGTCGGCGAGGACGCCACCGTCGTCGTCACCGACGTCGACGCTGCTGCTCTCGACCTGGTGCGCGCCAAGCACCCGGCCGTCCGCGTCGTCGGCTCGACCGAGGCGTTGGTCGCCGAGCAGCTCGACGTCTACGCTCCGTGCGCCCTCGGCCACGCCCTGACCGACGAGGCGGTCTCGACGCTCTCGGCCTCGATCGTGTGCGGTGGCGCCAACAACCAGCTCGCCCACGACGGCACCGCCAAGCTGCTGACCGAGAAGGGCATCACGTACGCGCCCGACTACTGCGTCAACGCCGGCGGCGTGATCCAGGTGGCCGACGAGCTCGACCCCCAGGGCTTCTCGTTCGAGCGCGCCAAGGCCCGCGCCACGGGAATCTTCGACACGACGCTGGCGGTGCTGGAGCGCGCGGCCACCGAGTCGATCACGACGGCCGAGGCCGCCGACCGTCAGGCCGAGCAACGCATGCACGACGTGGGCCGGCTGCAGCAGATCCACCTGTCGCGCTGACACGGTTCGCGTCCGGTTCCTGCGCCCCGGCAGTCGCGGCTGCGGGCGCGGGAACCGCGCACCGATCGGCCTGCGGGCACGACGGATCGCCGGACGACCTGATCGGTCGAGGAACGACGTCGCTCACGCGCTCGCAGGCGCCGAGGACTCAGCTCGCGGCTGGGTCCTCGTAGTTCTCGGCGAGATCGGAGTACTGCTCCGGAATCGGCTCACCTTCTTCGCCGTGGAGCTCTCGTTGCAGGTTCCCGAAGTCCGGATCAAAAGTCCGGTACTTGAGGTTGCGTGCAACCTTCGTCTGCTTTGCCTTAGCACGGCCGCGCCCCATGGGTCCGACCCCCTCGCACAGAAATAGTGAGTATGTCGTGCTGACCAGCCTACCGAATACCCGGTGGAGCGCGCGGACCGGCCCACCGGTGTGGCGCGCGTCACGTCATCCGGTGTCCATGTGCCCGTGGTTGCCATCTGCACCCGGTCCTGTGAGGTTGGAAGGCGTCCACCATCGAGCTCGGGGTCGAGAAGGAGACAACCCATGAAGCTGAGCTTTCGCCCATCACTCCTGGCGTCCGCAGCCGCCGTCGCCGTCGCAGCACGACTGCTGACCGCGGCACCGGCCGCCGCCGACACGGTGTTCCCCACCTACGGCAGCGGCGTCCGTGTCCGTGCCGACGCCTCGACGTCGTCGGCCGTCGTCGCCACGCTCGGGACTGCCGAGTCCATCAGCGTCGACTGCCAGAAGCAGGGCGACACCGTCACGGTCGACGGTCACTCCAGCAGCTGGTGGGCGCACGTGCCCAGCAAGGGCGGCTACGTGACGGTCTCGTACGTCGACGTGCCGGAGAGCAAGCTGCCGAACATCCCGGAGTGCGGCTCCACGCCGCCGCCGAGCGGCGGTGACGTCACCTACGCCGATCTGACCGCCATGTTCCCGGGCAAGGTCGGCACGCAGTCGATCGTGCAGGAGGGCCTGCCGAGCCTCAACGCCGAGATGCAGCGCGCGAGCATCACGACGCCCGCTCGCAAGGCGGCGTTCCTGGCGACGCTCGCGAACGAGAGCACGTTCCGCTACAACGCCGACCAGGGCACGGGCTCGACCTACACGGGTCGCGGCTACATCCAGCTGACCGGCTCGGCCAACTACACGAGCGCCGGCTCGTATTTCGGGATCAACCTGACGGGCAACCCCACGCTGGCCAAGTCGCTGCAGTACAGCGCCCCCATCGCCCGCTGGTACTGGACCGTCGCGCGCAACATCAACCCGCTGGCCGACGCCCTCGACATGGGACGGGTCGACGCGGCGATCGGTTACGCCGTCGACCCTGCCGAGGACGTCGAGCGCTGCGACGACTTCAAGTCCGCGCTGCGCTACCTGACGGGCTCCGTGCCCTCGGGCATCAACTGCACCCGACCGACCTCAGCCTCGACGAGGTCGACGCAGGGCGAGTCCGCCCGGGAGTTCGCGCCGAAGATGCGTCGCCTGCTCGAGGGCGTGCGCTGACGCACGACTCGACGGACGAACGCGTTCAGGCGTGTGAGCCGGTGAGCGTGACGGTCCCACCGACGCCGTGGACTCCCGCCTCGGCGACGTCTCCGGCGATCCAGGCGTCGACGCCGTGGGAGCCCAGGAGCCTGACCGCGGCGTCGGCGTCGTCGGGCGCGACGAGCGCGACCATGCCGACGCCGATGTTGAGCGCCTGCTCCAGGTCGGCCTGTGCGACCGGTCCGACGTCGGCGACGACGTCGAAGATCGCCGGGCGCGTCCACGTGGCGCGGTCGACCCGCACCGAGACGCCTTCGGGCACGACGCGCTCGAGGTTGGCGGCGAGACCGCCGCCGGTGACGTGCGACATCGCATGGACCTCGAGCTCGCGTGCGAGGGCCAGGCAGGGCAACGTGTAGAGCCGGGTCGGCGTGAGCAGGGCGGGCCCGAGGGCGCCGCCCAGCTCGGCGACCTCGCGGTCGAGCGCCCAGCCGGCTCGCTCCAGCAGCACGTGGCGCACGAGCGAGTAGCCGTTGGAGTGCAGGCCCGAGGACGCCATCGCGACGACGACGTCACCGGGACGCACCAGCTCGGCGCCGAGGACCTGATCGGCCTCGACGACCCCCGTCGTCGAGCCGGCGACGTCGTACTCGTCGGGTCCCAGCAGACCGGGGTGCTCGGCGGTCTCGCCGCCCAGCAGCGCCGTCCCCGCCTCGGCGCAGGCCTGGGCGATGCCCTTGACCACGGCGGCGATGCGCTCGGGCACGACCTTGCCGGTCGCGATGTAGTCGGTCAGGAACAGCGGCTCGGCGCCGCAGACGACGAGGTCGTCGACGAGCATGCCGACGAGGTCGTAGCCGATCGTGTCGTGGACGTCGAGGGCCTGCGCGATCGCGACCTTGGTGCCGACGCCGTCGGCCGAGGTCGCGAGGAGCGGCCGTCGGTAGTCCTTGAGCGCCGTGGCGTCGAACAGTCCGGCGAACCCGCCGATGCCGCCGACGACCTCGGGACGTCGGGCCTTCTCGACCCACTCCTTCATGAGCTCGACCGCGCGGTCGCCCGCCTCGATCGAGACGCCGGCCGCGGCGTAGGACGTGCCGCTCACTGGATGACCTCGAGCGGCAGCGTGTCCTGCTCGAGCAGGTGCTTGCCGATCAGGTCGTCCTCCGGCAGGGCGATCGGGTAGATGCCGTCGAAGCACGCCCGGCACAGTCGTTCCTTGGGCACCCCCGTGGCCTCGACCAGCTCGTCGAGCTCGACGTAGGCCAGGGAGTCGGCACCGATCGACCGGCAGATCTCCTCGACGCTGATGCCGTTCGCGATCAGCTCGGCGCGCGAGGCGAAGTCGATGCCGTAGAAGCAGGGCCACTTGACCGGCGGGCTCGAGATCCGGACGTGGACCTCAGCGGCGCCGAACTCGCGCAGCATGCGCACGAGGGCCCGCTGGGTGTTGCCGCGGACGATCGAGTCGTCGACGACCACGAGCCGCTTGCCCGCGATGACGTCGCGCAGCGGGTTGAGCTTGAGCCGGATGCCCAGCTGCCGGATCGTCTGGGACGGCTGGATGAACGTGCGCCCGACGTAGGCGTTCTTGACCAGCCCGTGACCGAACGGGATGCCGGACTCCTCGGCGTAACCGATCGCGGCAGGCGTGCCGGACTCCGGGACCGGGATGACGAGGTCGGCCTCGACCGGGTTCTCGCGGGCGAGTCGCCGACCGATCTCGGAGCGCACCGAGAACACGCGCTGGTCGTTGATCGTGGTGTCGGGCCGCGCCAGGTAGACGTACTCGAAGATGCAGCCCTTGGGCTCTGCCGCGGCGAAGCGCTCGCTGCGCAGCCCGGCCTCGTCGATCGCGACGAACTCGCCGGGCTCGACCTCGCGGATGTAGGACGCGCCGACGATGTCGAGCGCGGCGGTCTCGGAGGCCACGACCCAGCCGCGGTCGAGGCGACCGAGCACGAGCGGCCGTACGCCCTGCGGGTCGCGTGCGGCGTAGAGCGTGCCCTCGTCCATGAACACGAGCGAGAACGCGCCTCGCAGGTGGGGCAGGACCTCGAGCGCCGCCTCCTCGACCGAACGGTCGTCGTACGAGGCGAGCAGGCTGGCCATGACGGCGGTGTCGGAGGTGGCGGTCTCGGCCTTGCCGTGGCGACCCGCCTCGCGTCCCTCGGTGCGCTCCTTGAGCAGCTCGACCAGGTCGGCGGTGTTGGTCAGGTTGCCGTTGTGACCGAGGGCCACGGACCCGGTGGGAGTCGGCCGGAAGGTCGGCTGCGCGTTCTGCCACACGCTCGCGCCGGTGGTGCTGTAGCGGGCGTGGCCGATCGCGATCTGACCGACGAGGGACTCGAGCGTCGACTCGTCGAAGACCTGCGAGACGAGTCCCATGTCCTTGTAGACGAGGATCTGCTTGCCGTTGCTGACGGCGATGCCGGCGGACTCCTGGCCGCGGTGCTGCAACGCGTAGAGGCCGTAGTAGGTGAGCTTGGCGACCTCCTCGCCCGGAGCCCAGACACCGAAGACACCGCAGGCGTCCTGGGGTCCGACGTCCTGGGGATCG
>JALRCA010000237.1 GCA_023257515.1 Aeromicrobium sp.
CGGTCACGTCAAGAGCGCGCGCGTCGTCGGCGAGGTCATGGGCCGTCTGCACCCCCACGGCGACGGCGCGATCTACGACGCCCTCGTGCGCCTGGTCCAGCCGTGGTCGATGCGTCTGCCGCTCGTCGACGGCCACGGCAACTTCGGCTCGCCGGACGACCCGCCGGCTGCCATGCGCTACACCGAGTGCCGCATGGACTCCGCGGCCGAGGCCATGACCGCCTCGCTCGACGAGGAGACCGTCGACTTCCGGCCCAACTACGACGGCCGCGAGCTCGAGCCCGAGGTGCTGCCCGCCGCGATCCCCAACCTGCTCGTCAACGGCGCGTCGGGCATCGCGGTCGGCATGGCCACCAACATCGCCCCGCACAACCTGGTCGAGGTCGTGCAAGCACTGCGGCACCTCATCGACCACCCGGCCGCCGACCTCGACGACCTCATGAAGTTCGTGCCCGGCCCCGACCTGCCCACCGGCGGCAAGATCGTGGGGCTCGACGGCATCCGCGACGCCTACGCCACCGGCAACGGCTCGTTCCGCATGCGCGCGACGGCCCGCATCGAGAACGTCACGCCCCGCCGCAAGGGCATCGTCGTCACCGAGCTGCCCTACAACGTCGGGCCCGAGAAGGTCATCGAGGCCATCAAGAAACTCGTGCAGGCCAAGAAGCTGCAGGGCATCGTCGACGTCAAGAACCTGAGCGACCGCAACCGCGGGCTCAACCTCGTCATCGAGGTCAAGAACGGCATCGTTCCCGAGGCGCTGCTGGAGCAGCTCTACAAGTCGACCCCGCTCGAGACGTCGTTCTCGATCAACGCCGTCTCGCTCGTCGAGGGCCAGCCCCGCACGCTCGGACTCAAGGAGATGCTCGAGGTCTTCCTGGGGCACCGCTACGACGTCGTACGTCGGCGCAGCCAGTTCCGTCGCCGCAAGGCCGCCGACCGGCTGCACCTCGTCGAGGGACTGCTCGTCGCGATCCTCGACATCGACGAGGTCATCCAGCTGATCCGCAGCAGCGACAACCGCGGTCAGGCCAAGGAGCGGCTCACCTCCGTGTTCGACCTGTCGGACCTGCAGGCCGAGTTCATCCTCGACCGCACGCTCGGCAGCCTGACCAAGTACTCGCGCATCGAGCTCGAGCGCGAGGCCGACGACCTGCGGGCCGCGATCGCGCGGCTCGATGAGATCCTCGCCGACGACGCCGTCCTGCGTGGCGTCGTGCGCGACGAGCTCGACGAGGTCGCCCAGACGTTCGGCACGCCGCGACGCACGGTGCTGCTGGAGTCCGCCGGCCAGACCGTCACCGCCAAGCAGCCGCTCGAGGTGGCCGACGACCCGTGCTGGGTGCTGTTGTCGGCCACCGGGCTGCTGGCTCGTACCACCGACGACGACCCCCTCGGACCGGTCGGTCGACGCGCCAAGCACGACGTCGTCGTGTCCGCCGTGCGCGCGACCGCGCTCGGGCAGGTCGGACTCGTCACGAGCGACGGTGTGGTCCGACGGCTCAACGTCGTCGACGTGCCGACGCTGCCGGGCACCGCCCAGTCCCCGAGCCTGCAGGGCGGCATCCCCCTGCGTGAGCTCGTCGCGCTCGACCACCCGCCGGTCGGCCTCATGACGTTCGACGAGGACGGCCCCGGGGTCGCGCTCGGCACGCGCCAGGGGGTCGTCAAGCGGGTCAAGCCCGACCACCTGAGCCGCGACGAGTGGGAGATCGTCGCGCTCGCCGACGGCGACGAGGTCGTCTCGCTCGCCCCGCTCACGACGGGCGACGAGGAGCTCGTGTTCGTCACGTCCGATGCCCAGCTGCTGCGGTTCTCCGCCTCCCTCGTACGCCCGCAGGGCCGCGGCGGTGGCGGCGTCGCGGGGGTCAAGGTCGCGCCCGGTGCCCGGGTCGTGTCCTTCGGCGTCGTCCACGACGTCGACTCCGCTCACGTCGTCACGATCGCCGGGTCGGGCGACGCCCTGCCGGGCACGCAGACCGGTGCCGCCAAGGTGAGCCCGCTCGCCGTCTACCCCGCCAAGGGTCGCGCCACGGGCGGCGTGCGCTGCCAGCGCCTGCTCAAGGGCGAGGACGGCCTGATCTTGGCGTGGGTGGGCGACGGCCTGCCGATCGCGTGCGCCACGTCCGGCAGCGCGGTCGAGCTCCCCGAGCCCACCGGCCGTCGTGACGGCTCCGGCGTGCCACCCGCGCAACCCGTGCTGGCGGTCGCCGGCCCTCCGGCCGAGCTCCCCGGCGCTCGCGTCCCTGCCGGGACGACGACCGCGTGACACACTGACCGCGTGCGCACCCGCCTCGCCCTGACCGTCCCCGCACTGGCACTGGCCGTGCTCGTCTCCGGCTGCACCGGCGACGACCCGAAGCAGTCCACGACGGAGCTGTCCAAGCGTCTGGACGCCGCCGAGAAGGCCATCGCCGACGCGAAGAGCCTCAAGGTCTCCCTCACGACCGACCAGGTGCCGGCCGGAGTGAGCGGCCTCAAGTCGGCCACCGGCGTCGGCACCCACCAGCCGGCGTTCCAAGGCAAGGTCTCGGTGGTCTCCGGTGGCGCCAGCATCGGCGCCGACGTGGTCGCCACCGATGGCAAGGTCTACGCCAAGACCGGCTTCGCGCCCGTCTTCCTGACGATCAACCCGTCGACCCTCAAGGCCCCGGACCCGGCCGCGCTGGTGGGCCGGCCGGGCGAGGGACTCGCCACGATCCTGGGCGAGACGACCGCCCTGAAGCAGGGCAAGCGCTCGCGCGACGGGTCCGACGTCCTGACCACGATCTCCGGCACCCTCGACGGGCGGGTCGTCCAGCGTTACCTCGAGGCGGCGGATCGCGCCGGCGACTTCTCGGTCACCTACCGCCTGGACGAGGACGACGTGTTGCGCGACGCCAGGATCACGGGGCCCTTCTACGCCGGGTCGCCCGACGTCACCTACGTCGTGCGCCTGACGCCGTCCGCGAAGTCCGTCTCGATCGAGCCACCCAAGCGTGTCGGCGGGAGCTGAGACCGTCCCGCAGGCGTCGCGATGGCTGCTGGCCCTCGCGGCGGTGGCCATCGGGTTCGCGG
Organism: Aeromicrobium sp.; assembly: GCA_023257515.1. Classification (GTDB taxonomy): domain Bacteria; phylum Actinomycetota; class Actinomycetes; order Propionibacteriales; family Nocardioidaceae; genus Aeromicrobium. The sequence goes on from JALRCA010000237.1 coordinate 3,058, forward strand.
CAGCGGACACCTATGTCGTCGTCCTGGCCCTGCCCGACATGATGACGACCGTCGGGCTCGAGGTCGAGGAGATCCAGCGGGCCGCCCCGGTCATCTCGGGCTTCCTGCTCGGCTACGTCGCGGTCCTGCCCCTCATCGGTCGCATCGCCGACCTGCGCGGCCGGGTGCCGGTCCTGCTCGGCTGCCTGGTGGTCTTCGCCGTGGGCTCGGTCGTCACGGCGGCGGCGTACGACCTGCCGTCGATGGTCACGGGCCGCCTCCTGCAGGGAGTGGGAGGCGGCGGTCTGATCCCGCCCACGCTCGCCCTCGTGGCCGACCTGTGGCCGCCGGAGCGACGCGGTCTGCCTCTTGGCGTGGTGGGTGCCGTCCAGGAGCTCGGCAGCGTGCTCGGGCCGCTCTACGGCGCCGTCGTGCTCGCCTTCGGCAGCTGGCGCGACATCTTCTGGCTCAACGCGGCCGTCGGCCTCGTGCTCGGAGCGGCTCTGCTCGTGCTCAGGGCCAGGGCTGCTGACGAGCCACACACCCGACCCGTGCGCTCCGGTCCACCCGACGTGATGGGCGGGGCGATCCTCGCCCTCCTGCTGACCGCCCTGTGCCTCACGATGCTCCAGCCGGCTCGACTCACCGAGGGCGTCACGACCGGACTCGCGTTCCTCCCGGTCGCCGGGGAGTCGCGGTGGCTCACGCCGATGGCGCTCGTCACCTACGGGCTGCTCGTGCTGTTCCTCGCGCGCGAGGCCACGGCACGCCGCCCACTCGTCGACCGTCGTGCGTTCGGCGAGGTCGCGCGGAGCACGGACCTGCTCGGCGCCGCCTTCCTGACCATCGCCCTCGGGGCACTCGTCGTCGCCTTCGCCTCGGCCGATCCCGAACGCGCGGAGCTGCCGGCGGACGCGTGGTGGCTCCTGCCGGTCGCGACCGCCGCGCTCGTCGGTTTCGTGTGGCGCCAGCGCGTCGCGCCACGTCCTCTGCTCCCCCGCCGCGCACTCGCGGCGCGCCCGGCCTGGGGCGCGCTCGTCGTGTCGTTCTTCATCGGCGCAGCCCTCATCGCGGCGCTGGTCGACATCCCCTTCTTCGCCCGGCTCACCGTGCACCGCGACTCCCAGCTCGACGCGGCCCTCGTGCTGGTGAGGTTCCTCGTCGCCCTGCCGATCGGGGCTGTCCTCGGGGGTTGGCTCGTCCGACGCACGGGCGCAGCCGTGCTCACGAGCGGCTCGATGCTCGTGAGCGCGGCCGCGTTCTGGCACATGAGCACGTGGGACGCCCAGTCCCTGACCCATCCGATCGAGACGCTCTCGCTCGTGGCCGCAGGACTCGGCTTCGGTCTGGCGATCGCGCCGGTCAACGCGGCGCTGCTCGAGCACACCGACGACGCCGTCCACGGCGTGGCCAGCGCGTTGCTCGTCGTGGCCCGCATGATCGGCATGCTCATCGGCATCTCAGCCCTCACCGCGATCGGCCTTCGCGCGTTCTACGCCGCGTCGGCGCGCATCCCGACGGCCGGTGAGCTCTGCGACGGGCAGGCCACGGCCTGTCAGGCCTACCGCGACGCCGTGCGAGACGCCGGGATCTCCCAGCTCCATGCGGTGTTCCAGGGTGCCGCGATCTGCTCGGTGCTCGCGGCTGTGCTCTCACTCATGTTGCTGAAACGTCGACGCCGACTACTCTCATCGCCGTGAGCGACTTCGACGACCTCCTCAGCGCCAACAGCGCCTTCGCCGAGACCTTTGACCTGCACGGCTTCGACGGCGTCGCCAAGGCCGGCGTCGCCATGGTCACGTGCATGGACTCGCGCATCGACCCGCTGAACATGATCGGCCTCGAGCCGGGCGACGCCAAGATCCTGCGCAACCCCGGCGGCCGCGTCACCGAGCGGGTGCTCGTGGCGACCGTCCTCGGCATCACGCTCCTGCAAGTCAAGCGCGTCATGGTCATCCAGCACACCCGGTGTGCCATGGCGTCCGCCTCCGAGGAGGAGCTGCACCGCCGGATCGAGGAGCGGACGGGCGTCGACGCCACGTGGATGGAGCTCGGCGCGATCGACGACCAGGAGTCGACGATCCGTGGCGACGTGCACAAGGTCACCTCGCACCCGCTCGTCCCCGACGACATCAGCGTCGGTGGCTTCATCTACGACGTCGACACGGGTCTGCTGCGCCAGGTCGTCTGACGGAGTTTCAGCGGGCGATCCGGTTGCCGTCCTCGTCGAACGAGACCGACCCGGACGAGCCCTCGCGGCTGGCCGACCCCCGGTAGAACGTGTCGTCGAAGCTCGTCGGCTTGACGTAGACGTAGAGCGAGCGCAGGGTGCTCGACCCTGCCTCGTCGACCGCAGCCTGGGCGACCTTGCGGAACACGCCGGGGTCGATGTCGTCGATCGGGATGGGATCGGTGTCCCCCTCGTTGTCGCGTGGATCCAGGGTGTTGCCCAGGCGGCCGTCCTGCCACGTCACGAACTGGCTGAGGTCGCCCTCGACCACGACGTAGCCGGAGTAGCGCTCCGGATAGGCGAACATCGACCACACCTCGACGTCGTCGCCGTACTCGTCCTTCAGGTCGGCGACGAACCGGCGCCACGTCGCAGGATCGTAGGAGGTGCCGGCCACCAGGTCGGCGGCGGCCGACGGCGAGACGGAGGATCGGGGGCGGTCGCGGTCCGACGACGAGATCGACGACACCAGGCCGATGACGCCGAAGACGCACGGCAGGGCCACCAGCAGGACCACGACCAGGATCACGACCTTGACGGGATTGCTCCGCCCCGTCGCCTGGACCCTGGGCAAGGTGACCCCGGGTGGCAGCGACTGCTGCAGCCGTTCACGCGCTTGGTCGCGTGCGTTCGAGAACGTCGACGGCGCAGGACCCGGCGAGGGCGGCGTCGGACGTGCCTGCGGCGGGACCGGCGGTGCCACCGGTCGGGGTGCCGGCCGATCGTTCGGCAGCGGACCGGCCAGGTCGCGCACGATCATGGCGAGATCACCCTTGGTCGAGGCCGCCTCGATCTGCTGCATCCGCAACGCACGGTCCGCCGACGTGATCCGCCCCTCGGCATAGGCCCCGTCGACCGCCTTGCGCGTCCGACGTCGATCCCCCCGCCCGGCCCCGCCCGGGTCGCTGATGTCGCTCACGAGGGCCGATCGTAGCGAGGCTCAGGCATCGATGCGTTCGGCGTCGAGGTCGTAGGCGCTCTGGACGATGAACTCCTTGCGGGGCGCGACCTCGTTGCCCATGAGCAGCTCGAAGACGGCCGTCGCACGCTCGGCGTCGTCGACCGTGAGGCGGCGCAGGGTGCGGTGGCGTGGGTCCATCGTGGTCTCGGCCAGCTGGTCGGCGTCCATCTCGCCCAGGCCCTTGTAGCGCTGCACCGGGTCCTTCCAGCGGACGTTGCGACGCTTGAGGTCGGCGAGCACCCGCTGCAGCTCGGCGTCGCTGTAGGTGTAGACGTACTTGTCCTGGCTGAGGGCACCCCCGGCGACATGCTTCTTTCCCGCCGGGGGCTTCTTGGGGTTGACCAGCTCGATGCGGTGCAGGGGCGGAACGGCGGTGAACACGCGGCCGGCCTCGACGAGCGGCGTCATGTAGCGGAAGAAGAGAGTCGCCAGCAGGCAACGGATGTGCGCGCCGTCGGAGTCGGCGTCGGCCATGAAGATGATGCGTCCGTAGCGCGAGGCGTCGAGGTCGAACGTGCGTCCCGAGCCGGCGCCGACGACCTGGATGATCGAGGAGCACTCGGCGTTCTTGAGCATGTCGCCGACACTGGCCTTCTGGACGTTCAGGATCTTGCCGCGGATCGGCAGCAGGGCCTGGAACTCGGAGTCGCGCGCCGACTTGGCCGTGCCGAGCGCGGAGTCGCCCTCGACGATGAACAGCTCGCTGCGCTCGACGTCGTTGGAGCGGCAGTCGGCCAGCTTGGCCGGCAACGCGCTCGACTCGAGGGCGTTCTTTCGCCGCTGGTTGTCGCGCTGCTGACGTGCGGCCAGGCGCGTGCGTGAGGCGTCGACGACCTTCTGCAGGACGAGACGGGCCTTGGCCTTCTCGGCCGCCTTGGTGGAGGTCAGGAAGCCCTTGAGCTCGCGGGAGACGACCTGGTTGACCAGGCGGGTGACAGGCGGTGTGCCCAGCACCTCCTTGGTCTGACCCTCGAACTGCGGCTCCGCGAGGCGCACGGTCACGACGGCGGTCAGGCCCTCGAGGACGTCGTCCTTGATGACGTCGGGATCGCCCGACTTGAGCAGGCGCGTGGTCTTGAGGACGTCGTTGAAGGTCTTGGTCATCCCGCGCTCGAACCCGTTGACGTGCGTCCCGCCCTTGGGAGTGGCGATGATGTTGACGAACGACCGCACCGAGCTCTCGTACCCCGTGCCCCAGCGGACGGCGACGTCGACGCCGAGCTCGCGCTCGACCTCCTGCGGTGTCATGTGGCCCTTGTCGTCCAGGACCGGGACGGTCTCGGTGAACGAGCCCTCCCCCTGCAGTCGCAGCACGTCGGTGACGGGCTCGTCGGAGGCCAGGTAGTCGCAGAACTCGGTGATGCCGCCGTCGAAGCGGAACGACTCCTCGCGTGGCTCCTCGCCGCGGTGGTCCTCGATCGTGATCGACAGCCCCGGCACCAGGAACGCGGTCTGGCGAGCACGCGCCACCAGGTCGCCGTAGGAGAACTCGGCCGTCTTGATGAAGATCTGCGGATCGGCCCAGTAGCGCACCCTCGTGCCAGTGACCGTCTTCTTGACCCGGCCGCGCTTGTGCAGCGTGCCGTCGGGCGTGAAGTGCGAGGTGGGGCCGTCGCCGTCGAAGACGCCGGGCTCGCCCCGGCGGAACGACATCGCCCACGTCGCGCCGTCCTTGTCGACCTCGACGTCGAGACGCGCCGACAGGGCGTTGACGACGGATGCACCGACCCCGTGCAGGCCGCCGGTCGCGTTGTAGGAGCCACCGCCGAACTTCCCGCCCGCGTGGAGCTTGGTGTACACCACCTCGACGCCGGTGAGGCCGGTCTTCGGCTCGATGTCGACC
>JALRCA010000022.1 GCA_023257515.1 Aeromicrobium sp.
GGTAGACCTCGACGATCCGATCGGTCCGACGCCGCAGGTCCGGCAACCGGAACCGTTCGGCATCCTTGAGCAGGGTCCGCTCGGCGAGGCTTCGCTGGTCGTCGGTGGCGGTCTCGGGGAGCTTCGCCAGACCGGACGCGATCACGTCGGCCTGATCGGCCGTGACCTTGCCCGCAGCGAGCGCGGCTTCGGTCTGCGTCGCGGACTCGAGCCGTTCCGCACGCTTGACCAGCCGGTCACCTGCGCGCCGGTCGCCACCGAAGTCCTTCGCGATCAGATCGCCCGTGCTCGTTGCACCGGCGTCACGCGCGGCCCCTGACTTCTCGAGGGCTCGTACGGCCGCGAGACGCTGAGCATCCAACCTTGCGGCGACCCGGCCCAGTCGTGCGGTCTCGGTCCGAACCTCGCCGGGCGCAAGGTCCTCCCAGGCCCGGGCGTCCAACGAGTCTAGTGCGGCCTCCAGCGCGTCCAGGCACGCCACGACGGGGTGGGTGTCCTGGAGGAGAAGTGTCATCGACCGGCCTGTCTATCGAACGTGTGAACTAATATAACACACATGTTCGACACTCGTCCACGGCCGGTGACCCTTCGACAAGCTCAGGGTCCGAGGGGTGGCTCGAAGGGGTCACTAGGGTGGGCGTGTGCTGGGGGCTGCTGTTCTCGACGACCCGGTCGGGGAGTCGTTGCGGGCGGGGCACGCCCACCTCGCCCGCTTCCACGGCCGCGCCGTCGCCTACCGGCGCGAGGTCGCGTCGTTCGGTGCGGTGCCGGTCGAGCACCGGCCCGAGGACTGGGACGACCTCGCGACGCTGCTCGGTCCGGGCGGGTTCGCGGACCTGTTCAGCGCGGTCGCCGAGCCGCCCGGCTGGGAGCCGGTGTTCGAGCTCCGCGGCGTCCAGCTCGTCGGCCCGACAGAGCTGCCCACGACGGGGCCGCCCACTGCCGACCCGGTCGACCACCTCGTGCTCGGCCCCGGCGACGTCGCGGACATGACCGCGCTGGTCGAGGCCACGCGACCCGGCCCGTTCCGGCCCGAGACGATCCGGATGGGCACCTACCTCGGGGTCCGGCGCGACGGTCGTCTGGTCGCGATGGCTGGCGAACGTCTCCGTCCGCCGGGCTGGACCGAGATCAGCGGCGTCTGCACCGCGCCCGAGGCGCGCGGCGAGGGTCTCGCGACACGCCTGGTCGGCGAGCTGGCCCGACGGATCCTCGCGCAGGGCCGCCGCCCGTTCATGCACGCGGCGACCGACAACACCGCGGCACTGCGCGTCTACGAGGCGCTCGGCTTCACGCGGCGCCGCGAGGTGCGGTTCCACGGCTACCGCGTGCCGCAGCAGGACTAGAGGGTCGCGGCCAGCTCCGTCGCCTGACGGATCGCCCGCTTGGCGTCGAGCTCGGCCGCCACGTCCGCGCCGCCGATGACGTGGTGGCTGACGCCCGCCGCGGCGAGCCCGTCCACCAGGTCGCGGACCGACTCCTGCCCGGTGCACAGGACGATCGTGTCGGCGCGGATGAGCATCTCGGCGGGCTCGGCCTTCTCGTGCTCGCGCACGGTCACGTGCAGGCCGTCGTCGTCGATGCGGTCGTAGGTGACGCCCTTGATCATCTCGACGCCGGAGTCCTTGAGGGTCTGGCGGTGCACCCAGCCGGTCGTCTTGCCGAGGCCCTTGCCGAGGTCGCTGGTCTTGCGCTGGAGCAGGTAGACCGTGCGGCGCGCGGGAGCCTTGACCTTCGTGCCGAGCCCACCGCGCTCCCCGCCGTCCTCGAGCGACGGGTCGACGACCCCCCACCGCTCCATCCAGTGCTCGACGGACTCGTACGGCTCGTGCAGCAGGAACTCGCTGACGTCGAAGCCGATGCCACCGGCGCCCATGACGGCGACGGTCTCGCCGACGGGGACACGCTCGCCGACGACCTGTTGGTACGTGACGACCTTCGGGTGTTCGATGCCCTCGACGTCCGGGACGCGCGGCTCGACGCCCGTGGCCACCACGACCTCGTCGTAGACTGTTCCTTCTGCCGCCCGCGGCCCGGCACCCCCGCCGGTGAGGTCGTCCGCCGACACCCGCGTGCCGAGGTGGACCTTGACGCCGCGGCGCTCGAGCATCGTCGTGTAGTAGCGGATCGTCTCCTTGAACTCCTCCTTGCCGGGGATCTCCATCGCGAGCTTGAACTGCCCGCCGATCTCCTGCTCGGCCTCGAACAGCTCGACCTCGTGCCCGCGTCCCGCGAGCTCGACGGCTGCGGCGAGACCGGCAGGACCGGCGCCGACGACCGCGATGCGCTTGACGGTGCGGGTCGGCAGCAGGACGAGCTCGGTCTCGTAGCCGGCGCGCGGGTTGAGCATGCAGCTCGCGCGCTGGTTCTTGAACGTGTGGTCGAGGCACGCCTGGTTGCAGGCGATGCACGTGATGATCTCGTCGGCGCGACCCTCCTCGGCCTTGCGCACGAAGTCGGCGTCGGCGAGCAGTGGCCTGGCCATCGAGATCAGGTCGGCTTGGCCGTCGGCCAGGATCTGCTCGGCGACCTCGGGGGTGTTGATGCGGTTCGATGCGACGACCGGCACGCCGACCGCCTCGCGCAGGCGACCGGTCAGGGGCGCGAAAGCGGCGCGCGGCACCGACGTGACGATGGTCGGGATGCGCGCCTCGTGCCAGCCGATGCCGGTGTTGATGATCGAGACGCCGGCCGCCTCGAGGCGGTGCGCGAGCTCGATCGTCTCCTCCCAGGACTGTGCGTCGTCCACGAGGTCGAGCAGGCTCATCCGGTACATGACGATGAAGTCGTCGCCGGCGAGCTCGCGCGTGCGCTCGACGATCTCGACCGGGAACCGCATGCGCTTCTCGGCGCTGCCGCCCCACTGGTCGGTGCGGTCGTTCGTGCGAGCCGTGATCATCTGGTTGATCAGGTAGCCCTCGGAGCCCATGATCTCGACGCCGTCGTAGCCGGCGCGGCGGGCGAGCTGCGCCGCCTTGGCGAAGTCGGTCACCGTGCGGTCGATCTCGCGCGTGCTCATGGCGCGCGGCTTGAACGGCGTGATGGGCGACTTGCGGCTCGTCGCGCTCTTGATGAACGGGTGGTAGCCGTAGCGCCCCGCGTGCAGGATCTGCATCGCGATCTTGCCGTCGTGCTCGTGCACCGCGTCGGTCACGACCTTGTGACGGTCGGCGATGCGGGTGCTGTTCATGGTGCCGCCGAACGGCAGCAGCCAGCCCGTGCGGTTCGGCGAGATGCCGCCCGTGACCGACAGCGCGACGCCGCCCTTGGCGCGCTCGGCGAAGTACGCCGCCCACTTGTCGAGGTCCTTGGCGCGGTCCTCGAGCTTGGAGTGGATCGAGCCCATGATGACCCGGTTGCGCAACGTCGTGTGGCCGAGGTCGAGGGGACTCAGCAGGTGCGGGTACGGCGAGGTGCTCATCGGGTCTCCTGGGTCTCGGCGGCCGCCTCGGCCTGGATGCGGGGGAACTCGGCGGCCATCGCGGCGGCCAGGGCGTTGGACGCGGACAGCGGGCGCACCATGACGGTCAGCTCGCGGACGAGGCCGTCGGTGGCGGTGATGAAGTCGGCGCCCTCGACGTCGACGTCGCCGACCCGGGTGCGGAAGCGCAGCACGCTGTGGCCGGCGTCGTCGTGGGTCTCCTCGACGTAGCGGAAGTCGGTGAAGACCCGGCCGACGGCGCGCAGGATGGCGTGGACGACGGGCTTGCCGACGTAGGGCTTGAAGGCCACGGGGCTGCGGAACACGACGTCGTCGGCGAGCAGCTCACCGACCCCCTCGAAGTCCCACGCCTCGACGGCGGTGCGGAACGCCTGCATGTCAGGCCTGCCTCTCGTGATGGGATGGTCCGGTGATCTCGAAGCTCTCGGCGCGGCTGCTCGTGCTGGCCGGTCTGTTCAACGTCGTCATCTGGCCGCGGTTCGCCAAGGCCGTGACCGACGACGACCGCGCCTGGGCGGGCGAGCACTGGCACAGCGCGCCGCAGGCGTTCTTCTGGGTGCACGCCGTGCTGATCGTGACGGCGATGACGCTGGGCGTGGTGGTGCTGGTGATCGGCATCCGCGCTCACCGCTCCCCGAGGGTCTGAAGGATCTCGTCGCACCACTCCAGGCCCGTGCGCTCGGCGCGCATGCCGCCGCGCAGCACGAGCCACGCACCGACCTCGTCGTCGGGCACGGCGTCGGGGTCGGGGTAGTAGCGCTTGGCGCTCAGCTCGTAGTAGGCGAGCTTCTCGGCATGCTCGGCACGCCGCGTCCGCACGGTCTCGACGATCGCGTCACGGTCCCCGAACGGCAGGGCGCGCAGCTTGACCGCGAGCTCGCTGCGCAGGGCCTCGGGGCGGGTGGGGGTGCGCGAGAACTCCTCGAGCTCCGCCCGGCCGGCGTCGGTGATGACGTAGACCTTCTTGTCCGGTCGCCCGTCCTGCTCGACGACCTGCGCGGCCACCAGCCCGTCGGTGTCCATCCGGGCGAGCACCTTGTAGATCTGCTGGTGCGTGGCCTTCCAGAAGTTGCCGATCGAGGCGTCGAACCGCCGCGCCAGGTCGTAGCCGCTCGCAGAACGCTCGGCGAGCGACACGAGGATCGCGTGCTCCAGGGCCATGACCGCGACCGTACTATGCAACGAGTTGCAGTGCAACGAGATGCGCTAGAGCGAGGCGCGCAGGAGGGCGAGGGCGGCGTCCTTCGCGGCGGCGGCCGCTCCCGGCAGGCGCAGCTGGTCGCTGACGACCGTCGCCCCCTCGACGACGACGAGCAGCTGGGTGGCCACGAGGTCGGGGTCGCGGCTGCCCGCTCGGACGGCGATCGCCCGGAACAGGTCGCGGTAGCGGTCGAGGTGGATCTCGGCGACGCCGGGCGCCGTCCCGCCCCGGCCCTGCGTCGAGGCATTGACGATCGCGCAGCCGCGGAACGCCGGTTCTGCGTACCACCCGTCGAGCGCGTCGAAGATCGCCGCGAGCTGGTCGGCCGGGTCGTCGCCGGCCCCCGACGCCGCGGCGTGCAGCCACTGCAGCACCCGGTCGCTGCGCTGCTGGAGCACCGCCTCCACCAGGCCGTCCTTGGAGCCGAAGTGTCGGTACAGCGTCTCCTTGGAGATGCCCGCGGCCTCGCAGAGCGCGGACACCCCGATGCCATCGATCCCGTGCTCGTAGAGCAGGGGCTCCAGGGTCGCCACGACCCGCGCGCGCGTCCGGGCGGGGTCGATGGTCTCTCCACGGGCGACGGGCATGACCAAGATGGTACCGGACAGTACCAACAACTGGTACCGTGATGGTCACGATCGTTACCATCAGAGGAGAAGGACGATGACCGAACCCGCACGGGTGCCCGAGCACGAGCCGGAGGTCCCGGCCAGCACGCCGGCCGTCACGGTCCTCAGCGGGGGTGAGCGGCTGCTCGGGGTGCTGCACCTGCCGGCTGGTGGAGGCCCGCACCCGACGGTCGTCCTCCTGCACGGATTCCCCGGTCACGAGCGCAACTTCGACGTCGCGCAGGCGCTGCGCCGTGCCGGGTACGCCGCACTCGTCGTCCACTACCGCGGGTCCTGGGGCGTCGGTGGCGACTACTCGTGGGCGCACGTCGTGGAGGACGCGGCCGCGGTCCTCGCCGCCGTCAGGGACGGCGGCGGGCTCGGGGGCGAGCACGATCTGGACGCCGGGCGCGTCGCGCTCGTCGGGCACAGCTTCGGCGGCTTCGTCGCCCTGCTGACGGCGGCCGCCGACCCGCAGGTGCGCGCCGTGGCGACGATGGCGGCCTTCGACAGTGGAGCCGTCAGTGCGCGCACGCGGAAGGACCCGGCGGCGCGCGCTGCCCTCGTCGAGGCCTTCGAGACCGAGCTCCTCCCCCTGCGCGGCACCAGCAGCGAGGCGCTCGTCGCGGAGCTCGAGGCGGCGGGTGACGCCTGGAGCCTCGCCGGGCTCGGGCCGGCCCTCGCCGACCGGCCCGTGCTCCTGGTGGGCACGACGCGCCGCGACCCGGTCACGCCGGCCGAGATCCACCACCGGCCCGTCGTCGAGGCATGGAGCGACCATCGCGACACGCCTCTCGAGCACGCCGAGCTCGAGACCGACCACGCGCTGTCGGACCAGCGTGTGACCGTGACACGTCTTCTCCTCGACTTCCTGGAGCGAGCCTTGTGAGGGCAGGTCCCCGCACGGCGCTCCTCGCGCTCGGCACGGCCTGCGCGCTCGGGCTCGGCCGGTTCGCGCAGGGTCTCGTCGCCCCGTCCATGCGCGAGGACCTGCACTGGGGGCTGACGGAGATCGGGGTCCTCACGGCGGCCAACGGGGGCGGCTACCTGCTGGGTGCGCTCCTGACCGCCGCCCTCGCGGCACGGGCCGGTCTGACCCGCACGTTCCGGCTCGGGATGGTCCTGTGCTGCGCCGGGCTCGCCCTCATGGCGTGCGGTGACGTGCAGGGGCTCCTGATGGCCGGTCGTGCCCTGTCGGGCCTGGGCGGGGCCCTCGTCTTCATCACCGGTGCCCTGATCTCGCCGACCCGGGCCTTCTTCGCCGGCACCGGACTGGGCATGATCGTGAGCGCCGTCGTGGTCGGACCGTTCCTCGACGACCACGTCGACCGGTGGCCCGGAGCATGGGCGATGCTGGCGGCTCTCGCGCTGGTGTGCTGTGCCGCCAGCTGGTCGGCGGCGCGCACGGCCGCGGAGGCGCCCACCCGGGCGCGTCCCGCGGTGCCTCGCCACCTGACGTCGCTCGCCCTGGTCTACCTGCTGTTCGCGGCAGGCTACGTCTCCTACGTGACCTTCCTGACCGCGTACCTGGCCGATCGTCAGGTGCCGGTGCTGCAGGCCACCGCCACCTGGGTCGTGATCGGCGCCGCGGTGGTGATCGCCCCGCGGGTCTGGCGATCCTGGCCGACCGACGCCCGCCTCCTCGCCGTCCTCCTGGCGCTGGTGGGGGCGGCGGCGGGCCTGGTCGTCATCAGCACGGCCTGGCCGGTGGTGCTCCTGTCCGGACTCGTCTACGGCGTGACGTTCATGATGGTGCCGTCGACCGTCACGGGGATCGCGCGCGGCACCGTGCGCCCGGACGTCCTCGCAGCAACGCTCGGCGCCCTGACGGTGGTCTTCGCGACCGGGCAGGCGCTCGGGCCATGGCTGGCGGCCGAGGTGGCGGAGCTGACCGCCCCCTGGACGGCCCTCGGCTGGACGGTGGTCCTGTGCGGCGCCGGCGCCGTAGTCGCCCTGAGCGTCCACCGTTCGCCGGTCACGACGCGACCCGATGCCTGAGCGGGGTCAGGGCCGCAGGAGTCTCAGCAGCCCAATCTCCGCGGCGTTCTTGGTCAGCTCCACGGCGACCCAGGCGGCCGTGTCGGCCAGGGTACGCCCGGCCTCGGGCGGCCACGGGAACGACGTGGTGGCATCGAGGTCGGGACATGCCTGCAACGCGGAGCGATAGTCCTCCTCCACGCCTGTGAGCCACGGGCCGATCTCGGCGGCGCGACCCGGCCAGTCCACGTCCAGCCGGTCCGGAGGTGTGGCCCCGGTGAGGTGGGCGGACGCGACGGACCACCACCATCCGACGTGCCACGTCAGCCAGGCGATGGTCGGGACCGGGATCGGGTCGGGCTCGGTCTCGGCCCAGTCGGGTGACCAGCCGTCTGCGGACCGGTGCATCGTCCACACCGTGGCGGACGGCTCCCAGAAGAGCTGGTCGTCGGTCAGCTGGTCGAGGTGGTAGTGCAGCAGCGCGCTGGGGACGTCCAGCTGGTCCAGGAGCAGGCGACGGATCACGGGAGCGCCCAGCTGAGGGTGCGGGACGTCGCGCACGCCATGTCGGTCACAGGCGAAGCGTAGCAAAAAGGTTTCGTCAGCCCGTCGAGGTGCGCGGCTCGTCCACGACAGTCGCCCGAGGCGTGGTCAGGTGCCGCCACGAGGCCCGCCGCCCCTACGATTCCGCTATGAAGCTGCTCCCCCCAGGCGCTCTCGCCGCCGCTGCTCTCGCCCTCTCCGTCCTCGCCGCGTGCGCCCCCGCGGACGAGGAGTCGTCCGAGTCGGCCGGCTCCGGGCTGCCCCCGCTCTCGCAGTGCCAGCCCGACGACCTGACGCTGCACACGAAGGGCACGCTCACGATCGCCACCGACGACCCGGCCTACGAGCCGTGGTTCGTCGACGACGAGCCGAGCAACGGCCAGGGCTTCGAGGGCGCCGTCGCCCGGGCGGTCGCGGGCAAGCTCGGCTTCGAGCCGGCCGACGTCACGTGGGTCAAGCAGGGCTTCAACGAGGCGATCAAGCCCGGCGACAAGCCGTTCGACTTCGACGTCAACCAGTTCTCGATCACCAAGAAGCGCGCCCAGGTGGTCGACTTCTCGGCGCCGTACTACAAGGCCAAGCAGGCCGTCATCACGCTCGAGAAGTCGCCGTTCGCGGAGGCGACGAGCCTCGAGGCGCTCAAGGGCGCCAAGCTGGGCGCCCAGGTCGGCACGACGTCGCTCGAGGCGGCCGAGCAGGTCGAGACCTCGAGCAAGCCGCTCGTCTACGACGACACCTCCAAGGCGGCGCAGGCCCTGCAGAACAAGCAGGTCGACGCGATCATCGCCGACGTGCCGACGGCCTACTACCTCGTCGGTGCCGAGCTCGACGGGGCGAAGATCATCGGTCAGTTCGAGCCGCAGACGGGGGAGTCGGAGCAGTTCGGCCTCCTGCTCGACAAGGGCAGCAAGCTCACGCCGTGCGTCAGCGCGGCGGTCGAGGACCTGCGCAAGGACGGCACGCTCGCCAAGCTCGAGAAGCAGTGGCTGTCGCAGAAGACCTCCGTGCCCGAGCTGTCCTGACGTGGCCCAGCAGACCGTCAGCGATCGCGAGCGTGAACGCGCTCGCTACCGGCGGCGTCGCGCTCTGCTGCGCGGCGCCGTCGCGGCCTTCTCGACCCTCGTCGTCCTGGCACTGATCGTCCTCGTGGTCGTCAGCGCCCCCGGCTGGGACCGTGTCCAGCGGACGTTCTTCGATTGGCAGGACGCCAAGGACTCCGCGGGACCGATCGCCGAGGCGTTCTGGCTCAACATCCGCCTGTTCGTCGTCGCCGAGCTGCTCATCCTCGTGATCGCCCTGGTGGTCGCCGTCGTCCGTGTCAGCACCAACCCGGCCCTCGCGCCGATCCGGCTGCTCGCGACGATCTACACCGACGTCTTCCGCGGCACGCCGACGCTGCTCGTCGTCCTGCTGGTCGGCTTCGGCGTCCCCGCGCTCGACCTGACCGGACTGCCGACGAGCCTGTTCTGGCTCGGCGTCGTCGCCCTGTCGCTCAGCTACGGCGCCTACGTGGCCGAGGTGATCCGCGCGGGCATCGTCTCGATCCACCCGACGCAGTGGAACAGCGGCCGCGCCCTCGGCCTGTCGTACACGGCGACCCTGCGCCACGTCGTGCTGCCGCAGGCGCTGCGTCGCGTGACGCCGCCGCTGCTCAACGACTTCGTGTCGCTGCAGAAGGACACCGCGCTGCTGTCGACGATCGGGCTGGTCGAGGCGCTGCGCCAGGCCAACATCATCTCGAACCGCGACTTCGTGTTCACGCCGCTCGTCGTGGCGGCGGTGCTGTTCATCGCGGCCACGATCGTGCTGGCCCGGCTGGCCGACTGGCTGACGATCCGGTCCCTGCGACGCGAGGGCGGGGTGATCGTGTGAGCACCGACATCGGCAGCACGGTCCTGAGGGCGGTGGGTGTGCGCAAGTCCTTCGGCCGCCACGAGGTGCTCCGCGGCGTCGACCTGACGGTGGACGAGGGCGAGGTCGTGTGCCTCATCGGCGCGTCCGGCTCCGGCAAGTCCACGCTGCTCGCATGCCTCGACCTGCTCGTCCAGGTCGACGACGGCGAGGTGTGGCTCGAGTCGCGCGACGTGGGTCCGCGCGAGATCACCGACCCGCGGGCCGACGTCGACGCGGTGCGCCGCGAGATCGGCATCGTGTTCCAGGCCTACAACCTCTTCCCGCACCTGAGCGTGCGCAGGAACCTGACCCTCGGCCCGGTCCGGGCGGGCGGCGTCAAGCGCCGTGAGGCCAAGGAGCGGGCGATCCGGCTGCTCGAACGCGTGGGTCTGGCCGACAAGGCGTCGGCCTACCCCGACTCCCTCTCAGGCGGGCAGCAGCAGCGGGTCGCCCTGGCCCGCGCTCTCGCGATGCAGCCCAGGGTGCTGCTGCTCGACGAGATCACCTCGGCGCTCGACCCCATGCTCGTGGGTGAGGTGCTCGACGTCGTGCGGGGGCTGCGGTCCGACGGCATCGCGGTCGTCATGGCGACGCACGAGATGTCCTTCGCCCGCGAGGCGAGCGACGTGGTGGCGTTCCTCGCCGACGGCGAGATCGTCGAGATCGGGCCGCCGGAGCAGCTGTTCGACGCCCCGCAGGACCCGCGCACCGCAGCCTTCCTGGCGCGGTTCCGCGACTAGCCTGACGGCATGGACGACCTCGAGGACCTGCTCGGCGCGGGCGCGTACGGCTACTTCGCGGGAGGTGCGGGCGACGAGCTCACGCTGCGCGCCAACGAGACCAGCTGGAGCGACGTGCGGCTCGCGCCGAAGGTGCTGGTCGACGTCGGCGAGAGGGATCTGTCGGTCGAGCTGCTCGGCCGACGTCGCGCCCACCCGCTCGTGGTCGCCCCGATGGCCTACCAGCGGCACGCCCACGAGGACGCGGAGCGCGGCACCGCGCAGGCCGCCGCGGCCACGGGTTCGACGTTCGTGCTGTCGTCGCAGACCACGACGGCGCCGCGCGACGTGGCCGAGGTGGCGGGCCTCGACCGCTGGTTCCAGCTGTACGTGTTCAAGGACCGGCAGGTCTCGCTCGACCTCGTCGCCGAGGCGCGGGAGTCCGGCTACGAGGCGCTCGTGCTCACCGTCGACTTCCCGGTGGCCGGCTGGCGCGAGCGCGACAAGCGCACCGGGTTCAGCATCACCCACCCGATCGCGCTCAACCCGGGCGGGACCCCGCTGACGACCGAGCAGATCTTCGCCATGCACGACCCCACGCTCACGTGGGACGACGTGCACGCCTTCGCCGACGCGGCCGGCATGCCGCTGCTGCTCAAGGGCATCCTGCGCCCCGACGACGCGGAGCGGGCCGTCGACGTCGGCGCGGCGGGCGTGATCGTGTCGAACCACGGCGGCCGACAGCTCGACACCGTGCTCACCGGGGCCGAGGCGCTGCCGCCGGTCGTCGACGCGGTGGCCGGCCGGGCGGCGGTGCTCGTGGACGGCGGGATCCGTCGCGGGTGGGACGTCGCCAAGGCCCTGTGCCTCGGTGCCGACGCCGCCCTCGTCGGGCGTCCCGTCCTCTGGGGTCTCGCGCGCGACGGTCGCGCGGGCGCCCAGGCGGTGCTGGAGCAGCTGGTCGCCGAGCTCGACTCCACCCTCGCCCTGCTCGGCTGCCCCAGGGCCGTCGATCTGGACCTATCCTTCCTGGCATGAACGAGCACGCGGAACAGTCCGCGTTCGACCCGAGCCTGCTCATCGACGTCGCCGGCGAGTACCTCTTCGACAGCGCCCCGACGCTCACCCAGCGGGAGGTCGCCGACCGGGCCGGCATGGACCTCGACCTCGCCAACAGCCTGTGGCGCTACCTCGGATTCCCCGAGGTCGAGGACGACCGTGTTGCCTTCACCGAGGCCGACGTCGAGGCGCTGCGGGTGACGAAACGGCTGATCGACCTCGGCGTGCTCGAGGAGGACCGGCTCCCGCAGTTCGTGCGCTCCCTCGGCCGGACGTTCGCCCGGCTCGCCGACTGGCAGACCAGGCTGCTGCTCGGCGTGCTGCAGACCGCGGAGGACGGCGAGCAGCCGCCGCTCGACGTGCTCGCCGAGGTGATCCCCATGGTCGAGGAGGTGCAGGGATACGTCTGGCGTCGTCACCTGCTCGCCACGGCGTCGCGGATCGCCCTGCGCGACGTGCGCTCGGAGACGGAGCGCCAGCTCGTGGTCGGCTTCGTCGACATCGTCGGCTACACGTCGCGCAGCCGGCAGATGAGCCCCCGCGCGCTGGGCGCC
>JALRCA010000075.1 GCA_023257515.1 Aeromicrobium sp.
ACTGGTACATGCCGCCCACATCCAGCATCCTGCGGTAGATGGGATTGTCGCCATAAGCGGCGGCGTGGCGGCGGACGGTTTCTTCGGCCACTTCGGCCAGGCCCACGCCCTCGATCGTGGTCGCGGTGCCGGTGAGGTACCAGACGTCCTCGCCGCGCTGCCGGTGCCAGCGGGTGATGATGTCGCCCATGACCGTCGTGTAGCCGTGTCCGATGTGGGGCGCGTCGTTGACGTAGTAGATCGGCGTCGTCACGTAGAAGGTCGAGTCCGGCACGTCGTCCATCCTAGTGAGCCCACCCCCACTCCCCTCCCTGCCCCACCACCTCGCTGAGCGTGACGATCCCGGGCGGAAATCGGGGAAACGCGCCCGGGATCGTCACACTCAGCGAGAGGTGGGGGTGACGGGTGGGTGGGTCAGGCGTGGGCGGCATCGTAGACGGTGCGGCGGCGGACACCGGTGCGCGCCGCGACCTCGGCGACGGCGTCCTTGCGGCTCAGCCCACCGTCCTGGGCCTTCTGCACGAGGGCCCGCAACGCGTCGGCGTCGAGGTCGACCGGCGCGGCGACATGGCCGGACACCACGAGCGTGACCTCGCCGCGGACGCCGTGCTCCTGGGCGTCGACCCAGTCCACGATCTCGGCGAGACCGCCACGCACGACCTCCTCGTGCGTCTTGGTCAGCTCGCGGCACAGCGCGGCGGGTCGGTCCGACCCGAGCACGTCGGCCATGTCCGCCAACGTCTGGCGGGTGCGGTGCGGCGACTCGAAGAAGACCATGGTGCGCGGCTCCTCGCGCAAGGCCTCGAGCGCGGTGCGTCGCTCTCCGCTCTTGCGTGGCACGAATCCCTCGAACGTGAAGCGGTCGACGGGGAGCCCGCTCACCGCGAGCGCCGTCAGCACGGCCGAGGGCCCTGGCACCGCCGTGACGTCGAGGCCCGCCTCGAGCGCGGCAGCCACGAGTCGGTAGCCCGGGTCGGAGACGCTCGGCATGCCGGCGTCGGTGACCAGCAGCACCGTGCGCCCCTGCGCGAGCTCCTCCACGAGGTCGGGGGTCCGCTCGCGCTCGTTGCCCTCGAAGTAGGAGACGACGCGGCCGGTGACCTCGACGCCGAGATCGCTGGTCAGCCGCCGGAGGCGTCGCGTGTCCTCGGCCGCGACGACGTCCGCTCCGCCCAGCAGCTCGACGAGCCGGGGCGAGGCGTCGTCGACGCGTCCGATCGGGGTGGCGGCGAGCACGAGCACCGATTCATCGTCCCAGACCGGATGCGCCGGCCGTGCGTGCCCACGGCCGATTCCCGCCAGACCTGCGCGTCGGGCCGCGACACGCTGGCTCCAGTCCGCACTCACCCCCGAAGAGGCGCTCATGCACTCGGTCACCATCGATCCCGCGATCCTGTACTTCGGCACTCCCGTCGCGCTCCTGAGCACGGAGAACGACGACGGAAGCACCAACCTCGCCCCGATGTCCTCGATCTTCTGGCTCGGTCACACCGCGGTCCTGGGGCTCGGGTCCTCCTCGCGGACCGCGGCGAACCTGCTGCGGACCGGTGAGTGCGTCATCAATCTGCCGTCCGCCGACCAGGTCGACGTCGTCGATCGGCTCGCGCTGACGACGGGCCGTCCCGACGTGCCCGAGCACAAGCGCGTCGCGGGCTACGAGCACGAGCCCGACAAGTTCGGGCGCGCCCGGCTCTCTCCTGCACCGTCCGCCACGGTCGCCCCGCTGGGCGCAGCGGAGTGCCCGGTCCGGCTCGAGACACGACTGGTCGACTCCTACCCGCTGGGCGGGTCCGATCCCGAGGCCCGCGGCCGGACCGTCGCCCTCGAGGTCGCCGTCCAGCGGGTCCGTGTCCACGACACCATCCGCGTCCCCGGCACGGACCACCGCATCGATCCGGACCGGTGGCGACCGCTCATCATGAGCTTCCAGCGCTACTACGGGCTCGGCACGGAGCTGCATCCGTCCCGTCTCGCGACGATCGACGAGTCCTGGTACCGGTGAGCGGCGTCGGCTCCGCCGGCCCGTTCGTGCCGGGTGCCAAGATGTCCGGGTGACCTCACCACCGGATCTGCGCGTCGTCGTCGCCCGGGTCAGGTGGGACTGGATCGCCCCTCTCGGCGTCATGATCCTGGCGCTGGTCCTGCGGCTGTGGAACCTGGGCCGCCCGGACAAGCTGATCTTCGACGAGACCTACTACGCCAAGGATGCGTACTCGCTGCTGCGCTCGGGCTACGTGCGCGACTTCACCGACGGCGCCAACGCCAAGATCGCCGACGGCCGGCTCGACGGGTTGCTCACGAACGACCCGAGCTGGATCGTGCACCCCGACGGCGGCAAGTGGATCATCGCGATCGGCGAGTGGTTGTTCGGCATGAACTCGTTCGGGTGGCGGGTCAGCGCTGCCGTCGTCGGCGCTCTCACGGTGCTCGTCCTCGCCCGTCTGGTCCGCCGCATGACCGGCTCGACGTGGATCGGCTGCCTGGCAGGACTGCTGCTCGCGCTCGACGGTCTGCACTTCGTCATGAGTCGCACCGCCCTGCTCGACGTGTTCCTGACCTTCTGGCTCGTCTGCGCCGTCGCGTGCCTCGTCGCCGATCGCGACTGGCTCGGAGCCCGGCTCGACGACCGTCTCAGGCCGTGGCGACCCTGGCAGCTCGCCGCCGGCGTCTGCTTCGGCATGGCCCTCGGGACGAAGTGGAGCGCCCTCTACGTGCTGGCCGTCTTCGGTCTCGCGATCGTGGCGTGGGAGCTCGTCGCCCGGCGGCGGCCACGGGCCGTCCTGCTCGTCGGTGTTCCCGCGTTCGTCACGATCGTCGGCACCGCCGCCGTCGTGTACCTCGCCACCTGGACCGGGTGGTTGCTGCACGCCGACCTGTACGAGCAGCGCTTCGGCCTCGGGTACGGGGACTACGCACCGTGGGGCGGCTACGTCGACCAGCCGACCGGGGGCCCGTTCGGCGGCGTGATCGACGCGTTCCGCTCGCTGTGGCACTTCCACGTCATGACCTATGACTTCCACACCGGGTCGTACCTCGCCGGCAAGACGCACCCGTACGCCTCGAACCCGTCGGGATGGCTCGTGCTCGATCGACCGGTCGCCTTCGACGCGCAGAACGACCTGCCGGCCCCGTCGTGCGGCGCGGCCCCGGACTCCTCGTGCATGCGGGAGATCACGGCGCTCGGGAATCCTGCCGTGTGGTGGACGGGCGCCCTGGCGCTCGTGGCGTCGGCCGTCGCGTGGGCCCGCACGAGGGACCGACGCTGGTCCGTGCCGGTGCTCGGCGTCGCGGCGACGTGGCTGCCGTGGTTCCTCTACGACGACCGCCCGATCTTCTCCTTCTACGCCGTCGCGACGACGCCATTCCTGATCGTCGGCACGTGCCTCGTCGTGGACTCGGCCCGCCGCGCCGCGCGGACGCCGCGGAGCCGCTACGCCGTGGGCCTGGGCGTCGGGCTGCTGGTCGTCGCCACGACGACGCTGTTCTGGTACTTCCACCCGATCCTCACCGACGCGCTCGTCCCCTACGACACGTGGTACTCCCGCATGTGGTTCGGCTCCCGCTGGATCTGACCCCGAGCAACCCGAGATCCCTGAGCTCGTCGAAGGGTCCGAGGGGTCGCTCGGGTCAGGACGTGGCGCGCTTGCCGGTGAGGGCGAGCTCGATGATCCAGGCGATGTCACCGGCGGCCTGCGCCGGGTCCTTGGACGGGCGCGTGATGTGGGAGAGCACGAGACGCACGATGGACTCGACGGCGACGTCGAGCTCGGCGTCCGTGAGGGGGACGTCGCCGAAGTGGTCGAGCACGGACTGCTTGACCACGACCCCCGCGGTCTCGACGATCTCGCCGGACTCGGTGGTCAGGATCGTGAGCAGGTCGGCGTCGTTCCCGCTGCCGACGGAGCCGACGATCGTCCGGATCAGGATGCTGTCACGACCCAGCTCGAGGACGCCGGCGCACGCGTTGCGGATCCCGTCGACCAGGTCGTCCGCGTCGGCCATGCGCACCCGCACCACGTCGAGGAACCGTCCGAGCTCCCGCATGGCCAGGGCCAGCGCGACGTCGTGGCGGGTGCCGAGCTCGTTGTGGACGGTCTGACGGCTGACGCCGATGGTCGAGGCGATCTTGGCCATCGTGACCGTGGACCACCCCGAGGCCTCGGTGATCGCCTGAGCCGCGTCGAGCAGACGCTCACGCAGGAGACCCTGCTGCGACTCGCGATAGGTGAGCGTCATGACACCAGTGTCTCCTCCAGGGCAACCGATTCGTCGCCGAGGCGCGTCGTGTCGAGGCGTCGCCGCTCGCCGATCCAGCCGCGGGCGCTGCGGATCTCGCGCGGGCGTCCCAGCCCGACCGCCCCGAGCAGGATGCCCTCGGCGTCGAGGTAGAAGGCCGTGAAGTCGTGGGCGTCGAGATCCCCGCGCACCACGATCGTGTGGCTCGACTCGGGCCACCCCGTGATCTGCAGCGTGCCGCCGTACTGGTCGGACCAGCACCACGGCACCTCGTCGAACGGCTTCTCGACGCCTGCCATCGCGCGGCCGACCGCGGCCCCGTGGTTCTGCGCGTTCTGCCAGTGCTCGACCCGGTGACGGCCGCCGCGCACGAGATCGGGCATCGAGGCGACGTCACCGGCGGCGAACACGTCGGGGACGCTCGTCCGGCCGAGCTCGTCGACCTGCACGCCTCCGAGCTCGTCGTCGAGGCGCACCCCCACCGTCCTGGCGAGCTCGACGTCGGGCGTCATGCCGACGGCCTCGACCACGACCGGCGCGGTCCAGGTGCGGCCGTCGTCGGCCTCGACGACGGTGAGCGACGGGTCGTCGGCATCGGGGCGGATCGCGCGGACCCGCACGTCGGCGTGCAGCTCGGTGCCCTCGGCCGCGTGCCAGTCGGCGTACATGCGCCCCAGGTCGGCGGGCAGGACCCGCGGCATGGGCAGCGGGGCGGTCTCGAGCAGCGTGACGTCGCAGCCGAGCTGACGCGCCGAGGCCGCGATCTCCGAACCGATCAGTCCGGCGCCGACCACGACGACGTCGGGGCGTCCGTCCAGCCGCTCGCGCAGCAGGTCGGCGTCACCGATCTCGCGCAGCGTCACCGCACCGGAGTCTCCCGCGGCGAGGCGACGCGGACGTCCGCCCGTCGCCAGCA
Source organism: Aeromicrobium sp. (assembly GCA_023257515.1). Lineage (GTDB taxonomy): Bacteria > Actinomycetota > Actinomycetes > Propionibacteriales > Nocardioidaceae > Aeromicrobium. The sequence continues at coordinate 5,153 of JALRCA010000075.1, forward strand.
GCAGCTGGTCGTAGCCCAGCGTCGAGCCGTCCGACAGCCGCACCTCGCGCGCCGTGGGGTCGACCGACTCCGCCCGCACGCCGGTGCGCAGGTCGATCGCGTTCTTCTCGTACCAGGACGCCGGCTTGATGCGGACCTCGTCCGGTCCCTTGTCGCCCCGGACGAGCTCCTTGGAGACGGTGGGCCGGCGGTACGGCAGGGCGTCCTCGCCGCCGAGGAGCACGATCTCGCCCTCGTACCCGGCGAGGCGCGCGGCTCCGGCGGCGCTGACACCCGCCACGCCGGCGCCGACCACCACGATCCGACCGTTGGTTCCGCTCACGGGCTCAGGCCACCTCGGTCATCGTGAAGTCGGCCTTCGCCGCACCGCAGTCCGGGCAGGTCCAGTCGTCGGGGATGTCCTCCCACTTCGTGCCGGGAGGGAAGCCCTCCTCCTCCCAGCCCTGCGCCTCGTCGTAGATGAACCCGCACTGCTGGCACTCCCAGACCTTCACTGCTGCGCTCCCTGCTGTGCCTGCCGGGCCGCGGCGGCCCGGGTCTCGGCGCTGTTGATGTTGCCGTCCTGGTCGTTGTGCTCGAACTCCTCGACGGGCACGAAGTCCACCTGCTCGCGCACGCCGCAGTCCGGGCAGGTCCAGTCGGGGTCGATGTCGGCGAACGGGGTGCCGGCGGGCCAGCCCTCGCGCGGGTCGCCCTTGTCCTCGCCGTAGACGTACTCGCAGTTCGGGCAGATGAACTCGGCCATCAGGCTGCCTCCCTCTCGGCCTCGGGGACCCCGTAGCGACGAAGGTAGCGCTCGCGGGTGCGGGGGTGCAGGTTGGCGCGCGTGACGTCGCCGTCGTAGTGGGCCAGCACGCGCTTGTCCATGATCGAGCGCCACACGCCGGGGATCCACGTCGCGACGATCATGCCCGCGTAGCCCGTGGGCAGGACCGGCGCCTCCTTGAAGTCGCGCAGCGCCTGGTAGCGCCGGGTCGGGTTCGCGTGATGGTCGCTGTGGCGCTGCAGGTGGTACAGCAGCACGTTGGTGCCGATGTTGTTGCTGTTCCAGCTGTGCGAGGGGTTGACCCGCTCGTAGCGTCCGGACTCGAGCTTGGCGCGCTTCATGCCGTAGTGCTCGAGGAAGTTGACCGACTCCAGCAGCCAGACGCCGAGCACCGCCTGCACGAGCAGGTACGGGAAGATCTGCCACCCGAAGGCCGCCATCGCCCCGCCCCACAGCAGGACCGTGAACATCCACGCGTTGATGAGGTCGTTCTTGAGGCTGAACGGCGACTTCTTGAGGCGGGCGAAGCGCTTCTTCTCCAGCGACCACGCGCTGCGGAGGCTGCCGAACACGGTGCGGGGCATGAACTCCCAGACCGTCTCGCCGAGACGACCGCTCGCGGGGTCCTCGGGCGTGGCAACACGGACGTGGTGTCCGCGGTTGTGCTCGATGTAGAAGTGGCCGTAGGCGGTCTGCGCCAGCGCGACGCGGGCGAACCAGCGCTCGTGCTCCTCCTTCTTGTGTCCGAGCTCGTGCGCCGTGTTGATGCCGATGCCGGCGACCATGCCCATGCCGGTCGCGAGACCGAGCTTCTCGTACCAGGCGAGGTTCTCGGCGATGCCGGGCAGCACCGAGCCGGAGACCGGGTCCCAGCCGAAGATCGTGCCGTCGCCGAGCAGGAAGCAGCCCCACAGGAACCCGACGATCTGCAGCGGGATGAAGGCGTAGGTCACCCAGCGGTAGTAGCGGTCCTCCTCGAGCGCCTCGATGAGCTCGTCCGGAGGGTTGTTCGGGTCGAGCCCGGCCAACAGGTCGAACAGCGGGATGACGACGAACACGAAGAACGGGCCGAAGTACCACCACGCCGACCACTCGGTGAGGGCGTAGAGCCCCCAGATGATGAGCGGGATCATCGGGATGAGTGCTCCCATGATCCACAGGTAGCGCTTCTTGTCGCGCCAGCTCACGACCTGTCCGTCGACGACTGCCTCGACCGTCATGACTGCCTCCTCGTCCTGCGATGTGGCGGGCGCCACTTGACACCAAGGTAGCGGATGTCAAGTTGCTTGACAACTACTCGCTAGGTGTCAAGTGACGCACGTCATGGCAGCCTGCCCCGGCACACGTGTCCCGACACTGAGAACGACTAGCGGAACGTGGTCCTATCGGGCCAGTGACCGCTGCGGACTCGGCGGCTAGCGTGGGAGTGCCGTGGGACCGGACAGGTGGGGAGACCTGAGCCGGAGAGGGACCCGGCAGCGAGCGCGATCGGTGGAGGCGCGTTCGTCGCAACGAGGGAGAACGTGATGGTCGGCCATCGACACGAGGACCGTGGCGCCGCCGCGGTCGAGTTCGCCCTGGTCGCCCCCGTCTTCCTCGCCCTCCTGTTCGGCATCATCAGCTTCGGCTGGATGCTCAGCTACCGTCAGAGCATCAGCCAAGGCGCAGCAGAGGGTGCCCGCGTCCTGGCGGTCTCGCCGGCCGGGTCGACCACCACCGCGACCGACGCCCGGACCGCGGTGAACCGCTCGCTCGCTTCCTACGGCGTCTCCTGCGTCGGGAGTCAGCTCAAGCACGGGACGACCGTCGTCGGGACCTGCACGATCCCGACCGCCTCGACGCCGTGCACCAACAACACCGCGTTGCGCTGCGCGACCGTCTCGATCACGCACGCCTACCGAGACCATCCGCTGATCCCCAGCTTCCCTGGGCTGGGCGTGGTCCTGCCGCGCAACCTGTCGTTCTCGACCACCGTCGAGGTCGGGTCGTGATGCGCCCCCGCCGTGACGAGGACGGCTCGATCCTGCCGATGACGGCCCTCACGGTGGTCATCGTGCTCGTGATCGCGGCGTTCGCCGTCGACCTCGGGATCCAGCGAGCCGCCTCCAGCGACATGCAGGCCGTCGCGGATTCCGTCGCCATCGACACGGCCCGCGCCCTGCCGACGTGCAGCGCCACGACCCTGACCACGCGCGCGAACCAGAGCCTGGCGCGCCAAGGACGCAGCCTCGGCACATCGAGTCCGCTGCGCGTGACGCCCGGCTTCATGGACCCCGTCACCCAGCGATTCCGCGCCGCAACGGCCGGCGCGTCCGGGTGCGACGCGGTTCAGATCACTGCCGCGACCACGGTCGACTTCGCCTTCGCGCCGGTCATCGGACGCTCGAACGGCCAGGCGTCCCGCGATGCGGTGGGGTCGATGGACACGCCGGCGATCTGCTTCTCGGCCGGCACGAAGTCGCTCGTGCTCAACACCTCTGGGGGCGCGCTCGGTCCGATCCTCGACTACGTCCTGCGAGTCAACCTCAGCGTCGTGGGCTACGAGGGGATCGTCGACCTCAAGAACCTGTCGATCCCCCTCGCGGACCTCAAGACGGCCCTCAACGTGGGGTCGGTGCAGCAGCTCGCGAGCACGACGGTGACGCTGCGCGACTTCCTCGTCGCCTCGGCGACGGTGCTACGCAAGCAGAGCTCCGCTGCTGCGCTGGCGCAGGCCACGCTGCTGGAGACGATCAGCGCGAAGGTCGGTGCCGTGACGGTCGACCTGGGCAAGATCCTCGCCGTCGACACCGCTGGAGACGCCGCCCTGAAGGCCAACGTCAACGCACTCGACCTCATCGGGACGGCGATCGTGGCGGCGAACGGCACGAAGGGCATCGCCGTCAACGATCTCAACATCACGCTGCCGGCGGACCTGCTCAAGGCCAAGTCCAGCATCTCGATCATCGAGCCGCCCCGGATCGCCTGCGGCAAGAGTGGAGTCATGGCCTCGACCGCCCAGGTACGACTCGACCTCGAGTCGGGTGTCAACGTCCTCGGCCTGCTCCAGGCCGCCGACGTGAGTCTGGGCGTCCGCGTCGGATCCGGGACGGCGACGCTCGGCGCAATGTCGTGCAACGCCAACGCCGGCAACCCGACCGCGGCGGTCAGTGCGCAGACATCGGCCGCCGACGTGGTCGGTGTCGGCGGGACGGGGTCCGCGCGGCTCAACGTCGTCAGCCTGCTCGGCCTGATTCGCCTGGGTGTCGACCTGAAGGGTTCGGTCGCGTCGTCGACCGCGAGCAGCTACACGTTCCTGTACCCGGCCGCCACGCCGGCGCCCGGTCTTCCCCCCACTCACCAGTTCGGCAGCCCGGTCAACCTGACGCTCGAGGTCGCCAACACCGGCCTGCTGGGCACGCTCCTCTCCCCGGTCACGACGATCTTGACGAAGGTCCTGAACCCGGCCCTCAACGCGCTGTTGAACCCGGTCCTCAACCTTCTCGGCATCAAGCTCGGCACGATGGACGTGACGATGCTCGGGCGACCGGTGTGCAACGCCGTCCGCCTCGCGCAGTGACTCGCGCGCCCGCACGCTGTTCCACGTCCCAGGTCACCGAGGGTGATTGCGACTCCCTGGGCATGATGATTCGTGCTCGACGCGACGCTCTCGGGCAGCGCATCCGGAGCACCGCCTGCGTCTGGTCTTCACGTCGACGGATCTGCGGCTCGCACGACCGCGCGTTCGTGGCGCCCAACGCGAGCAACTGACGGATCGACACGCTGCCGCAGACCCCGATGCCGCGCCGGACAACCTTCGTCTCCCCGCCGTCGCCGGGCCGACGGTCCCGTCCCCGGGAGTCCGACGAAGCCTCGCAGCGTTGGCCGACGGCGATACGGCGGCGAAGATGTCTGGAACTCACGACGTGGCGCAGTGATCGATCTAGAGTGGCCCGAACCTCGGACCCGCGCAGAGCTAGGGAGAAGCGCGGGTCCGAGGGGTTCGGGCGCGGCCGCGTGGCGGCCGTTCAGTTGATCGCGAAGGCCTGCACGACCGGAGGTCCCATCACGATGATGAACAGGACCGGAAGGATGCACAGCATCAACGGGATCAGGATCTTGACCGGCACCTGCTGAGCCTTGGCCTCGGCGCGTAGCCGCCGACCGAGGCGCATCTCCTTGGCCTGGGTCCGCACGACCGAGGCGATCGAGACGCCGAACTCCTCGGCCTGGACGACGGCCTTGCAGAAGCCGCGGAGCTCATCGACCGACGTCCGGTCACCGAGTGCGAGATACGCCTCCCGGCGCGACATGCCGAGCGACATGTCCTGCATGAGCCGCACGATCTCGCCGGCGAGAGGTCCCGTGCCGCGCTCGCCGGCCCGTGCGAGCGCGGCCTCGAAGCCGAGTCCCGCCTCGAGCGCGATGACCACCTGGTCCAGCGTGTCCGGCAGCTCCTTCTGGATCTGGGCCTGCCGCTTGACGGCCTGGTTGTAGACGAGCAGGTCCGGGACGAAGTACCCGAGCACGGGCGCTCCGAGACCGAACAGCACGAGGATCGGGTTGTCGGCGCGCGCGATCATCAGGAGCGCGAACGCGCCGCCGAGGAGCGCGAACACGGGCTTGTAGAGCACCACGCGCTCGCGCGTCCAGCCGGGCGGCCGCCCCGCCAGGATCATGTTCCGCTCGATACCGGCGAGCATCGAGCTGGGGGTGAACCGCTCCCAGAACCCGCTCCCCGTCTGGTCGACCCTCACGACACCACTCGTCGCCGTCGCGTCCTCGACGCGCGTGAGCTGCTTGACGCGGCCGCGGACGGCGCCGTTCGGCAGACCCACCAGACCGAGGCCGACACAGGCCAGCATCAACGCCGCGACGAGCATGAGCAGCACGAGAAAGATCATGGCGGTCCTCAGAACTCGATCCGGACGATGGAGCGCATCCACAATCCACCGATGACGTACATCACCGCGGCGCCGAGGACGAGCAGCTTGCCGATGCCGGTCGCGATGAACAGCGACATCGTGTCGCCGGCGACCATGCAGTAGTACCCGCCGATGCCGACCGGCAGCACCATCAGGATGTAGGCCGAGATCCGGCCCTCGGCCGACAGGGCGACGACCTGCTGACGGATATGGCCTCGCTCGCGAATGGTCTCCGCGACCTGGTCGAGTATCTCGTTCAGGTTGCCGCCGGTCTCGCGCTGGGCCTCGATCGCCTGGGCGATCCACAGGAAGTCCAGCGACCGCATCCGTGCGGCCACCTGCTCCATGGCCTGGACGAGGTCGCGTCCGAGGCGGTACTCGTTGATGATGCGGCCCAGCTCGCCCGCCATCGGCGGGTCGGCCTCTCTCGCCGCAGCATCCATGGCCAGCGGGAGGCTGTGACCCGCGCGCAGAGACGCGGCCAGCAGCTGCAGCAGCGGCCCCAGCTGCTGGGCGAAACGCTTGCGCCGTCGGGCGGCACGCAGGCGCACGACGAGCTTGCTCAGGACCGGCACGAGCGCGGCGAGGAGCAGACCCAGCAGCATGCTGCCGAGCAGCACCGTTCCCGTGGCGAAGGCGACGAACGAGACACAGCTGGTCAGGACGACCAGCGAGGCGATGCTCGACCGGATGCCGGCGAGCTCGAGCTCCTCGCTCGTGAACGGCCGCCACCCCTGTCGCGTCATGCTGCGCTCGACCCCGTGGACGACGGCGTCGCTCATCCGTTCCAGCAACGGCTTGACCTCGCCGACGGCGTGCGCCTCGACCCGCCCTCGCTCCACCCGGCGAGCCGGGACGTCGAGCAGTGCGATCGCCAGGCAGCCCAGTGCTCCGGCGAGGAGCGCACACACCATGAGCACCATCACGATCACCCGACCCGTCGAATGAGGTTGTCGAGATCGAAGGTGATGCCGTGGTCCTCAAACCTCTCGCTGAACCGGGGCCTGATGCCGGTCGGGACGGCCTGGCCGCGGAACTGGCCGTGCTCGTCGACCCCGGCACCGAAGTCGAAGCGGAAGATGTCCTGGAGGACCACGGTGTCGCCCTCCATGCCCATGACCTCGGTGACGTTGACGATACGACGCGTGCCGTCACGCAGTCGCTGGATCTGCACGATGAGGTCGACGGCCGACGCCGCCTGCTCGCGGATCGCCCGCAGCGGCAGGTCCATGCCGGCCATGAGCACGAGCGTCTCCAAGCGAGACATCGCGTCCCGGGGCGAGTTCGCGTGCAACGTGCTGATCGATCCGTCGTGCCCGGTGTTCATCGCCTGCAGCATGTCGAGCGCCTCGCCGCCACGGCACTCGCCGACGACGATGCGATCAGGGCGCATGCGCAGCGAGTTGCGTACGAGATCGCGGATCGTGATCTCGCCACTGCCCTCGATGTTGGCCGGCCGGCTCTCGAGCCGCACGACGTGCGGCTGCTGCAGGTGCAGCTCGACGGCGTCCTCGATGGTGACGATCCGCTCGTTCGACGGGATGAAGCGGGACAACACGTTCAGCAAGGTGGTCTTGCCGGTGCCCGTGCCTCCACTGACGAGGATGTTGAGCCGTGCCTGGACGCACGCATGCAGAAGCTGGGCCATCTGGTCGCTCATCGTCCCCAGCTCGATCAGGTTGGCGATCGTGAGCGGCGTCCGCGAGAACTTGCGGATCGTGAGCGAGGACCCATCGACGGCGAGCGGGGGCACGACCGCGTTGACACGGGAGCCGTCCGCGAGCCTGGCGTCCACCAGGGGCGACGACTCGTCGATGCGTCGCCCGACCTTGCTGACGATGCGTTCGATGATCCGACGCAGATGCGCCTCCGAGGTGAATCGCGACGACGTCAGGGTGAGATGACCTCGACGCTCGACGTAGACCTGCTCGAAGCTGTTGACCATGATCTCGGTGACGGAGTCATCCTCGAGCATGCGCTCGAGCGGCCCGAGCCCGAGCACGTCCGCCTCGACGTCGCGGACGAGTCGCCGCCGCTCGTCCACCGAGAGCAGCTGCTGCTCCGTGTCGATCACCGACCCGAGCTCCTCGCGCACGAACTCGTGCAGCTGCGCCTCTGTCAGGCTGGGGTCGTTGAGCCGAGCCCCCAGTCGCTCGAAGAGCGCCTGCGAGACGCGTGCCTTCATCTCCGCGTACGCATCGCCGATCGCGCCGGCGGCCTCGACGTCGTCCACCTCCCCGGCGGCCGGTTCGAGGACGTCGAGTCCCCGGGCGTCGCGTGCGGCGTCGAGCCGCTCACTGAGTCTCATGCGACGTCCAGTCGTCGGTGGCCCTGCCGTCCCTCGACGGCGCGAGCACGGTCGAAGATCTTCGTCGCCAACGTGCGGACGCTCTTGACGAAGGGGCCCGACTTCTGGCTCACCATGAGCGGGACACCGCGGTTCGAGGCCACGGGCGCGTCCTTGGTGCGCGGCAGCAGCACGTCGACCGGCAGCCCGAGCATGGCCTCGACGTCCTTGACCCGCAGACCCGACTGCTTGTCCGCGAAGTTGAGCACGACGTGCCGTGATGCCGGCAGGAGCTCGAGCTCGCCGAGGAGCTCGACCTCCTTGCGCACGGCCCTGAGGCACGCGATGTCCATGGTCGAGACGAGGACCACGTCGTCGGTGACCTCGAGCGCTCCGAGCGTCGCGTCGTCGAGCCCGGCGGCCGTGTCGATGACCACGTAGCGGAACTGCTGCTGCAGCCGACGGATCAGCGCTGCCACCTGCACGCTCGTGACCTGGTCGTTCGCCGCGGGCGAGTCGGCCCCGCACAGGACGAAGAAGTTGGACGGGTGCACCGTCAGGTAGGTCTTGAGAAGCAGGCTGTCGGTGGCCTCCGTGGCGAAGGCGTCGGCCAGCGTGTGCGAAGGCTTGAGGTCGAGCACGGTCGCCACGTCCCCGAACTGGAGATCGAGGTCGACGACGACGACCTCCATCGGCGAGCGCTGCGCGAGAGCGACGGCGAGGTTGGTCGAGGTGCTCGTCTTGCCCACCCCTCCCTTGGGCGAGACCACCGTGATGGTGCGGGACCGGAAGTCCACGGGCGTCGGGGCGACGATCGCGGGAGACCCGTCTTCCGGGCCCGGGCGCGACCGGAGCCGCTCCCGGACCCCCGAGAGCATGACGGGGTCGTCGAGCCCGGCCGCGACGTCGCGCGCACCCGCGCGCATCGCCTCGAGCACGACACCGCGATCAGGAGTCGCGATGAGCACGACGTGCACGTCGGGACGGAACGCCGTCACCTGCTGCGTGAACTCCAGCGCCACGTCCATCGGAATCGCCGGCGTCAGGACGATCACCTCCGGCACCTGGTCGGGTGAGATGCCGCGGACGAAGCTCGCCGCCTCGCTCACGATCGACTCCGCGGGCAGCGCGACCGTCCGCTGACCGATCGCGGCGGCGATGCGCTGGGCCTCGTCCTCAGTACCGCCGATCACCAGGCAGGTGCTCATGGGGTCACGTCCTTCTGGCCGATGGTCTTGCCGCCGCCGGTGTCGGTGTCGTCGTCCTGCAGCGTCAGCCAGACCTTCCCGAACTCCATGCCGTGGACGATCTTCTCGGCCTTGAGCGTGGTGGTCGCGACCGTGAGCATGACGTCACCGCCTGCCTGGCCCTCGGCCTCGGTGACCGAGGCCCCCACCTTGACGACGAGCAGCCCGTTCATGGCGTTGTTCGTCACGCCCCCGGTACCGCTGCCGTAGCTGATCATGACGCCGACCTTGTCGCCCGCCTTGAGCGATGCGGCGACCGCCCGCTGGGCCGGCAGCGGGATGCTGAGCGTCTGCATACCCCGAGGCACGGCCAGGTCGCCCTTGACCTTGCCTGGTTGCGCGAACTTGAGCCGGGTGAGCTGGTCGCCCGGCACGAGCTCGGTGCTCGTGACCTGGTTGCTGACCTGGCTGAGGTCGGTGAGGGCCCCGTCGACCACGGCGGCCTTCGGCAGCTTGACCGTCTCGACGCTCCCGGAGAGGTCGGCGGCCGGCGTCTTGGCGGCGACCTGCGAGGTCACGCGCAGGACGGTCACCGTCTCGGTGCCGCGAAGTGCGCGGTCGTCGGCGCCCTTGGCATAGATGACCATCGCCAGGACCGCGAGCAGTGCCAGCACTGCTGCGCCCGCGACGGCAAGGACTCGCTTGTTCACGATCTCTCCCTAAAGATGTGAAGCTGCGGCCCGAGGGCCGCGTCCACCGGACTCCCTGTACCGGTGAGGTCGCCGATGCCGAGACCGACGACGGTCCACCACGTTTCGGTGATGAACGGTTCGAGGCGCGGCGGGCAGGAGCCCGCCGCGCCTCGATCGTGTGATCGCCCGAGCGATCAGGCCGTTCCGCTCAGGCGTTGCCGCCGGGAATGGCGGTCACGACGCCCGCGAAGGCATCCCGGACGTCCTGGCCGAGGAAGGCCACGACTCCGACGATGATGGCGGCGATCAGGGCGACGAGCAGGCCGTACTCGACGGCGGTCGCGCCCTTCTCCTCGCGCTTCGGCGCCAGGTTGGCGATGACGGCCATGACGTAGCTGATGGCGTGCATGATGTTTCTCCCTCTGTATTCTCCCGCCGCCGGTCGGCGACGCTCCCTTGGAATGAAGGTAGAAGGACCCGGGTCTTGTGCACCATGATCGGCCCGGGTCATTTTCGTCTAGTCCCGGGTGACTAGAGGATGGTCCCGGCGGTGCGCCCGTCACGGTCCCGGGACGGGCGCGTCGGACTTGTTTTGAGTCGTTCCATTCTGCTTGGATGGGGTCGTGACCGCATCCGCACCCGAGCACGTGGCCGAGAGGATCCGTGGTGCGGGCCTGCGGGTCACGCAGCCTCGGGTCGCGGTCCTGCACGCGCTCGACGACCGTCCGCACTCACGGGCCGAACAAGTCTTCGACGTCGTCACCGACACGTTGCCGACCACGAGCCTGCAGTCGGTCTACAACGCCCTCGGCGACTTCGTCGACGCCGGCCTCGTACGCCGCATCGAGCCGGCCGGGCACCCCGGTCTGTTCGAGCTGCGCACGGGCGACAACCACCACCACGTCGTGTGCAGCGGCTGCGGCGTGGTCGAGGACGTCGAGTGCGCCGTCGGCGAGGCGCCGTGCCTCGTCCCGTCGGACGACCACGGATTCCAGGTCCACGCCGCCGAGGTCACCTTCTGGGGCCTGTGTCCCGACTGCGCCACCCCCTGAACCACCCGACCAGTCCCGTCAACGACGACACCTTGGGAGATCCATGAGCGACAACCAGTCCACCCACGACTCCGAGCACGAGGCGACCACCGTCACCAGCGAGGAGACCGAGGCCGCCGGCGCGGCCGGAGCCACCGGCTGCCCGGTCGCGCACGACGCGCTCCCCCACCCGACGCGCTCGTCGGCCAACCCCGTGTGGTGGCCGCACCAGCTCAACATCAAGATCCTGGCGAAGAACTCCTCGCTGCGTGACCCGCTCGACCCCGACTTCGACTACGCCTCCGCGTTCGCGCAGCTCGACCTGCCGACCGTCAAGCAGGACGTCCTCGAGGCACTGACGACCTCGCAGGACTGGTGGCCCGCTGACTTCGGCCACTACGGCCCGCTCATGATCCGCATGGCCTGGCACAGTGCCGGCACCTACCGCCTCTACGACGGTCGCGGCGGTGGCGGCACCGGCCAGCAGCGGTTCGCACCGCTCGACAGCTGGCCGGACAACGTCAACCTCGACAAGGCCCGCCGCATCCTGTGGCCGGTCAAGAAGAAGTACGGCCAGAAGCTGTCGTGGGGCGACCTGATGATCCTCGCGGGCAACGTCGCGCTGGAGTCGATGGGCTTCAAGACCTTCGGCTTCGCGGGCGGCCGTCCCGACGTCTGGGAGCCGGACGACGACGTCTACTGGGGTTCGGAGGGCGTGTGGCTGGGCGACGAGAGCCGCTTCAGCGGCGACCGCGAGCTCGAGAAGCCGCTCGCCGCGACCCACATGGGCCTCATCTACGTCAACCCCGAGGGCCCGGGCGGCAACCCCGATCCCGTCGCCGCGGCGCACGACATCCGCGAGACGTTCAAGCGCATGGGCATGAACGACGAGGAGACCGTCGCGCTCATCGCCGGTGGTCACACGTTCGGCAAGACCCACGGTGCCGCGTCCGACGACCACGTCGGTCCGGACCCCGAGGCCGCCCCGCTGGAGCAGCAGGGCCTCGGCTGGAAGAACGAGTACGGCACGGGCAAGGGCGACGACTCGATCACGAGCGGTCTCGAGGTCACCTGGACCTACCACCCGACCCGTTGGGACAACGAGTTCTTCCACATCCTGTTCGCCTACGACTGGGAGCTGTTCCAGAGCCCGGCCGGGGCGCACCAGTGGCGTCCGAAGAACGGTGCCGGCTCCGACCTCGTGCCCGAGGCGCACTCCGACGGCCGTCGTGAGCCCCGCATGCTCACGACCGACCTGTCGTTGCGCTTCGACCCGGCCTACGAGGCGATCTCGCGTCGCTTCCTCGAGGACCAGGACGCGTTCGCGGACGCGTTCGCCCGCGCCTGGTTCAAGCTGACGCACCGCGACATGGGTCCCAAGGCTCGCTACCTCGGCAGCGAGGTGCCCGCCGTCGACCTCGTCTGGCAGGACCCTGTCCCGGCGGTCGACCACGAGCTCGTCGACGACGCCGACGTGGCGTCGCTCAAGTCCGCGATCCTCGAGACGGGCATCGGCGTCGCCGACCTCGTGTCGACGGCGTGGGCTGCGGCGTCGAGTTTCCGCGGCAGCGACAAGCGCGGCGGCACCAACGGGGCTCGCCTGCGCCTGGAGCCGCAGAAGGACTGGGAGGCCAACAACCCGGCCCGTCTGGCGACGGTCCTGCCGGCTCTCGAGGGTGTCGTCGAGTCGTTCAACGCCCAGCAGACCGGCGGCAAGCGCGTCTCGCTCGCCGACGTCATCGTGCTCGCGGGCAACGCGGCGGTCGAGAAGGCCGCCCGCGACGCCGGCGTCGAGGTCACCGTGCCGTTCCGTCCCGGCCGCACCGACGCGTCGCAGGAGCAGACCGACGTCGAGGCGTTCCAGTACCTGGAGCCGATCGCCGACGGGTTCCGCAACTACCAGGGCAAGCACACGTCCCTGCCGGCGGAGAACCTGCTGATCGACAAGGCGAACCTGCTGACGCTGACCGCCCCGGAGACGACCGTCCTCGTCGGCGGCCTGCGTGCCCTGGGCGCCACGTGGGACGGCTCGTCGACCGGTGTGCTGACCGACCAGCCGGGCGTGCTGACGAACGACTACTTCGTCAACCTGCTCGACCTCGGGATCACCTGGAAGCCGCTCGACCCGGGCTCGCACGCGTTCGAGGCGACCTCGGACGCCACCGGCGAGCGCCTCTGGATCGGCACCCGCGCCGATCTGGTGTTCAGCTCGAACTCCGAGCTGCGCGCCCTCGCCGAGGTGTACGCCAGCGACGACGCGCGCGAGAAGTTCGTGCACGACTTCGTCGCCGCGTGGACCAAGGTGAGCGAGCTCGACCGGTTCGACCTGGCCTGAGCCGGCACGACACGAGGGGCCCGCCGGAGCACTCCGGCGGGCCCCTCGCCTTCCCATCCACTCCCGGACCCGGGGACCCGCCCACCGACCAGGGGTCGGGCGAGTGGACGAACTCGAGCAGCACGAAACCCTCACGGACCCTCGGCGCGGACGCGGGCCCACGTGGGCGAGTTGCGGTCGTCGGCCACGCCGGTCACCCGAATCCGTGGTCGATCCGCTCGACCACGTCGGAGGAACTGGGCGCGGCACCCATCGAGAGTCCTCGACTCGCCACGATCGTTGCCCGAGCCGCCGGAGCCGCCGTACGGCGGCTGCAACCCCAGCCGCGGAGCCAATGACTGCCCCGAGGGGCTGGCTCCTCACGCGGCGGAGTGGGCCGGCCGGGCGACACTCCTGCCGAAGACGAGGGTTCCGGCGGCCACCACGCCAGCAGCGACCAGGAACGTCGCCTGGGTCCCCAGGTGGTCCACACCGAGTCCGCCCGCGAACGTGCCGATCACGAACGCTACCTGGAAGCCCGCCGTCAACAGGCCACTCGCCGGTTCGATCAGCGCGCCGGCCTGCCGCCCGACCCACGACTGGAGGACGACGTAGATCGCCCCGAACGCCACTCCCCAGAGCGAGACGATCAGGACAACGAATCCCACCGGTCGATCAGGTACGACGACGAGTCCGACCAGGCAGAGAGCGATCGCGAGCGGGACCACGAACGCGAAGACGGCCGGAGCGCGGTCGTTGACCGCCCCGATCACCAGGTTCCCCGCGATGCTGCTGACACCGAAGACCAGGAGCAGGGTCGCGACTGCGGAGGCCGCAGCATGGTGGATCTCGACCAACGCGATGCTCACGTACGTGTAGCTGCCGAGATGGCCGGCGACGATCAGGACCTGCCCGAGCAGGCCAAGCCTGAGTGCCGGCGATGTCAGTGCGGGACGGAGCGAGCCGAGGCCGGCCCCCGCGCTGCCGACCGATCGCGGCACCGAGAGCCCGAGGGCGACGCATCCGAGTGATGCTGCGACCGCGGCTCCGAGGAACAGCGGTCGCCAACCGGCCGCATCGGCGACGAGCACCCCGACCGGGATGGAGATCGCGACCGCGGTCGTGATGCCGAGGTTGACCACCATCAGGGGGCGCGAGACCCGCTCGGGTGGGAACAACGACGTCACCACGATCAGGGCCAGCGCCCAGAAGCCCCCGATGGACACACCGATCAGGACCCGGGCAGCCAGGACGACCTCGAAGCTCGGCGCGACCGCGACGGCCAGGTTGGACGCCGCTCCGAGGGCGGCCAGCCCGACCATCACGGTCCGCCGGTCCCAGCGTGTGCCGACGGCGCCCGCCAGCACCGCGGTCACCATGGAGGCGAAGGCCGTCACCGAGACGGAGAGCCCGACGCGACCGGCAGAGACTCCCAGGTCGTCACTCAGCGGCGCGATGGCTGCTGCCGGCAGGAACTCCGAGCTGACGAGGGTGAAGCTGGCGAGCAGCAGCGCCCCCACGGCTGCCCAGGCCCGGCGGGAGGCGCCGGACCCCACCTGTGCTGCCGCACCCTCTCCACTCTCCGCCGTGACGCACTGCGGCGTCGAGCCGTACGCGGCGCCGGCTGCCTGCCGGTCGTCCGTCATCGGCCTTCTCCCCCCGTGCCGGAAGCAGCGGAGGACGGAGCTCCTGGATCGTCCGAACGCGCCTCCCTCGTCTCTGACACCCAGTCCGGGTTCGCGTGGTCCGACCGCCGCCCGATGACGCGCTCGGCCAGTCCCCCGAGCCTCTCCATGGTCCGTTCCGGCAGCTCGATCGCGAGCGAGCCGATGTTCTCGTCGACGCGGTCCGTCCGACGGGTACCGGGGATGGCGATCACGGCGACCCCCATCTCGGAGCCGCGCTGGCGGAGCCAGGCGAGGGCCACCTGGGCCGGCGTGGCTCCGATGTCGCGCGCCAGGGCCGCGACCTCCTCGACGAGCCGCCGATTGGTGTCGAAGGCCACCGTCGCGAACCGGTCGAGGTTCGAGCGCCAGTCGCCCTCGACGTCGGAGCGATCCGTCAACGCCCCAGTCAGGAATCCACGGCTCAGGGGCGCGTACGCCACGAAGCCGACGTCGTGCGCCACGGCCGCGGGCACCACTCGGCGCTCCACGTCGCGACTCCACAACGACCACTCGCTCTGGATCGCGCTGATGGGATGGATCGATGCCGCCACGTCGATCTCCTCGCTCGTGACCTCACTCAGGCCGATACGGCGCACCTTGCCGGCCTCGACCAGGCCTGCCATGGCTCCGACCACATCCTCGATCGGCACCCGTGGGTCCCGACGATGAAGGTAGTAGAGGTCGATCACGTCCGTACGCAGCCGTCGAAGGCTTGCCTCGCAGGCGCGCACCACGTAGTCCGGATCGTTGCGGACCGACATGGTCGAGTAGTCCGAGCCGTCGGTCACGATCCCGAACTTCGTCGCGATCTCGACCTCGTGACGACGGCCCTCGAGGCTCGCTGCGACGAGCTCCTCGTTGGCCCCGAAGCCGTACACGTCGGCCGTGTCGATCATGGTGACGCCCTGGTCGACGACGTGGTTGAGGGTCGCGGCCGCGACGTCGGGTGCGATGTCGCCGTAGACCTCGGTCAGCCCCATGGCGCCGTAACCCAGCGACGGCGTCTGCCAGTCACCTGCGCGAACCAGGGGCAGGCGACTCACACCTGCCCCCTGCCCACGGGCAGCCCGTCGCAGTCGAGGCCCTCCGAGATGAGGTAGCGGTAGTGAGCGACCTTGTCCTGGACAGCATCGAGGTCCGCCTCGAGCTGACGTCGTTGCTGCAGGATGCTCGCGCGCTGGCGTTCGAGGATCGCCAGCCGGTCCGCATGGGTCTCGGCACCGAGCCGGCTCAGGCTGACGAACTCCTTGATCTGGGACACAGGCATGCCGGTCCGCCGGAGGGCGACGACGAGCTCGATGAAGGCGAGCTGCTGCGACGAGTAGCGGCGTTGCCCCTGCGAGTTCCGGTCGACCGGTGGCACGATTCCTTCGCGCTCATACCACCGCAAGGTGTCGACGCTCAGGCCCGTGCGTGACGCGACGTCCCGGATCGAGAAGGTCCGTTCGGAGTCGATCTCTACTGTCATGCCGCCACGCTAGGTACTGGAGTGCACTCCAGCGCAAGGCTGCGTCGACGACACGTCACACCGCCGAGGCGGTGCCCAGGCGGCGACGCTGGGTGCGGCCATCCTTCGGGGTCGAGCGGTACCAGCGCTCGGGTGGCCCTCGCAGGGCCAGCCCGGTCCAGGCCTGGCTCGGTCCCGCACCGACGCAGGAGACTGGTGGGCATGACTCTCCACCCGGCCGACCGGCACCCATGCCCGCACGGTGCCGCATGAGGACCGTGCGCATCGGCTCCACGGACCTCGTGGTCAGTCGGGTCGCGCTGGGCTGCATGGGGTTCGGCCACGGCGACGCCCGTAACCCCTGGGCCCTGGACGAGGACGCCGCGGAACCGATCTTCCGTCGGGCGGTCGAGCTGGGGATCACGCTGTGGGACACCGCCAACGTCTACGGGGGCGGATCCTCGGAGGTCGTCGTCGGGAACGCCATCCGTCGCTACAGCAGACGGTCCGAGGTCGTGCTCGCGACCAAGGTCGGGCTGCCCTCCGGGCCCGGGCCCGACGACAGCGGGCTCTCCCGGCGAGCCATCTTCCGCGCCATCGACGCGTCGCTGCGACGGCTCGGGACCGACTACGTCGACCTCTACCAGATCCACCGCTTCGACCCGGCGACACCGATCGCCGAGACGATGAGCGCGCTCGACGAGGTGGTCGCATCCGGCAAGGTGCGCCACCTGGGCGCCTCGTCGATGGCCGCCTGGCAGTTCGCCACGATGCAGCACACCGCCGACCTGGCCGGGACCCGCCGGTTCGTCACCATGCAGGACCAGTACAGCCTGGTGCAGCGGGAGGAGGAACGGGAGATGTTCCCGCTCCTGGCCCACCAGCAGGTGATGAGCCTGCCCTGGTGTCCCCTGGCGAAGGGCCGACTGGCGCGACCGTTCGCCACGGCCACCTCGCGGTCGCGCTCCGACCCGATGGGCGAGGCGATCTTCGAGGGTCGCGACCGGGCCATCGTCGACGCCGTGTCGTCCGTCGCGGCCGACCGAGGGGTGCCCATGTCCCAGGTCGCCCTCGCCTGGATCTACACGCGACGCGTCGTCGCCGCGCCCGTCGTCGGCGTCACCAGGCCCGCGCACCTCGACGACGCCGCAGCGGCCGCCGAGCTCTCGCTCAGCGACGACGAGGTCGCTCACCTCGAGGCCGCCTACACACCGCGCGAGCCGTCGGGCTACTGATCGTCCCCTGAGACCTCGCGGCCGAGGGGTCGATCAGCCGGGAATACCGATGCCTCGACGTCGTTATATCTGACATGTCAGATAAACAGTTGTCCTCGGACGAGCTGGCGGTGTGGCAGCGGTTGCAGACCGTCACCGAGTCCCTGCGGCGCGAGGTCGGTCGGGGCCTGCGGGCCGACGCCGATCTCTCCGAGTCCGAGTTCACCGTGCTCGCCCACGTCGTGACGGCGGGCGGGTCGATCCGGGCCGGCGAGTGCGCGCGCTCCATCGGCTGGGACTCCAGCCGACTCGCCCACCAGCTCGGTCGGCTCGAGCGGCGCGGCCTCGTGGACCGCACCACCGACGCCACGGACGCTCGATCCTCGGTGGTCTCCCTCACCGAGGCCGGGAGGGCTGCACATCGACGCGCCGTCGGCCCGCACCTGCGTGCGGCACAGCGCTGGTTCGCCGCGGCTCTCGCTCCCCACCAGCTGCAGGACCTCGACCTGGCTCTCCGCGCACTCGAGTCCCACGTGCAGCACCTCTCGCAGGAAGGACCGTCCTCATGAACACCGCTGGATCGACCCGGCCGCCCGTCGGACCCGACCTGCGCGACCAGACCGTCGTCGTGGTCGGCGGCTCTGGCGGAGTCGGCGAGGGAGTCGTCCGCGCCCTGCTGTCCTCTGGCGCCACGGTCGTCGCGACGGGACGCCACACCGAGCGGCTCGACGCCATGCGAGCTCGCGTCGAGGACCCTGCCATGACCGGGCGGCTGCTGACTGCGACGCTCGATGCCGAGGCGTCGGACCTCGACGCCCGGGTCGCCGACCTCGCGGCACGACACGGCGCGTTCGACGGCGTCGTCGTGAGCGTGGCGTCCTGGGGAGACCAGGGCCGCGCCGCTGCGCTGTCCTTGACGGACCAGCAGTGGGACGACCTTCTCTCGGCCAACCTGACCAGCGTGTTCCGCCTGTTCCGCGCCTTCGCGCCGGTGACCGTCCCGACCGGGACGATCATGCAGCTCAACGGTCGGAGCGCGGACATCCCCTTCCCGGGCAGCGCCGGAGTCGCCCTCAGCGCGGCGGCCACCAAGTCCCTGACCCGCACGATCGCAGCCGAGCTCGACGGACGGGGTCCGCGCTTCTACCAGGTGATCCTCGGCGTGGTCCGAACCCGAGCCCGCCAGGCGGTCGGCATCGACGATCCCCGCTGGCTCACCGGCGAGGACGTCGGCGCGCACGTCGCGAACCTGGTCGCGGGGACCGGTCCGCTGGTCGGCACCACGGTGCAGTACCTGCTCGACCGTGCGCAGGGACCGGTCCGCGAGGACGAGGCACGCCGATGACCGAGGACCTGGAGGTCGTGCGGCCCGGTGACGCGGCCTACGCGACGCTTCGCCACGTGTACACGGCGACCGGGAGCCCGGCCCAGGTGTTCGTCCCACGGGACCCGGGCCAGGTCGTCCGCGCCGTGGACGCCGCCCTGTCGCTCCCTGGACCGATGTCGATCCGCAGCGGCGGACACGGGACCAGCAGCGTCGCGACCAACGAGGGCGGCAGCGTCGTCGACCTGCGGCGCCTCGACGCCGTCGAGCACCTCGGCGGCACGCGAGTCAGGATCGGGGCGGGCGCACGCTGGGGTGCCGTCGCCATGGCCCTCGACCGCTGGGGGCTCGCGATCACCTCCGGCGACTCCGGCGACGTCGGTGTCGGTGGACTCGCGCTGGGCGGCGGCATCGGACTGCTGGGGCGGGCCCAGGGCCTGACCATCGACCGGGTCCGGGCCGTCGAGGTCGTCACGCTCGACGGGAGGATGCTACGCGCCTCGTCCGACGAGCACCCCGACCTGTTCTGGGCGCTGCGCGGCGCCGGGTCGTCCGTGGCCGTGGCGACGTCGTTCGAGCTCGGGGCCGGCACCACGCCCCGCGTCGTGCGCGCCAGCCTGGCGTACTCCCTCGACCGTCCCGCCGAGCTCCTGGCCGCGTGGGGGGCCGCGATGGAGGCGGCCCCGCGCGAGGTCTCCGCGTTCCTGTACGTCATGGGCGGACCGGGTGGCATCGCCCAGGCGACGATCGTCCACGCCGGTGACGACGAGACCACCGCGCAGCGCGCCCTGGAACCCTTCGTCACGCTGGGGCCGGTCGTGCACGCCGAGGCCGCCGTGGTGCCGTACGCCTCCGTACCCCTGACGACCGGCGCCGTCCACTCCGGGCAGCAGGGAGCGACCGTGCGAGCGGCGATCGTGCGCCACCTGGACGACCAGGTCGCCCGCGCCGCCGCGAGCGTGCTGCAGGACCCTGCGGTCGCGATGCTTCAGATCCGGTCCCTGGGCGGTGCCATCAACGACGTCGCCCCGGACGCGACCGCCTTCGCGCACCGACACCAGAGCTTCTCCGTGACAGCGGTCGCCCCGCACGACAGCAGCGCACTCGACCGTGCGTGGGCGCCGCTGCGCGCCCTCCGCGACGGCCTGTACCTCGGCCTCTCCACGCGACCCACCCCCGAGGACGTCGACGCCGCGTTCCCGCCCCGGACCCGCGCCCGGCTGCGCCGGATCGCCCGGACCTGGGATCCCGACCACCTCCTGGGTTCCCTCGTCGTCTGACGACCGTCCGGTCCGTCAGCCGCGGCCCGTCAGTCGCGTCAACGCCTCGGCGTCCTCGGGGGTGGACGGAAGGAACACCAGCAGGTGCTGACCGCCGTCGTCGACCGGGGCGAGCTTCGTGTAGTCGAGGTCCAACCGTCCGACGTCAGGATGGTCGAAGCGCTTCGTCGAGGGCGCGAACGCCTTGACCACGTGCGCGGACCACATCGCTTCGAACGCCGGGCTCGCGTCCAGCAGCGCGGCCACCAGCGACGTGATCCGCACGTCGTCGGGATGCGTGCCCGCCATCGCCCGCAGCTGGCCCACGAGGGCGAGCGTCTCGTGCTGCCAGTCGACCAGGAGCGACCTCATGGCGGGACGCGTGAAGAGGAGCCAGAGAGTGTTGCGCTCCTCGTCGGCGACGTCCTCCACCCCGCCCACGAGCCGCGCGTAGCCTCGGTTCCAGGCCAGCAGGTCCCAGCTCGCGTTGATGACATGGGCCGGGTTCGGGTCCAGGCTGTCGACCAGCGCCCGCAACGTGGGGCTCACCGACTGCGCGGCGGAACCGCCACCGGGAGGCGAGCTGCCTGCCAGCACGAACAGGTGTGCCCGTTCCGCCGCCGTCAGGCGCAACGTCACAGCCAGACTCCCCAGCACCTGGGGTGACGCCGTGATGTCGCGCGCCTGCTCGAGCCACGTGTACCACGTGACGCTGACTCCGGAGAGCTGCGCGACCTCCTCTCGTCGCAGCCCCGGGGTCCGCCGCCGTCCGCCGGGGGTCAGCCCCACCTGTTCTGGGCGCAACGACTCGCGGCGTGACCGCAGGAAGTCCGCCAGCTCTTCTCGCCGAGTCATGTGGACCATCAAACCGCCGCTCGAGCGCGGCATCCTGGTGGCGCTCATACCAGCATGAACTGCCCTCTGTACCAGGATCCTCGTCGAGCAGAGAGTACGTCTCATGACGACTCGAGCAACACCGGCGGCCGACGTCGCCCCGACACCAGACGGCTGGGCGCGACGCGTCGCGCTCCTCGCCGTGGGCTCCTTCGCCATGGGGACCGACTCGTTCGTGCTGGCCGGCATCCTGCCCCAGATCGCCTCGGGTCTCGGGCAGACGATCGGTGCCACCGGCCAGGTCGTGACCGCCTTCTCCCTCACGTACGGCATGACGGCGCCGTTCCTCGCCGTCGTCACGAGCAGACTGCCCCGCAAGGCACTCATGGCCCTCGCCCTCGTCCTGTTCGTCGTCGCCAACGCCGTCTCGGCGGCGGCGCCGACGCTCACGGCGCTGCTCGTCGCCCGCGTCGCCGCCGGCCTGGGCGCTGCGCTCTACACCCCGAGCGCCAGCGCTGCCGCTGCTGCGGTCGCTGGTGTCGAACATCGCGGGAAGGCGCTTGCCGCGATCCTGGGCGGCCTCACCCTCGGAACGGTCTTCGGCGTACCCCTCGGCACCTGGATCGGCCAGCACTGGTCGTGGCGGTCGAGCCTGGTCTTCGTGGCCTGCGTCGGCCTGGCACCGCTCCTGGGCCTGTTCGCTCTCCCTGCCCTGCCTCTGCCGCCCCAGATTCCCCTGGGTCAGCGGCTCCGCGTGCTCGCCAGCGGCCCAGTCCTCGCTGCCGTCACGTTCATGCTCCTGGAGAGCGCGGCCGCGATCATGGTCTACACCTACATCTCCGACGTGCTCGGCCAGACGGTCCACGCCACGGGCGGCACCCTCTCGGCCCTGCTCCTGGCCTGGGGTGTCGGAGGCGCCGTCGGAGCGTTCGGCAGCGGCGTGCTGACCGATCGTTGGGGTGCATTCCGCACGCTCCTGCTGGCGGTGGCTGCGCTCGTCACGTCGCTCGCGCTCCTGGCCGTCGCGACCTGGCTCCCGCTGGCCTTCGCCGTGATGACCCTGAACGGTCTCGCTGGGTGGGCCGTGGCGACGCCGAACAACCACCGCCTCACGGAGTACGCACCGCTCCAGCCCGCCGTCGTGATCTCGTTCAACTCCTCGGGCATCTACCTCGGTCAGGCGGTCGGCGCAGCACTCGGCGGAGTCCTCCTCGGCCACGCGGTCTCGCCGACGAACCTGTGCTGGGTCGGCGCCGGTGTCGCGGTGCTGGCCGGGGTCGTGCACCTGGCCATCGGACGTCGCCCGAGCACGAGCTGACGAGCACGGCCGTCAGTCGTCCACGGCAGCTGCGGCCGTCGTGGACAGCGCATGGGTCGCGTCGCCGGCCAGGGCCTCCTCGAGGGCGGCGAGATAGCTCACCCGGGCCTCACGGACCTTGGCTCGGCCCGCCTCCGTGATCTGGGTGTAGACACCCCGCAGGTCATCGACGCAGTGGTACCGCTCCACCAGACCCTGCTGCTGCAACCGTCCCACCAGTCGGCTCAGCGAGCTCCGCTGGACCGGGATCGCCGCCGCCAGCACCTGCTGTCGCAGGTGACCGCCGTCATCGGAGAAGTGCAACGCCGCGAGGGCGGCGTACTCCGAGCAGGCCAGGCCGTGCGGCTGGAGCGCTGCCTCCAGTCGTTCGCGCACGCTGGCCTCGAACAACCTGGTCCTGCTCCAGCTGCGCTCGACCTCGGTGGGCTCACTGATCGTCGGGTCCTGCTTCGTCGTCGCCATGGCACCTCCCGCTCGAGCGCGATCGAGACCCACGATACGCGGCACTGACGTCAACTGCATGAGCACTCGTTGTTCATACAACATCTTGACCTCGAAACACTTCTATACAATTGTTGCATGGACGCATAACGAGAAGAGGTCATCATGCCCGTCGCTGTCATCGCCCTCATGGGCGCCGCCTTCGGCATCGGAACCGCCGAGTTCATCGTGCTCGGCCTGCTGCCGGAAGTCGCCGATGGGATGGAGGTGAGCGTCACGACGGCCGGGATGCTGATCACCGGCTACGCCTTGGGAGTGGTCTTCGGCGGACCGGCGTTCACCGCCGCCGCCCTGCGCGTGTCACGGAAGAACATGCTGCTGATCCTCATGGTGATGTTCGTCGTGGGGAACGCGCTCTCGGCCATCGCACCCGCGTACTGGGTCCTGCTGGTCGGTCGGGTCCTCGCGGCGATCTGCCACGGCGCATTCCTCGGCATCGCCTCCGTCGTGGCCGCAGACATGGTGTCCCACGACAAGCGTTCCCGCGCGATCTCGATGGTCTTCACCGGCTTGACCCTCTCGAACGTCTTCGGCGCACCGCTCGGCACCTGGATCGGGCAGTCGCTCGGGTGGCGCGCACCGTTCTGGGTCATCGGCGCGATCGGGGTGATCAGCCTCCTCGGCATCGCGACCCTTCTGCCCGCGCAGGACGCCGCCGGGCGCTCACGCAGTCTCAGGTCGGAGATCTCCGCCTTCGGCAGCGGCCAGTTCTGGCTCGCCTTCGCCATCGCCGGGTTCAGCATGGGGTCCCTGTTCGCCGCGTTCAGCTACATCAGCCCGCTCCTGACCGAGGTCACCGGTTTCGACCCCCGGTGGATGACCGGGCTGCTCATGGTGTTCGGCGCCGGCCTGGTGGGCGGCAACCTCGTCGGCGGTCACGTCGCCGACCGTCACCAGGTCGGTGCGCTGCTCGCCTCCCAGGGCCTCATGATCGTGGTGCTCGTGACCTTTGCCGCGACGGCGGAGCTCCCCGCCGCGGCAGTGGTCCTGCTCCCGTTGATGGGCGCGGCGGGATTCGGGACGGTGCCGAGCTTCATGTCACGCGTCATCGACAGCGCCCAGGGCGCCCCGACCCTGGCGTCGGCGATGGCCTCGTCCGCAGCCAACGGCGGCATCGCCGTCGGCTCCTTCCTGTCCGGCCTGACCGTCGAGGCCGGGTTCGGGTACCGGTCCGCGCTGCTCGTGGGCGCGACCATGGCCGCGCTCGCTCTCGCAGTCACCGTGGCCTCGGCGACGCTCGAGCGACGTGCGGCACCGCTGGCCACGAGGTGATCTGCCGCCGACCGACCCCGGTGGTCGACCTCCGCACGCGCGGGCTCGATCCGCGGGCCGTCGCGCGCGAGGACCTCTACGGTGGACTCCACACGAACCCCCGAGGAGAGCATGGTGTCGCCCAAGCACGTGTGGAGCATGGCCGTGCTGCTGCTCCTGGTGGGCGGGTGCGCCAGCGCCGAGGAGCGATCGCGTGCCGACGGCGCGCGGCAGATCCGTGCACAGCTCGAACGTGTCGAGTCCGACCTGGCGGCCAGCCTGCGCTCCTTCGACCCACGCAGGGACGAGACACTCTTCGCGCGGGGCGTGACGGCTCTCGGCAGCCAGGTCGGAAGCGGTGCCGTCACCTATGACTTCGGCCTGACGGCGACCGGATCCGCGAGCCAGGGCTTCTCGGAGACGAGCGCGCGTGTCGGTGCGTGCTTCCGGGTACGGGGCGACAGCGGCGGAGGCACGATCGAGCAGGTCGACTGCCCCAGATCGTTCCGCGAGCAGTCCGGCACACCGGTCAACGAGGAGGTCGAGATTCTCGACTCGCGCCGACCTCTGCCGGACCCGCCGAAGGCACCGCACGGCGGATGCAACCCCGGCGGCGAGTCCTACGCCTGTCCCGGCGGATAGGCCTGGACAGGCGAGGCGGAGGCGGCGGGCACGGGAGCGGGTGAACCGCCCGGCGGCGAGAGCGAGCCGCGGATCGAGGACGGCGTCACCTGCACCCGGCGAGGGTTCATGCGCCCGTCGAGCGTTCGGTTCGCTCGTCGTATCGGCGACGATGTTCGAGGATGTCGACGCGGTGCGTGGTCGCCCAGTCGCCCAGGGCGACGACGGCGTCGAGCAGCGTCCTGCCGAGCTCGGTGAGCTCGTAGTCGACGCGAGGTGGAACGCTCGCGTGGACCGTGCGGCTGACGAGTCCGTCACGTTCGAGGTGGCGCAGGTTGAGCGTGAGCATCCGCTGGGAGATCCCCGTGACCGCTCGGTGCAGCTCGCTGAACCTGCGCGAGCCGTCACGCAGCTGCCCGACGATCAGGACGCTCCACTTGTCTCCGATGATCGCAAGGATCTGCAGCACCTGCCGACATGCCTCGGGGTCGGGCGCCTCGCCTGTCAGATCGGCTCGCGCTGCTTCAAGCGGCCCCTCGGTGAGGGTCATGGCTTACCTCCGTGTGCGCAACCGACAGCGATGTGCCGTCTTGTCTGGCCGATCCTACGCACAGACGATGTGGTTACTCACATATCGTAACCACTCAGGAGGACTCGGATGAGGAATCTCGTCATCGTCGGCGCTGGACCGGGATTGGGCATGGGCGTCGCGCGGGCGTTCGGCGGCAAGGGATTCCGGGTTGGTCTCGTCGCGCGCACGCAGGGCACCCTGAGTGGGCTCGCCGACGAGCTCGCCGACCAGGGGATCACGGCTGCGACCGCCACGGCGGACCTCCACGACCGCTCGGCGACCGTCCGTGCGCTCGCCTCCTTGGAAGCGGAGCTCGGGCCGATCGACGTGCTCGAGTACAGCCCGAGCCCGAGCGGACAGATCACGTCCGCGACCGCCACCACCGTGGAGTCGGCCCTCGATCAGCTCGAGCTGCACGTGCTCGGAGCGATCGCCTCCGTGCGTCACGTGCTCCCAGGAATGCGGCAACGAGGTACCGGAACCATCCTGCTCACCACAGGCGTGTCGTCTCTGGTCGCCGCACCCTTCCTCGGCAACGTGGGCCTCGCCATGTCCGCCCTCCGCAACTGGGCGCTTGCGTTGCACACCGAGCTCGCCCCCGAGGGGATCCGCGTCGCGACCGTCACCATCGCCTCCGGCGTCGTGCCGGGAGGCGGAGAGGCAGACCCCGACGCGATCGGCGCTCGCTACTACGACCTGCACTCCGCCAGAGACCGATCCGAGGACGTCATCGGCGACGTCGAGGCGTTCAGGGCCCTGGTCGCCGCGCGGTCCACGACCTGACCAGTCGTGGATCAGGAAGGCTTACTTCTGCTCTCGCGATCGCCTGGATCTCGGGTGTGATCCGTCCCTTGCGCACGAGCGGCGCGGCGAGCGCGCCCACGACGAACAAGCACTCCTGCTCGTTCGTCAAGCGTCGGGTCCTCAGCCGACTGACCGTCCGGGACTGGTCGGCACCCGCGAGGACGGCTACTTCGTTCACCAGAACAACCACGACGGTGACGGAACCGTCGATCACTGGATCGACGCCCGAGGTCTCCGAACCGAGTACGACAGCAAGGAATCTCGGACATACTTCGTAGATCCGGCGCAGGGCGCCTGGAGCGAGGTCGACACGTGGTTCGGCGGATACTCGAGCAACGTCGACACCACGTGGGTCTCGCCTCATGACGAAGTGACGAGGTGACCCATGAAGAACCCCAGGATTCCGCGCGGCGCACTGGTCGCGCTCGTCGGAGCCCTGACGCTCGCCTCCTGTGCCGCCGCAAAGGCGGCGCCGGGGAGCGAGACGCAGACCTCGCCCGAACCAGCGTCGTCGACCACGTCCGTCACCACGAATCTTGAGTGGCCGAAGACGTGGCCGGTTCTCAAGGCCGGGAGCGACTACACGGTGAAGCACCTGTCGTTCAAGGAAGTGAACGGCACCCGCAACTACCCCCTCACGTGGGCCACACGGACCGAGCTCCTCTCGGTGGGCATTGCCCCGCGCGGCGTTCGCGCCCCGGAGGTGCTTCAGGTCCGCGATGTCGCAACCGGCAAGATCCGCAGCCTCACCTCGAAGAAGGGCAAGCCACGCGACTTGACCATCGTCGGCGCGGACAGCGACTCCCGCTGGATCGTGTGGACCGAGACCACCGGCAACTTCTACTCATCCGACTGGACGGTCTTCAGCTACGACAAGCGGACGAAGAAGACGCGAAAGCTCGCTACGCGCCCGAAAGTGGGCAAGGGCGACATCCCCTCCGCCGAAGGTTTCGCGGTACCGAGCATCGATCGTGGAGTGATCTACTTCGACGGCGTGTGGTCGATGGCCAACGGGAAACCGCGCCAAGCGATCTACAGCGTTCCGGCCAACGGATCATCCCCGGCAAAGATGCTCATTCGAGACGCGGGGAACCCCACGGCCGACGAGGGACGTCTCGTGTATCACCAGCGCAACAAGAAGCCGATCGACGCGCTCTTCTCCCGTGACCTGCGGACCAACGAGACCGTCAAGCTGGACGACTTCCAGACCATCTCCAAGAAGATCGAGAACTGCGGGTGGGACTGGAACGAAGGCGTCTTCGTCAACTGCCGCAGAAGCTCCGACGGAGTCGTGACACTGACGGTCCTCAGCCCCCACGGGCGCACCGTCGTCACAGGCAAGCAGGAGACACCGTGGGGAGTCTGGGCGGCGAAGGACTTCGTCGGGATCCTGCGTGACACGGGCCGCGGCTACCAGCAGCGCATCCTGAACCTGGAGACGAATCAGCTGTCTCACGTGCGAGCGCAGCAGGCCAACACCCGCATGTGGATCACCGGCAGCCAGTACATGGTCACCACCACCGACAAGAAGGGCTTCACCAACGGGTTCGATCTGGTCAGACTCCGTTTCTGAACGCGACCGCCGGCCAGCGCGAGGCGGCCCGCAGCGACGTCAGAGCACGCCGCATCCAGCTCGAGAAGCGCCTGGAGCAGCGGACCCGCGACCACGGCCCCACGACGGGCGTGGCCCATCGTCAACCGCCTTTCGTCGAGCGGGTCCTGATCCTGCCCGACGACAACGAGCGAGTCGGCATCCGACTCGGGGCCGGGCTCACCGGGACGTTCGGCGCGCTGCTCGGCGGACCTCTTCGTGAATCTCTACCCGCGCCTGGGTGCACCTCGCAGGGGCAGGCGCGTCCGCTGGGCGGGCGGCATGCTGGCAGACATGGCGACCACGACGCAGAGTGAGCTGGGCGAGTTTCTCCGGAGCCGACGCTGAGCTTGCTTCGTCGCGATTCTGACGGACTCGAAGCGACCGGTTGGTCCGGATCGAAAGCCGAAGGCCAACACACGCTGCCATAAGATTTCACGGCGTGTTGATGCATGCCCGACACCTCACTGATGCAACTCGGGTGCGAGGCTCGTTCAAACGTAACCTTTGCTAGGCAAGCGGCCAGCTGGACACCTGACGCTTCCGAAGCTACTCAGGGCCGCGCAATCGAATCGGGGAACGATGAGCACTGTCTACAGGCTATTGGGCACTCGCAGCTATTGGGGACTTATCGGAGCCGAGGCGGAAACGCAGCTCGACCTCGAGCTCCTCGCAAGGCGCCAATTGTGCGCACTTCAAGACAACCGTCTCGATGTGTATCTCGGCGAGCAGGTTCCTAGCACGGTCACGATCGACCTCGCTCCCCCGCCCGCGGAAGCTCCGTTCAAGGCCGAGGCCACGTTCTCCGCTGGACTCTTGTCATTGGATGACTCCGAGGCCGGCTACACGCGGACCGATGTTGACCTACCGCACAGAGGCGTTTATCTCGTCACTCTCACGGAGCTCGAGCGGGCCGAGGGCCACCGACGATTCCACGTGACCCTCGACCCCCGATAGCGGCTAGAACTTCTGGACCTGCACGTAGAACTTGTCTCTGTCCAGAATCCGCTGCGTCTGATAGAACGCACCGATCAAGCTACCGCCGGCCGAGTTGTCGCCATCGTCGATGCCTCGCACGGACCACCCGCTGGTACTGGTCTGATTGAACGCACCCTCGTAGGTCGACGCGAATGGGTACTCGTCGCAGCTGCCCTCGACATTCTCAGCGGCGCACCTCGCCTGAGCCTTCGTTCGATTTCGATCTTGGGCTGCTTGGTCGCGAAGGCGTCGAAGCGGACTCCCCTGGAGGTTCTCATCCGGGTAGTACGCCCCGGTGTTGAGCCCGCGGGTCAGAAGCTCGAAGCACCACACCCACAGTCGACGTTGGTCCACCAGCCGTGGCCCGACGCCACCAGAGTGCCGTCGCTGTTGCTCGTGCGGTGGACGTAGTCGCCGTGGGTGCCGAAGACGGGATCGACCAGGACCGGGTATGCGACGTCGTCAGGCAGCTCGACCGATGTCGTGAGCACGTTGCCGACCGACCGTGGACAGCTGCACCGGGATCTGCTGGCCATTGGCGTCGATCGCTCAAGGCGCCGTGATCGTGAGGGGTGATCTGTCGCGCCGCGTTAACGACGTCGACACGTTCGGCCGGACCTGCCGAAACGACGAACTTCTCGGACCAAGATGCAGACCCAACTCGATCATTGGCCAAGAGTTCCAACAAGCCTCTTGTGGTGGAGCTAAGGGGATTCGAACCCCTGACCTTCTCATTGCGAACGAGACGCGCTACCAACTGCGCCATAGCCCCAAGAACAGGGACGACTCTAGCACCCGGTCACTCGCCGGCGGCGCGGCGGGGCTGGCCCTCGGCGGCGTCGCCGACACCCGGCAGCTCGACCGACTCGCCCTCGACGTGACCCGAGGTCCAGGTGCCCGGACCGGAGAAGTCGATGGTGCGCACGGTGCGGCCCACGCGGGGCTTGGTGACGTAGGTCGGGAGGGTGACGGGCAGCGGGTCCCACAGGGCCTCGCCGGTGGTGGCGACCGACGGGACGGCGATGACCAGCTGTTCGTCGAGGGCGTGGGACGGGAGCGCCTCCAGCTGCATCACGTGCCGGCGAGCCGGGTCGACGTCCTCGAGCTGGCCGTCGACGACGATCGTGACCTCGTCGTCGACCGACGTGCGGCGCGACGGCTCTGCGGAGCCGGAGGCGGGAGCCGTGCGCTTCTTGCTGAGCGTCTTGGTCGACAGCGAACGCGTGGCGGTCCTGGGCGAGCCGGCCGCCCGCGGCTTGGCGCCGTACTCCGAACGAACCTGGACGCGGCAGGCGACGAGCCAGGCCACGACGAGTGCGGCCGGCGCCGCGACCCAGACGAGCGGGATGACCTTGAAACCACCGAGGCCACCGACGACGGCCACCACGGTGAGCAGGGTGAGCAGGGTGTTGCGTCGACGACGCGCAGCTCGGCGCGCGGTCTCGCGGGTCAGGCGGGGTCGCTGAGGGGCCGCGTCGGCCTGCACCGACGGAGCCGGGGGCTCCTCGACGTCGTCGTCAGCCTCCTCGTGACGCTCACGACGGGGGATGACTCGGCTGAGGGCACTCAGGTTCTCCAGCGACGACGTCTTGCTCGCGTCGTCGTAGCGGCGCAGGACGAGCGGCACGAAGTACGCCGCCCAGACGGCGACGACGAACGCGACGATCAGTCCGTTGGCGGTCACGGGCTCCACGGTAGGTCCACGACTCGCGCGAAACGGGCACGTCGACCCGTGTGTCGCCTGAAAGGTTGTGTGACTGGTGTGACTCGAGGCGTGCACGCCGGTCGGACGTCAGTCGAGACGGGCTCGCACACCACCTGGAGCCTGCTCGGCCCGGAGCTGGAACACGCGGTGGTCACGCCAGTCGCCCGCGATGTGCAGGTAGCCGCGCGCCAGGCCGACCTCGTCGAAGCCGAGCTTCTCGACGACCCTCAGGCTCGCCACGTTCTCGGGCCGCACCGAGATCTCGATCCGGTGCAGCCCCACGCTCGAGAACAAGTGGTCGCACACGAGCGCGACGGCCGTCGGGGTGATGCCGCGTCCGGCGTGGGCGCTCGTGATCCAGTAGCCGATGCTCGCCCAGCGGGCCGAGCCCCACGTGATGCCGTTGACGCTGACCTGGCCGACCATCTCGTCGTCCCAGGTGATCGCGAACGGCATCGCCTGACCGCGGCGGGCGCGACGACGCATCGAGCCGATCATCGTGCGGTACGAGCCGACCGGGGTCGTGCCGCCGGGCGGCATCGTCGCCTCCCAGGGCGCCAGCCAGGCGGAGTCGCTGCGCCGCAGCTCGGCCCATCGCGAGGCATCGGAACGCCGCAACGGCCTGACGCCGACCCGTCCGTGGCGCAGGGTGACGGACCAGCTCACGTCAGAACGGCCGATCGAGGACCAGCGTCCGCACGGTGTCGCCGAGGTTCTGGGCGGTCTCGTCCTCCCCCACCACGATGAGGGCGTTGGACTGCGCGAGGGCACCGATCCGGTGCTCCCCGTCCGCGCCCACTGGTGTGACCTTGGCACCGCGGTGCGTGACCTCGAAGACGCCCCGCAGGTACTGCCGCTTGCCGGCCTCGACCTCGACGCCGGAGGCGAGCACCGCATGGACCATGGGTCGGCGGTAGGGCGCGCGACCCATGAGCCGACGGATCGCCGGCAGCACGAACACCTCGAAGCCGACGTAGGCCGCCACCGGGTCGCCGGGCAGCGTGATGATCGGGGTCTGCTCGTCGAAGACGCGGCCGAAACCATGACGCGTGCCGGGGTCGAGCGCGACGTCGTGGAACCCGACGGTGTCGAGCGCCGCGAGCGTCTGACGCACGACCTCGCGGTCGCCGTCCTCGATGCCACCCGTCGTGACGACGAGGTCGGCGCGCACGAGCTGCTCGGACAGCACCTGGCGGAAGGTGCGCGGGTCGTCGGGCACGACGCCGACCCGGTACGCCACGGCGCCGGCCGCACGGGCCGCGGCCGCGAGCATGAAGCTGTTGCCGTCGTTGACGGAGTCGAAGTCGAGGTGCGTGCCGGGCTCGCGCAGCTCCGACCCGGTGGCGATCACCACGACCCGCGGGCGCGGCCGGGCTGCGACGCGCGACGAACCGAGCGCGGCCACGAGGCCGATCTCGCGCGGACCGAGCACGGTGCCGGCCGGCAGGACCGTCTGGCCGGCTGCGACGTCGTCGCCCTGGGGCCGGACGTCGCGTCCTTGCGGGACCGACGCGCTGATGGCGACCCGCGCGTTGCCGCCGTCGGTGAGCGAGCGGCGCACCACGGAGTCCGAACCCTTGGGCATCGGCGCGCCCGCGGCGATGCGCACGGCGGTGCCGGCAGAGATCGCGAAGGGCCGGTCCGAGCCGGCGTGCACCTCGCCCACGACCGGGAGCACGACCGGCTCGGAGGCGCTCGCCTCCGCGACGTCCTCGGCGCGCAGCGCGTAGCCGTCGACGGCAGCCTGCGAGAAGCGCGGCAGGTCGCTCGCCGCGACGACGTCCTGGTGGAGCGGCAGTCCGAGCGACTCCACGACCGGTTGGTCGTAGGGCTCGAGGGGACCGATCCCTCGCAGGATCGTCTCCAGGTGGTCCTCGACGGTCAGCAGTCCCTCGGGGATGCTGGCCGGGCGGGCACGGCCGCCACCCCGGGTCTCGCCTCCGTCGGACATGGTCGTCACCCTAGCCGGGACCCCTCGGCGATCTGTCGCGCCGTGCCGTCGTCGTCGAGCACGACCTCACCCCGGACGACGACGTCGCGGCCGAAGCTCCAGTCGCCCCGCACCGTCAGCGACCGCGCGTCGACGAGCGACGGCGCGTGCGGGATGCGCGCGTCGAAGTCCGCGATCGTCGTGTAGAACCGTCGGTCGAGGTCGACGGCGGGCGCCTCGACCTGGGCGCGGACGCGGTAGTCGTCGTGCCCCACCCCGTAGACGTCCGACCGCAGCAGGAGCAGGTCGTTGGTCGTCTTGACCGGCAGGAAGCGCGAACGATCGACCTCGATCGCCGTCGCTCCGTCGAACACCTCGACCGCAGCACCCATCGCCGACTCGATCTGCACGACCTGGGGCGACGTCTTGTCGGTGGGATCGACGGTCTTGTCGTTGCGGATGAGCGGCAGGCCGAGCACGCCGTTGCGGTCGCGCAGCGTTGCGTCGAGCTGCTCCAAGTCGAACCACAGGTTGTTGGTGTGGAAGTAGGCGTGGCGGGTGGGGTCGGCTGCTGCGTCCGCGTCCTCGGGGGCGGTCTGCGCCGTCTCGCGCAGCACGAGCCTGCCGTCGCTGCGCCGCACCACCAGGTGTCCGCCCTTGACGTCGGCGGGCGTGCGGCGACACACCTCGGCGGCGTACGGCGCGCCGGTCTGCGCGAACCACGCCATCATCGCCGGGTCCGGCGCCGCACCGAGGTTGTCGGAGTTCGACACCGTCGCGTACCTGTAGCCGGCGGCGAGCAGCTGCTCGAGCACGCCGGACGTCCGCAGCGCGGTGTACAGGTCACCGTGACCGGGCGGGCACCACTCCAGCGAGGGGTCGGCCGGCCACTCGACGGGCGTGAGGTCGTCACGACGAAGCTTGGGCTCGCGGTTCTGCAGGAAGTCCAGCGGCAGCCCGTCGACCGTCAGGTCGCCGTGCCGGGCGAGCGCCGACAGGGAGTCGTCGCGAGTGCGGAAGCTGTGCATGAACAGCAGCGGCAGCGGCACGTCGAGCGCGGAGCGCACGTGCTGAACCTGACCGACGATGATGTCGAGGAACGACAGGCCAGGGCGCACCGGGAGCAGCGACTTGGCCTTGTCCATGCCCATCGACGTGCCCAGACCGCCATTGAGCTTGATGACGGCGGTCACCGCGGCGGCCTCGCGCTGGGCGGCCTCGTCCTGCGGCGCGTCGACAGCGCGGTCGATGCCGGTCAGCGGGTCGACGTCGGCCTCGCGGATCAGGCCGGACGCGCCGGCCTCGAGCTGTCCGTAGAAGTCGGAGAAGACGTCGATCGCACCTTGCGGCACTCCCGCCTGCTGCATCTTGTGCTGGGCTGATTCGAGTCCGGTCACGCGCCTAGGCTAACGGCATGGTCGCGGACAAGAGGGCCCTGCGTGAGCGGCTCCTGGCGAGCCGACGCGCACGATCGGTCGAGACCCGCGCCGCCGTCGCCGACGCTGTTCGGGACCATGCGCTGGCTCATGCCCCGATCGCG
The DNA here is from genome assembly GCA_023257515.1 of Aeromicrobium sp. Classification (GTDB taxonomy): domain Bacteria; phylum Actinomycetota; class Actinomycetes; order Propionibacteriales; family Nocardioidaceae; genus Aeromicrobium. Next base: position 38,889 of record JALRCA010000075.1, read on the forward strand.
CGGGCGCGGCGGGTCGCGCTCTACCGGTCGATGGCGGCCGAACCGGGCACCGGCCCCCTCCTCGAGGCGCTGACGCAGCGCGGTGCCGAGGTCTGGCTGCCCGTCGTCGCGTCGGGGCACGGGCTCGAGTGGGTACGACACGATCCCTCGTCGCCGCTCGTGCGATCCGGTCTCGGCATCGAGGAGCCACAGGGCGAGCGCCACGGTCCGCTCGCTGACCTGGACGTCGACGTCGTGCTCGCCCCTGCCCTCGCGGTCGACCACGCCGGTCACCGCCTGGGGCGCGGGGCCGGGTACTACGACCGCGCCCTCGCCGGTGTCACGGCGACGCTGATCGCGATCGTCCACGCCGACGAGCTCCTGCCCGAGCTGCCGGCCGAGTCCCACGACGTCTCCGTCTCCGCCGCCCTCACCGAGCAGGGCGTCTTCCGCACCCTCGCCCCGTGATCCACCCTGAGCCTGTCGAAGGGTCACCGCCCCTTCGACAGCTCAAGGACCCAGGATGGGCCGACCCTCAGCCGGCGGAGGGGCGGAGGGTGAGCTCGGTGTCGGCGCGTTCGTCCACGGCCTTGCGGCTGAACGCCCACGGGAGGGTGCGGCCGTCGGCCCACAGGGGCGTCTGGTCCTGGTAGTTGCGATGGAACGCGTGGCCCGAGTTGCCGGTCAGCTGGATCCAGCGCGACCGGTCCAGGTCCTCGAGGTCCACGACCATCCGCATCGACGGGACCGCCGTCACGCCGAATCCGACGCGCGCGTCCCAGCCGGTCGCGTTCACCAGACCGCCTCCGCCCCCGACCTGGTACGGGCCCCGGTTGAACAGCGACTCCACGACCCCGATCCCGGACTCCCCCAGGGTCGGGTTGACCAGCTCCAGCTCGTGCAGACGACCCCACGACCACTGCTTCGGGTCGCGCGACTGGCGCTTGGTGAGCTCGTCGCGCGCCGTCCGCATCGCCTGCGCCAGGATGTCGTCGCGCTTCTCGACGAGTCCCGGCGTCCGCTTGTCGTCCCACCACGGGCTGTCCTCGTCGCGCAGCAGCGTGCGCATCACCAGGAACCACCGCTCGCCACCGTCCGGTCGCAGACCGACCGGCAGGTCGTCGGCGAACGTCCCTCGCAGGAGCTCACGCCACACCATGTTGAAGTAGGCGGCGCCCGGGGAGTCGGCGTCCTGCTGCAGGTCCCAGCCCTCGAGGGTCGCCTGTCCCTGCCGGTCGAAGACGTCGTCGAGAGTGATGTCGAGCAGCAACGGCACGAGCTGAGCCGCGTTGGCGCTGCGCGAGTCCATCTGCATCGTCGTCATGTCCTCGACGGACAGCCGTCCACGGTGGTTCGTGATGAGGTCGCGGATGCGCTGCGACCGGTAGCCCGCGGCGGTGTCCGTGCCGAGCAGGGGCCGGTACTGGTCGCCGATCACCTTGTTGTTGGCCGTGACGATGAACCCCTCGTCGGGGTTGTAGACCGATGGCAGGTCCTCGAACGGGATGTAGCCGGTCCACTCGTGACGGCCGTCCCAGCCCGCGACCGGCCACCGGCCGTCGCCCCGTGACCGGACCGGGATCGCGCCCGGCGCCTGGTAGCCGATGTTGCCGTCGACGTCGGCGTAGACGAGGTTCTGCGAGGGCACCGTGAAGAGCCGCGCCGCGTCGCGGAACTGCTCCCAGTCCTGGGCTGCTCCGAGGGCGAAGACCGCCTTGATCGTGGGTCGCGGGGTCGACGCCGTCCAGCGCAGGGCGATCTCGCGACCGGAGGTGCCGACCCCCGGCTGATCTGCGCCCTTCACGGGTGCCCGCGACGCCTCGTCGGCGTCGTCGTCGAGGTCGGACAGGATCGGTCCGTGCCGGGTCGATCGCACCGTGATCGTCCGAGTCTCGCCGTCGGCGACCTTGAACGTCTCGCGCCGCGTGCGCAGCGGGAGCTGCCTGCCCTTGTACTCGTAGCGGTCGCCGTCGACCTTCTCGACGTAGAGGTCGGCCACGTCGGCGTAGAGGGTCGTGACTCCCCAGGCGATGCGTCGGTTGTGACCGACCACGATCCCGGGCATGCCCGAGAACGAGAAGCCCGAGACGTCGTAGGGGCAGGCGTTCGAGACGGTGCGGCAGTGGAGGCCGACCTGGTACCAGATGCCGGGCATCGAGGGCGCGAGGTGCGGGTCGTTGGCCAGGATCGGCTTGCCGGTCGCGGACCGTCGGCCGGAGACGACCCACGAGTTCGACCCGATGCCGTCACCGGTGCCGAGCAGGGCAGGCAGGCGTCGTGCCGCGCGCTCGGCGGACGTCGTCGACGCCGTCGCCGCTCCTGCGAGCGCCTGACCGTTCGTGGCCTGCTCCGAGCCCGAGCTCGAGTCCGGTCGCTCGGACGGGTCGGTCGGGTCCTGGTCGAACCCGTCGGGCCCGACCTGGCCCGTCGTGCCGGCGATCGTCGCGTGGTCATCCGGGTAGCGCGGGTACAGCTGCTCCACCTGCTCCCGCGTCAGGGAGCGGCTCAGGCGAGCTCGGGTGATCTCGTCGGACAGGTTGCTGCTCAGGTCCCAGGACATGGCCTTGATCCAGGCGACGGAGTCGACCGGCGACCACGCTTCGGGCCGATAGTCCGGACCCGTGAGCGAGAGGATCGTGTACTCGAGCGAGAGCTCGGAGCCGGACTTGCCGTCGATGTACTCGTTGACGCCGCGGGCGTACGAGCGCAGGAGCCTCTTCGTCGGCTCGTCCAGCGCCGCGTACTCACGCTCGGCGACGCGTCGCCAGCCGAGGGTACGGACGAACATGTCGGTCTCCAGCCCACCGTCGCCGACGAGCTCGGCGAGACGGCCGGCCGTGATGTGACGGCGGAAGTCCATCTCGTAGAAGCGGTCCTGCGCGTGCACGTACCCCTGCGCGAGGAACAGGTCCTCGGGCGCGTCCGCGTAGATCTGCGGGATGCCGTGGGCGTCGCGCGTGATCGTGACCTTGCCCTGGAGCCCGTCGATCGTCACCGTCCCCGAGGCGTCAGGGAAGGATCGACGAACCGTGATGACACCGACGACGGTCGCGGCGACCAGCGCTGCCACGAGCGCCCCGACGGCGATGGTGAGGAACCGACGCACCGGGCCATCCTGGCACGAGCGCGCCCCGGATCAGGCTCCGGTCTCGGCCTCGCGGATCTCGCCGACGAGCTCCTCGAGGACGTCCTCGAGCATGATCACGCCGAGCACACGGCCCTCGGCGTCGGCGACGCGCGCCATGTGGGAGCCGCGCGCCTGCATGGTGCGTAGGGCCTCGTACAGACCCGAGGTCGCGCCGACGGTCGAGAGGGGCCGGAGCCACTTGTCGGCGATGGGCGTGACGCGAGCGGCGTCGTCGGTCTCGAGCACGTCCTTGATGTGCAGGTAGCCGCTCAGGTCACCGGCGGCGTCGAGGACGGGGAATCGTGAGAAGCCGGTGCGCGCGCAGGCCTGCTCCACGTCGACCGGCGTCGCGTGCGGGGGGATCGTCACGAGCCCGTCCAGCGGCAGCAGCACCTGATCGACGTGGCCGTCGTGGAAGTCGAGGGCACCCGAGACCAGTCCGTACTCGTCCTCGTCGAGCAGCCCCTCGCGACGGGACTCCTCGACCAGTCCGGCCACCTCGTCGTGGGTGTAGGTCGAGGCGACCTCGTCCTTCGGCTCGATCCTCAGCAGCCGCACCGCCAGGTTCGCGATCCCGTTGAGCGTCACGACGAACGGCCGGAGCACCGCGATGACGGCGAGCATGAAGGGACCGAGCAGCAGCGACGCCTTGTCGGGGCTCACGAGCGCCAGGTTCTTGGGCACCATCTCGCCGTAGACGACGTGCAGGAACACGACGAGCGAGAGCGCGATCGCGAACGAGATCGGGTGCACGAGTCCGTGCGGCACGTGCAGCGCCTCGAAGCCGGGCTCGAGCAGATGTGCGATGGCGGGCTCGCTGATGGCGCCGAGGCCGAGCGAGCAGATGGTGATGCCGAGCTGGGCCGCCGCCATGGCGACCGTCACCCGTTCCATGGCACGCAGGGCGAGTCGCGCCGTGCGGGAGCCGGCCTGCGCCAGGGGTTCGATCTGGGTGCGGCGCGCCGAGATGAGCGCGAACTCCGCCGCCACGAACAACGCGTTGAGGGCGAGCAGCACGAACGTGAGCCCGACGCCAAACCAGGAGCTCATGAGGCGTCCGCCTGCTCCGACGCGGCCACGACCGTCAGCGAGACCCGATCGATGCGTCGGCCCTCGAGACGCTCGACGGTGAGGCGGACCTCGATCGGATCGGGATCGTCCTCGTCGTCGTCGGGTGTCGGGTCCAGCAGCAGCGTGACGCTGTCGCCACGCTCGGCGAGCCGGCCGAGCTGCACCAGCACCAGACCGGCGATCGTCTCGTAGTCGTCGCTCTCCGGCAGGGACACCCCGGTCTGCTCGAGCACCTCGTCGGGGCGCAGGAGCCCGGACAAGGACCACGTCCCGTCGGTGCGGTGGCGGCTGCGCGCGGAGAGCCGGTCGTGCTCGTCGGCGATGTCTCCCACGATCTCCTCGACCAGGTCCTCGAGAGTGACGATGCCGTCGGTCCCACCGAACTCGTCGACGACCACGGCCATCTGCATGCTCTGGTCACGCAGGAGCGAGAGCAACGGGTCGAGCTCGAGGCTGTCGGGGACGGTCGCGGCCGGTTCGGCGAGCTCCGTCAGACGCACGCTGCGACGACGGTCCGGCGCGACGCCGACGGCCTGCTTGACGTGCACGATGCCGAGCACGTCGTCGGAGGACCGGCCGATGACGGGGAACCGCGAGTGGCCGGTCTGGCGGGCGGCCTCGATGACGTCGAGCGCCGTGTCCCGGCTCTCGAGGAAGTGCACGCGCGGCCGGGGCGTGCGGACGTCGGCCGCGGTGCGGTCGCCGAACGCGATGCTCCTGGCCACCAGCTCGGCGGTCTCGTCGTCGATCGCGCCCTGCTCCGCCGAGCGCAGCACGAGCGATCGCAGCTCGATCGGCGACCGTGCGGAGCGCAGCTCCTCCTGCGGCTCGACGCCGAGTCGGCGCAGCGTCGAGTTGGCGACGCCGTTGAGGAACCGGATCGGCAGGATCATGACGCGCGTGAAGACCCGTTGCGGGAGCTGCGTGACCGCGGCGGTGCGCGCGGGCAGCGCCAGCGCGAGGTTCTTGGGGATGAGCTCGCCCAGCAACATCGTGACGACGGTGCTCACGACGAGGGCGATCGCGTAGGACGCGGCGCTCTGGGCTCCCCCGGACAGACCCAGGTCACCCAGGAGCGGTCGCACGATCTTGCCGAGCGCCGGTTCGGCCAGGTAGCCGATCCCGAGGTTCGTGATCGTGATGCCGAGCTGCGCGCCGCTGAGCTGCGTCGACAGCGACGTCAGGGCGCTCAAGGTGCCCTGGGCGCCGGTGTCGCCCTGCTCCGCCGCGCGCTCGATGCTGGCGCGGTCGACGGTGACGAACGAGAACTCGGCGGCGACGAACACACCACACGCACCGACGAGCAGCAGGGCGAGCACGAGCAGGAGGTACTCGGTCACGGCACGGGTCCAGGTGATGGCTCGGTCACGATGCACAGAACTGTACCCTTGAGGACGCTAGCGCCCCTGATCCCCCGAAGAGTGAACGTGCCGACCTACCAGTACCAGTGCACCGACTGCGGAGAGGCCCTCGAGGTCCACCAGTCGTTCAGCGACGACGCCCTGACCGTGTGCCCCGTCTGCGAGGGTCACCTGCGCAAGGTGTTCAACGCCGTGGGCGTCGTGTTCAAGGGCTCGGGCTTCTACCGGACCGACAGCCGCTCGAGCTCGTCGTCGAGCAGCTCGAGCAGCGACTCCTCGTCCAGCTCCGACAGCAGCAGCTCCTCCAGCACCACCTCGGGCAGCGACTCCGCCGCCTGACCCCGCCGCACTCCAGGACCCCGCCGCACCCTCAGGGACCGACGGGCTCAGGGATTGGCGCACCTGTGGACGGACGTTGGCCTCCAGGTGCGTCCGTCCCTAGCGTCGGCGCATGCTCTCGCTCGACTCCTGGCGTCGCGTCGTGCTCGATCGTCGACGTCCGCTCGCGGCGGTCTGCGCCGGCCTGGCCGTGCTCGCCGCGCTGTCGTCGGTCCGTGAGTCGACCGACGGGCCGCGAGTCCAGGTCGCCGCACGGGACCTGGCGAGCGGCACGCTCGTCTCGCGCGACGACGTGCGCACGGTCCGGCTGACCGCGAGCCTTCGACCGACCCACGCCTCGTCGAACGCCGGGGCGGTGGTCGGTCGCCGCGTCGCCGGCCCGATGCGGGCGGGTGAGATCTTCACCGACCGTCGCGTGCTCTCGTCGCGTCCTGGCGACGACCGCACCGCCGGGACCGTCCTGACGACGATCCGCGTCGAGGGTCCGGACGGTCTCGGGCCGGCCCGCGTCGGCGACGTGGTCGACGTCGTCGCCGTCCCGCCCGAGGACGATGCGTCGGCCCGTGTGGTCGCTCGCGGTGTCGAGGTGCTGGCGACCCGCACCGGACCCGACGACGGCGGTCCGGTCGCGCTCGACGTGGCGACGACACGCTCGTCTGCCCTGGTCCTGGCCTCGGCGGGCCTGAGGTCACGACTCAGCGTGCTGGTGTCGACGTCCCCCGATGCCGCTCGCTAACCTCGAGACGCACACCACTACGGAGGGGGCACTCATGCTTCAGGGATTCAAGGACTTCCTGCTTCGCGGGAACATCGTCGACCTCGCGGTCGCCGTCGTCATCGGCGGTGCCTTCACGGCCCTCGTCTCGTCGTTCACCTCGTCGTTCCTGCAGCCCCTCATCGGGCTCGTCGGTGGCGGCGGCGAGAACGGTGGCGAGCTGGTCGTCAACGACCAGCACTTCACCTACGGGGCGTTCATCACGGCCGTCATCACCTTCGTGCTCACGGCGAGCGTCGTCTACTTCGTGGTCGTCGTGCCCATGAAGAAGCTGAACGAGCTGCGCGACCGCGGGAAGGAGCCGGAGCCCGAGGGCGTGTCCGAGGACATCGCGCTCCTGCGCGAGATCCGCGACGCGCTGCAGAACCAGCCGCGCCCCTGAGGACGGTCTCAGGCCCCGTGGTGGGGCGGGCGGTCGCGCAGCATCTGCGCGTCGCGACTCCCGTCCCGCTCCTCGTTCCAGCCGGCCGGCGTCTCGTCGCTCGTGACGTCAGGCGCGAGGTCGCCGAGGAGCGCAGCCGCACGGCGCCGACGCGCCTTCTCGGCAGCGGACAGCTCAGAGGACACCGTCGAACCAGTCCTGCGTGAGCTTCGGGAACTGAGGGTGCCAGCCGGTGCGGTCGCCGAACAGCTGCGAGCTGACCCGCTGCGAACGGGTGAACATCTCGAGACGTCCGCCGCCGAGCCGCGTCATGAGTGCACCGTGGAACCGGCCGCCCCGTCGGCCGCCGGCCACGGCGAAGGCCTCGGCCAGCTCGGCACGCCGCAACGGCTCCGCCCCGACGTTGTAGGTCCCGACGGGCGCCGTCAGCGCCGCTGCGACAGCTGTGCCGACGTCGTGCAGGTGCACCACGTGGGTCCAGGAGGCGGGGTCACCGAAGCCCGTGGGACGGCCGCTGCGGGCGCGGCGCACGAGCCAGGCCGTCATCGGCTCCGGGCCGGTGACGGTCCCGAGTCGGAGCACGACGCCCTCACCACCGTCGCGCCTGAACCGGTCGATCCACGTCTCGGACACGACGAACGGTTCGGTCGCCCGGCTCAGGTCGACCGCGCTGTGCTCGTCGACCCAGTCGTCGCCCCCGTCGGCGTACATCGCACTGAGGCTCGGCTGCACGACCCGCGGCACGCCCGCGGCCAGCGCGGCCCGCACGACGACGCCGGCGCCGTGCATGCGGATCCGGTCGTTCGCGCGCCAGGCCGGCGCCAAGGTCTTGAGGCGACCGGTCGGCATGTGGCTGGCGAAGTTGACCACCACGTCGGCCCCACGCATCGCCGAGACGAGAGTGTCGGACTCGAACAGGCTGCCGGACACGGGCTCGGCCCCGGAGTCACGGACCAGCTGTGCGCCGCGCGGGGTCCGGACCATGCCGACGACCTGGTGACCGTCGGCGACTGCTGCTGACGTGACCGCGCGTCCGAGGACGCCGCTGGCACCTGTCAGAAATACCTTCACGAATCATTCACTCCGTCATGTCACTGGTGGTGACGACGCCGTGGCACGAGGGGTGGGTGCCAGACGATTACGAAATGATAACAACGCAGAGGCGAGTGGCCCAGGGCCGTTGGACTCAGGACCCGTCGGCGAGCTCGTCGGGCCGTTCCGCGAGCTCGGCCACGAGCGGCACGACGTCGGCGATCGAGTCCACGACCCGCGTCGGGCGGAACGGGAAACGATCGACCTGGTCGGCGTTCGTCGACCCGGTCAGGACGAGGATCGAGCGCAGACCGGCCTCGAGTCCCGACAGGACGTCGGTGTCCATGCGGTCGCCGATCATGACGGCCGACTCGGAGTGGCCCTCGATGCGGTTGAGGGCACTGCGCATCATGAGCGGGTTGGGCTTGCCGACGAAGTACGGCTCGACCCCGGTCGCCTTGGTGATGAGGGCCGCGACGGACCCTGTCGCCGGGAGCGAGCCGGTGGGCGACGGTCCTGTCGGGTCGGGGTTGGTGGCGATGAACCGCGCGCCTGCCTCGACCAGCTGGATCGCCCGCGTGATGGCCTCGAACGAGTAGGTCCGCGTCTCGCCCAGGACGACGTACTCCGGGTCGCGCGTCGTCATGACGTAGCCGATGTCGTGCAGGGCGGTGGTCAGCCCGGCCTCACCGATCACGTAGGCCGTGCCCTCGGGCCGCTGCTCGGCCAGGAACTGCGCCGTGGCGAGGGCGGAGGTCCAGATCGCCGACTCCGGGAGGTCGATGCCCGCGACGGCGAGTCGTGCCCGCAGGTCGCGGGGGGTGTAGATCGAGTTGTTCGTCAGCACGAGGAACCGGCGACCGCTGTCCCGGAGCGCGGCGATGAACTCGGCCGCGCCGGGGATGGCGCGCTCCTCGTGGACGAGCACGCCGTCCATGTCGGTGAGCCAGGTCTCGACGGGCTTGAGTGTCATGGGTCCCATTGTCCACCGCCGGCACGTCACCCCCCGCCCAGCGGCTGACCGCGTGCTCCGCCCGGCCGTCCGGTTCAGTGACCGCCGTCGACGCGAGAGGGGCGCCAGCACACCGCGAGCATGAGCGCCGTCCCGGCTGCGGCGACGAGGAACGCCCCGATGCCGGTCTCCCACCCGCTCCAGTGCGCCCACCGGTCTGCGCCGAGCACGTGGTCGAGCGACCAGCGACCGGGGCCGATGATCGCGAGCGCGACGAGGGCGGCCGCGAGCACGAGGACGTACTCGTAGCCCTCCTTGAAGATGAAGAACCCGTTGGCCCGGTGCACGGTGACCCCCGCCGTGAGCATCACTCCGATCGCCGCGGCGGCCGCGACGGGCGTGACGAGACCGATCACGAGCGCGATCCCGGCGACCAGCTCCAGGTAGGTCGAGACCATGGCGTGCAGCCGGGCGGGCTGCAGACCGATCGAGGCGAACCAGCCCGCCGTGCCGTCGAGACCGCCGGCACCGAACCCGTGGTTCCAGCCGTGCAGCACGAACGTCAGCCCGAGCACGACGCGCAGGACGGCCGAGGCCAGGTCGAGGTCCATGGGTCCCGACCGTAGAGGACGGACGTCGGGCGGACCAGTCTCAGACCTGCTGCTGCCGCACGGCGGCCAGCACGAGGGCGCCGAGCGCGCGGTACGCCGCCGCGTCGTCACGTCCGGTGGCGGCTCGCAGGTCGCCACGGTGGATCGCCTCCATCACGAGTCCGGCGACCGTGCCGACGAACTCACCGTCCGCCGAGGGCGCGGCGGCCAGCACGAGGTCGCGCACCCTGTCGGCCGCAGCCCGGGTGTTCTGCTCGTAGATGCGACGCGCCGGGTCGAACGCGGTCACGTCCTCGAAGAACTCCTCGCTCGCGGGGGCCAGCTCCCGGGCGATGGCTGCGAGGTACTGGTCGATCTGGGCGAGCGGGTCCGCGGCGGGGTCGACGGCCGCCTCGACCCGCTCCGTGGCGCGTCGGAAGAACTCACGGACGGCGCGCTCGACGATCTGCTCCTTGCTCGCCGCGACCGCGTAGAGCGTCGTCTTGGAGCAGCGCAGCCGACGGGCCAGGTCGGCCACGCCCAGCGTCGCGAACCCCTCGACGAGGACGAGCTCGACGAGACGGTCGAGGACGTCCTGCACGCGGGGTGAGGTCCGGGGCACCGTGCCACGCTAGCACGATTCAGTACCAGAACGAGGTCCATGGTACTGTCCATGGTACCTGTCCGGTCGATCCTCGAGGGAGCCATGCCCGTCCAGCGCCTCATGCCGACCCGCGAGTCGGCCGACCTGATCGACCTGACCCGGGACATCGCCGCGCGAGAGCTCGCTCCGGTGGCCTCCCAGCACGAGCGCGACGGACGCTTTCCCCGCGAGCAGTTCCGCGTCCTCGGCCGCGCCGGGCTCCTGGGACTGCCGTACCCCGAGGAGGTCGGCGGCAGCGGTCAGCCGTACGAGGTCTACCTCCAGGTCGTCGAGGAGATCGCAGCGGCCTGGGCCGCGGTGGGTGTCGGCACGAGCGTGCACGCACTCAGCTGCTTCGGGCTGTTCACGGCCGGCACCGCGCAGCAGAAGGAGCAGTGGCTGCCCGACATGCTCGGCGGCGACCTCCTGGGCGCCTACTGCCTGTCCGAGGCGCACGCCGGCTCCGACCCGGCCGCCATGCGCACGCGGGCGGTCCGTGACGGCGACGACTACGTCATCGACGGCGCCAAGGCGTGGACCACGCACGGCGGACAGGCCGACTTCTACAAGGTCATGGCCCGGACGAGCGCTCCCGGCGAGGGCCCCGGCAGTGGCATCTCGTGCTTCCTCGTCCCTGCCGATGCGCCCGGCCTGACGGCCGACCACGCCGAGGACAAGATGGGGCTCATGTCGTCGACGACGGCCACGATGCTGTTCGACGGCGTGCGGGTGCCCGAGCAGCGGCGCCTGGGGGCCGAGGGCGACGGTCTCTCGATCGCGCTGGCCGGCCTCGACGCCGGACGGCTCGGCATCGCTGCCGTCGCGACCGGTGTCGCGCAGGCGGCGCTCGACGCCGCCGTCGCCTACGCCAAGGAGCGCCAGGCGTTCGGCAAGGCGATCATCGACCACCAGGGCCTCACCTTCCTGCTGGCCGACATGGCCGCCGCCGTGGACTCGGCCCGGGCGACCTACCTGCACGCGGCTCGGCTGCGCGACGCCGCTCGACCGTACGGACGCGAGGCATCGGTCGCGAAGCTCGTCGCCACCGACAACGCCATGAAGATCACGACCGACGCGGTCCAGGTGCTCGGCGGAGCCGGCTACACCAAGGACTTCCCGGTGGAGCGCTACATGCGCGAGACCAAGGTCATGCAGATCTTCGAGGGCACCAACCAGATCCAGCGACTCGTCATCGGGCGACACCTCGCCCGCTGAGACCACCCAGAGGAGAATCCCGTGCAGCTCACCGACACCTCCGCCGTCGTCACCGGCGGCGCGTCCGGCCTCGGCGCCGCCACCGCCGCCGAGCTGGCAGCGTCCGGCGCGTCCGTCGTCGCGATCGATCTGGCCGCCTCGATCGAGAAGGCCCCGGAGGTCGACGGCGTCGTCTACGTCGAGGCCGACGTCACGAACGAGGCCCAGGTCCGCAACGCGGTCGTCACGGCCGGCGAGCTCGCACCCTTGCGGACCGTCGTCAGCTGTGCGGGCGTGGGCACGGCGGGGCGCATCCTCGGCCGAGGCGGCCACGGCATCGGGGACCTGGCCGCGTTCCAGCGCACGGTCTCGATCAACCTCGTCGGCACGTTCACGGTCCTGGCCGTCGGCGCCGAGGCCATCGCGGCGACCGAGCCCCTGGAGCACGGCCAGCGAGGCGTCGTGGTGAACACCGCCTCGATCGCCGCGTTCGACGGCCAGATCGGACAGGCCGCGTACTCCGCGAGCAAGGGCGGAGTCGTCGGCCTGACCCTGCCCGCCGCCCGCGACCTGGCCCAGTACGGCATCCGGGTCAACACGATCGCTCCCGGGATCATCGACACCCCGATGCTGGCCGGCGTCGGCGAGGAGATCCGGGCCTCGCTCGCGGCGGGCGTGCCGTTCCCGCAGCGCCTCGGCGAGCCGCGCGAGTACGCGCAGCTGGTGCGCATGATCATCGAGCACGACTACCTGAACGGCGAGACCATCCGGATGGACGGCTCGCTGCGGATGGCTCCGCGATAGGAGGTCAGGCTTGCGACCGATCCGGCTGCTTGGGCGGTAGGGTGCGCGCGTGCTCCAGCCCGCGCTCGACCCAGGACACGAGTCCGGCGTCGTCGGCCACGGCCGCCGCGGCGACCCGGACCCAGCCGCGCGTCTCGCGACCGGCCATCACCATGGGGCTGACGTGCTCGAGGGCCACGATGTCGTCCGTCTCGTCGGGCGGGACGCGCAGCATCAGCCCACCGGCGCCGCTCACCGCAACGGCCATGTTGCCGTTGACCAGGAACGCGAGACCGCCGAACATCGCCTTCTCGCTGATCCCGTACTCGAGCCCGACCAGGTCGCGCACCCGGTCGGCGAGCTCGGTGTCGTAGGCCATGAGCCCATCGTGGCACCACCGTGTGCCGCTGTGCCGATTCCGAACAAGTTCGAGCAGCTGAACCGTCGATCGGCCCGCGTGATCCCCTTCGTCCCTAGTCTGAGGCAGTGAGGCGCAACGCATGAGGGCCGAGGAGACCGGTCCGCAGCTGGAGTTCGAGCGACTGCTCGCGCGCCTCGTCGACCAGGCGGACGAGATGACCACGGCGCAGGAGCGCATGCGTGAGCTCATCCGGATCAACCACGACCTGACGAGCCGCCTGGACCTGCCGAGCATCCTCCAGCGCATCGTCGAGATCGGCGCGCAGCTCGTCCGAGCCCGCTACGCCGCCATCGTCGTGGTCGAGCCGGAGGGCGGACTGGGCCAGCTGATCACGGTCGGCCTGGACGACGACGAGAAGGCTCGCATCTCGCACCTGCCGGAGGGCAAGGGCCTGATCGGCGCGCTGTTCGACCACCCGGAACCGGTGCGGCTCCAGCACATCGCGGGAGACCCCCGATCGGGCGGATTCCCCGCCGGACACCCTCCCATGGACTCGTTCCTGGGCGTGCCCATCCGTGTGGGCGACGAGGTGTTCGGCAACCTGTACCTGACGAACAGCGAGCACGGCGAGTTCAGCGCCGACGACGAGGAGATGGCCCAGGCCCTCGCCTCGTCCGCAGGCATCGCGATCGAGAACGCGCGCCTGTACTCCGACGCCGAGCGTCGGGCGAAGGTGTCGGAGTCCCTGGCCGAGCTGTCCCGTGTCGCGATGCGGTCCGAGACCGAGGCCGACGACGTCGCGGCTCTCGTCGACCGCGCCCACGAGCTGCTCGACGCGGACCTGGTGGTCTCCGGCATCGTCGGCAGTCGTGGTCACGAGATGCTGGTCCAGCACGCCTGCGGACACGGCGCGGAGAGCCTCATGTCGCTCTCGTTCCCCATCCAGCACACGGCGATCGCGATCGCGCTGGGCCGCGACAAGCCGCTGCGCCTGCGCGACGTGTCCGTCCACGAGAGCTTCGGGTTCGAGGAGCAGCGCGACTTCGGCGCCGTCGTGCTCGTCCCGTTCGTCGTCGGTGACCGGCCCGTCGGCCTGCTCGCCGTCGCGCGGCGGGTCGGACGTGGACCGTTGCCGGACCGCGACGTCGAGGCCGCCGAGGCCTTCGCCCTGCAGCTCGGTGTCGTCCACGAACGGGCCCAGTCGCGTGAGTCGCGGCGGCGGGTCACGCTCATGGAGGGTCGCGAGCGCATCGCCCGCGACCTCCACGACCACGTCATGCAGCGTCTCTTCGCCACCGGCATGAGCCTGCAGGCCGCCGCAGCCAAGGCCGACCCCACGATCGCCGACCTCATCACGCGCCAGGTCGAGGAGATCGACGTGGCGATCGACCAGATCCGCCAGAGCATCTTCGCCATCCGCAGCAGTGGTCCACGCAGCACCACGAGCCTGCGGGCCCGCGTGCTCGAGATCGTCGAGCGCGTCGACGGCCAACCGCTCCGACCGACCGTGACGTTCCTCGGTCCCGTCGACCTGCTGGTGGACAACGAGCTGACGGACGACGTCGTCGCGGTCTCTGCCGAGGGCATCACGAACGCCGTGCAGCACGCGTCGGCGACCTCCGTCACCTTGACCGTGGCCGCGGCCGACGGACAGGTGAGCGTCACGGTCCAGGACGACGGACGGGGCATCGCCGACGACGCGGTCGCCGGGGGCCTGGCCACCCTGCGTCGCCGTGCCGAGGCCCGCGGCGGACGGCTCGAGGTCGGCTCGGTGCCCGGACGCGGCACCACCCTCGTGTGGTCCGTGCCGTCCTGAGCCTGCCGCGCCACCGCAGCTTTGTCACAATGGCGGTCGTGCGTCCTGGGATCCTCGTGCTCGTGCTCGTGTGCGGCCTGCTGTCGGCGTGCCAGGGTCGCTCGACCAGCTGCGGTCCGGACTTCGGCACCGGGACGTCGTCCCACGAGGTCACCGTCGACGGTGAGAAGCGGGCCTACACGGTCCACGTGCCCGAGAAGATCGGCTCCGAGCGCGTGCCGGTCGTCTACCTGTTCCACGGTCTCGGTGACCAGTCCGGCACCGTCATCAAGCAGACTCGCACCGACGCGATGTCCGACGACCGCAACGCCCTCCTGGTCGCACCGCAGGCCGCGGGCGAGAAGAGGGCGTGGGACGTGTACGGGATCGCGACCGACCAGGGCAAGGACGCGAGGTTCGTCGACGAGCTCAAGCGCCGCATCTCCGGCCTCGGCTGCGTCGACAAGGACCGCCAGTACGTCGCCGGCATGTCGAACGGGTCAGGCGTGAGCTTCGCCCTCGCCTGCCGCGGCGGCTACGCCGGCTACGCCGGGGTCGCGCTGACCTTCTTCATGGAGGAGTGCGACGACGCCCCGCCCGCGTCGATCCTCTACGTGCACGGGACGGCCGACAAGTACGTACCGTTCCAGGGGGGTCAGACCCCGATCTTCCCCGTTGCGCCGGCCACCCGCGTGATCCGCCAGTGGGCCGACCACGACCGGTGCGGGACGACGCCGGGCGGTGAGGAGATCGGCGGCGACACGACCCTCTACGCCTGGGACGACTGCGCCGACGACACGCGCCTGCACTACTACGTCGTCCGCGGCGGCGGCCACACCTGGCCGGGCTCGAGCGCCATCCCGCCGCTCGGCAAGACCACCACGAGCTTCAGCGCGACGCGCGTCATGGCCGACTTCTTCAAGCTCTGACCGCCACCCCGCCCCCGCGGCCCCGCGATGCCCCCACCCCACCACCCCCCGATTTGTCGAGTTCGATCGCCATACGGCGCTTCTTCGCGATCGAACTCGCCACATCACGAGGGCGTAGGAGGATCGAGGACATGCGCGTGACGGTTCGGCGCTCGATGACGGGCTCGGTCCAGGCGGTGTGGGACGTCCTGACCGACCTCGACGCGTGGCCCGCATGGGGGCCGTCCGTGCGCGGCGCCCGGCTCGACGACGCGACCGAGCTGGCCACCGGCGTGACCGGCACCGTCACCACCGCGATCGGCCTCCCGCTGCCATTCACGATCACCACGTTCCGGCCCGGCAAGGAGTGGGCCTGGCGTGTCGCGGGCGTCCCGGCCACCTCGCACGGCGTCACGACGGACGACCGCGGTACGGTCGCCTGGATGAGCGCGCCCGTCTGGGCGCCCGCCTACCTGCCGGTCCTCGCCCTCGCCCTGCGCCGCATCGACGACCTGACCCGACCGTGAGCGCGAGCGGCCCGGTAGATTGACCACGTCCCGGGCCCCCGTAGCTCAGGGGATAGAGCAACGGTTTCCTAAACCGCAGGTCGCAGGTTCGAATCCTGCCGGGGGCACCACTGGAATCACTGAGGGTTCGGCGAATCCCATCAACGGGTCCGAGTGGCTTAAGCGTTTCAAGACCACTCTGAGACCACATTGGCCGAGAATCACGCCACGAAATCGGCTCGTAGCGGCTCACGCCGAACCGCTGCGGCGCTACCCGTATCGGCGGTACAGTGGTGGCACGCCGCCAGCGCGGCAGACAACTGAACAGCCCATGACGCAGGGTCAATGCGTCGACACAGCCGGGAGGCACCTAATCGCGAGGATGCGATTTAGTGCCACCGGCATTTTTTGTTCCTCCTCACGACTGGGTGCGGCCCCAGTCAAGGAGGAACACCATGCCTGCCAAGCGAAGCGTCAAGAACGAGGCGCTGCTGAACAACCGTCAAGCCGCCGAACGACTCAACGTCAGCGTGTCCACCATCAAGCGGATGCGGTACTCCGGCGAGTTGCCAACCATCGAGGTCCGAGGCTCGCGGCGCATTCCGCTGTCGGCCATCGAGTCGATCCTCCGCGGCGAGTGAACGCCGCACGTCACTCGTCCCGCGCGGTGCCTGCACGCCGTCACGCGGGACGAGGACTCAACCACCCACTGCCGGTCGGACGGGAGTAACACCATCATGCAGAAGAAGAAGCAAAGCGTGCGGAGCGACGAGGGCGACACTGCAAAGGACCTGAGTTTTGATCCAGCCGAACTGACCTCCGGCCCCTCAACTGCCACCGAGCAGGACAGCCTGATCGATGCGCTGAAGTCGGAAAGCGGCATCAAGAAGAAGATCGCCAAGGAGCGCGGCTATCGCCGGGTGCACGAGCCTGCGGAACTTCAGAAGATGGGCTTCAGCCCCAAGAAGGCCTCGCGCATCGTGCCGGGCATTGAGATTCCGCTGTACGGTCCGGACGGTGATCGGCTCGGTCAGGATTTCCGACCCGACCACCCAGAGGTGGACAAGCGGACTGGTAAGCCGAGGAAGTACGACAAGCCCCAGGGCACGCGCAACGTCGTGGACGTTCACCCGTCCTTGCGGGAAACGATCGCTGACCCTGCTGTGGACCTGTGGATCACGGAGGGGATCAAGAAGGCCGACTCGGCCGTGTCCCAGGGCCTTTGCTGCATCGGGCTTAGCGGCGTCGACAACTTCGTCTACAAGCCGAACGGTTCGAGGAACCCCGCTGAACCTTGCCCGGAGTGGGACGCAATCGCGCTGGCTGGTCGTCGCGTCTTCGTCGCCTACGACAGTGATTCGGCAAGCAACCCGCGCGTGCAGGCGGCTCGCCACCGCCTGACCGAGTTCTTGATGAGCCGCAACGTCGGCGAGGTGCTGTGGGTGGACCCGCCCGCCGAGGGCGACGCGAAGGTCGGTCTCGACGACTACTTCGTCGGCGGGGGCACCGTCGAAGCGTTGAAGGCTTCGGCTCATCCGCCCGTCGAGGAGGAAAAGGGGCAGAAGCAGAACCTTGCCGGGACGGTCATCGGGTGGGTTGAGCAGCACTACGAGCTGTTCTCAACACCCCAAGGCTCGGCATTCGCCGTGCCCTGCGAGGGCGCGAAGATCCCGGTGGAGTTTCCGGAGACTGGTGGCAGCCTCACCAACAAGGTCCGCAATGAGATCTACACGGAGACCGGCAAGACCATCAACAAGAGCACGGTCTCGGACGCGATGGGGATCATCCATCAGAGGGCGTTGAACGGGACGCGGGTCGAATTGCACTTGCGGGTCGCGCGAGTGGACGACGACACCCGAGTCATTGACCTCGCGGAGCCGGATACGACGAGATGCATCGTCGTGACGCCGGACGGCTGGGTGGTACATCCGGAGCCTCCGCCCGGCATCTATTTCAAGCGACAGAGAGGGCAGGCTCTCCCCGACCCGACGCGGGGAGCCAAGAACTCGGCGGAGCCCGGTACGGGCCGCAAGGCTCTGGCGAAGATTCTGGGCTGGAAGCCGAAGTCGCGTGAGTTCCTGCTGGCCTGGTCGTGGGCGGTGGTTGCTCCGCTCGCCGAGATTCAGCGCCCAATGATCTTCCTAGTTGGTGCGCCTGGCTCGGCGAAGACGTTTCGCGGGCTCGCCCTGATCGGAGTCTGGGACCCGCGACCCGCATTGGGCTCGGCCTTTGGCAAGAACCTGGACGACGACCAGGTGAAAGCCAACGGCCAGTTCCTGCTCGGGTACGACAATGTGTCGCGCATCAGTGAAGCCCAATCCGATCACATCTGCCGCGTCGTGACAGGTGACAGCCCCGAGAAGCGTGCCTTGTATACCGATGACGCGCTCCATCAGATGTACTACCGGCGCACGGGAGTCATGACCTCCGTGTCGATGCCCACCGGTGTGAAGGCCGACGCGATGGAACGGCTCATCCCGCTCGATGCGTCGCGGCTCAAGAAGTACAAGTCCGAGAGCAAGCTCGTTCAAGAACTCAACGCGGTCCGCCCGGCGATCCTGGCGGACGTGCTCGACGGGCTAGTCCGCGTGCTCGCCGGGCTTCGTGACCGCCGCGGCGACGACGACGCAATGACTGCGCAGCGAATGGCGGAGTACTGGCTCGCCTTGGACTGCCTCGGCCGCGCCTACTCGGAGGCCTTCGAGGAGCACAACCGTGAGGGCATGGTCGAAATGGCCGAGAACGATCCGTGGATCAAGTCGGTGGCCGGTTGGGTCAGCAGCCTGCCGAACGGAGAGTTCGTTGGGTCGCCGCGAGAAGGCTTCGAGTCGTACGGCGACTACCTCGCGAACACGTCGGTGCTGTCGAGCAGTCGCATCGAGGAGTCACGGCTGCCAAAGAATCCGGGCGCACTGTCTCGTGCGATGCAGAACAACACCACGCCGTTGCGGGCTGTGGGCGTGTGGTTTGAGAACGGACGCTCGAACGGTGAGCGCCGCTGGACCATCCGGGTGCAGAGATGAAGTGCCACTCCATGTTTCCAAGTAGGCCGCGAGTGTCGGCACTTGCGACCCTCGAAGTGCCGACAGTGCCGACATTGGTCCCAGCAGTGCCGACAGTTGCAGCGGCAGTGCCGACAAGAGTGCCGACACCAGCCGTGCATTCTGCCCTGCCATCACTGGGATTCAGGCCGAAAAGTGCCGACAGTGCCGACATTTGCGGCGATCCCTACCTAACGAAGACTGAAGAGGGATCATCGCGGGCGCGTCTGAAGACGAAGTGCCTGAAGACCTTCGCAAGTCAGCCGCAAGTGTCGGCACTGGCGACCCTGTCGGCACTGCCCGGAGCGCGAGAGCGGTGCGCGAGATGAGTGCGTTGGTGGTGGTGCTCGTGACGTCGGCTCTCGTGCTGGCGGGCTCGATCGGCGCGGTGCTCGCGTCCGACGCGCGGTGGTGGACGGGCCGCACGGATGTGCGGGTGCTCGTGCTGGTGACCTACGCGGCTGCAGAGGTCGCGGTGCTGTCGTCCCTTGCGGCGACGGTCTGAGAAAGGAGCGGTGAGATGGGCAAGCGGCAACGCAAGAAGTTGGACGGTCTCGTGGAGGCCCGGAAGTGCACGGCCAGGAAGAAGGACGGCACCCCATGCAAGCGTCCACCCATCAAGGGCGGATCGGTCTGTATGAGTCATGGAGGGGCGGCTCCGCAGGTGCGACGCAAGGCCAACGAGCGGCTCCTGCAGGGCGTGCCGAAGATGCTCACGGAGTTGAAGCGCCTCGCGACGGATGAGTCGATGCCGCCGAACGTGCGGCTGGCAGCGATCCGAGACTGGCTTGATCGTGCGGGCATCGGTGAGGCGATGAAGGCGGAGGTCACGCTGAACGCGGCTCCGTGGGAGCAGGCTCTCGGAGAGGTGTTCCTCCAGTTCGACGCTGACGGCGACGAGCCCATCACCCTGAGCCCGGACGACGACGGTGCGTACGTGCCGGACGAGAAGGATGCTCGCTGGGAGGGCATGCCGCGTCGTCAGCCCACGGGCGACCCGCGCCCTGCCGACCCGCCACCGCCACGGCGTCGCCGCCCGGACTTCGGGGAGCCCAACGCGCCGGGCTACGCCAGCCCCTAGAACGCTGACCAGCCCCGGCAGGCAGCCCAGCGGCCACGCGGCACTCTTCACGCCGCAGACGCCGATCCGAGGCTGACGACGGCCTCTCAGTGGTCGCCAGGTGGTCGTACGACCTCGCCGGCCGAAGTCAGAGCAGGCCAGCGTCGCTCAGCCACTCAGGTACCTCAACCGTGTGCCGAGATGGAGCGCCGAGACATCTGCCCTCCACGCCGCCCGCTCTGCAGGGTGGTCGCCCAACCGATTTGAAGTAGGTGAAGTCATGACAGATAAGAAGACCGGCACGGTCGAGGGCCGCGCGGGGGTGCGCTGGCGGGTGTCCAAACTGGGCAAGAAGACGTACGAAGCGCGCTGGCGAGATAGCTCGGGCAAGTTGCAGTCGAAGGGCGGCTTCCCCACGGCGAAGGCCGCAGCCGAGTTCCGCGAAGACGTACAGAGTGAGATGCGCAAAGGGTGGACCGGAGACGTGGCCGCGCAGCGCCGCACGTGGGACGAGGTCGCTGCCGACTGGCTGGCGTCCAAGCGATCGAGACGCACTAAGCGTCGGACGCTGGAGGGATACGAGCGAATCCTCCGGCAGCACTACGCGCCCTGGAACGGACGTCGAATCGGGAGTATCACTCCGACCGATGTCACGCGCCTCATCGAGTCGTGCACGAGGGCGGACGGCGGCGAACTCGGAACTCTCACGATCCACAACATTTTCAACGTGGCGAGTTCCGTCTTTGACTACGCCTTGCGCCACGACGTCGTCCGATCGAACCCGGCGCGCGTCGTCCGGGAGGACCTACCGGAGAGGGCCGAGGCGATGGAGAGCGCCAAGGAGCGCGTCCGCTTTCTGACCGCTCAAGAGGTCAACCGCCTGGCTGAAGCCGTGCGGGTTGCTGGTCTCGCGGCGGACAAGCGCAAGGGCATCCGGCCGGATGAACTCAAGGCTGAAGGCGACGCGATCATGATCCGCTTCATGGCGTGGACTGGACTTCGGCGCGGCGAGGTTGCCGGGCTGCGGGTGCGCCACCTGAACCCGCTACGCAACACCGTGCGCGTCGAAGAGACGGTCGTCAGGAGCAAGGAAGCCGGGTGGGTGGTTGAGACCCCGAAGACGCAGCGGAGTCGCCGAACCGTCCCGGTGCCGCCCACGCTCATGCGACAAGTTCTGGACTTCACCCAGCGCAAGGGCAGCGGCCCGGAGGACTACGTGTGGGGTCGGGGCTCGCAGCCGCGCGACCTGGCGAGTTTCTACCGCCGACGCTTTACTCCAGCCGCTCGCGCCGCTGGGCTCGCACCCATGCGCATTCACGATCTGCGGCACACCTACGCCAGCCTCATGTCTCACCAGGGGCACCGAATGGTGGAGATCTCCAAGTGGATGGGGCACGCGAACGTCGCGTTCACGGCACAGACCTACACGCATCTATTCGAGGATGCGGAGAGCGAGGCTGAGCGCAGCGCCCGGCTCGACGCGGCGTTCCTCGCGGGCGGCTGAGCTAGGAAATCGCTGCGTTCATCGCGGTCGACCAGCGCTCCATGATGCCGTCCTCAAGAGTGAGCACGAACTCAAGCTCAAGCACGATGTCCTCACCGGTCTCAAGCCGCTGGGGCAGGTCATCAAGGGTGGCGGCAAAGTTCGTGATGAAACTCCGCATGTCCTGGACCGGCTTCTCGCCAGCCTTCGCCGCCAGATCGCGGGCTTCCGACAACTCGTCCGGAACCGCTGTGCCGCGGATGTCCTCGATGACATCGAAAAATGCGGAGTACACCGCGACGAGACGCCCCGCCAGATGCTTGATGCGATCCGGATTGCCGGGCTCGCCCATCTCTCCGAACGCACGGGTCTGGGCCTCCTGCCCGAGCACCGCTCCGAACTGGTCTGCGAGCGCGAGGAAGCGTGACGTCGTGGTCCGAAGGAACTCGTGTGCGGGCTGGAGTTCCATGAAGGTCCGCACGTTGGGTGCGTAGCCCATCTCCATGTCGAGATAACGATGCTCCTGCTTATCGAAGCCCTGCTTCAGCAGACCCGCGTAGTACATGTACTCCCAGCCCGGAGGCCGAGTAGCGAGCAACGCCTGGGTGCTCGTCTCGTCAGTGGGAACACCCGTCGTCCAGGTGGAAGGCTCACTGTCAGCATCATCGTCTTCCGGTGATGCTTTGGCCTTGCCCACCTTCAACTTGATCGCGTCCGCGATGCCCTGAGATCCTTCACGGCGCTGATCGAGATAACCCACGGTGTCCAGGAGCCC
The DNA here is from genome assembly GCA_023257515.1 of Aeromicrobium sp. Classification (GTDB taxonomy): domain Bacteria; phylum Actinomycetota; class Actinomycetes; order Propionibacteriales; family Nocardioidaceae; genus Aeromicrobium. Next base: position 61,046 of record JALRCA010000075.1, read on the forward strand.
GGGGAGGTCGGTCCCATCCAGTCGAACGGGAAGCGCGTAGGCAGAGTGCTCGTTCAGGGCGCGAGACAGGATGCTCCGGCGTTCGTGACGCGTCCACATCTTTCGCGAGTATGCCTCCGACACGAAGATGACAGCGAACCGCGCCTCCCTCGTGTAGATGTTCTGGAAGTACTCGACTAGGTCCTCGCCCCAGGACTCCACCTTGTAGTCCTCGTCGTAGAAGACTTCGAGGTCAGTTCCGGCCTTCGCGCGGTTCACCACATCCTCAACGAGCGCGCGGTCTTCTCCGGCGAAGGAGACGGCGATGTCGAAGCGGTAGTCGGGCGCAGGCTGGTCGCTCATGGTCCGATGCTTGCACGTGCCTCCGACACTGACCCGCACTACGCAACCGAAGGTCGATGCGCACCTGGCCTGCGGCTTTTCTCGCCCACGACGTCGCAAGACCGCAGCCCGACCAATTCCCAGGGTCGCTCAGTTCAGATCGGCCGAACGCTTGGCGCGCGAAATGCCGAGCGGATAGGAGGCATCGTGCTCGTGCGCGTCGGTAATCTGGCCGGACCTTGGGATTGGAGAACGGATGAACGTCGAGCGACTGCACGCAATCGCGGTGGCTGTGAAGCAAGAACTCGACGCTCAGGCCACTCCAGCCGCGATCGAACGTCTTGTAAATGGGCTGCAGGCGATGGTCGAGATGCCGCAACAGCCGCAGTCGCAGCAAGAAGTCTCGGCGGCTATCAGCGAGCTTGAGACACGCCTGCCGACTGCCGCAAGTAACGAGTTCTCCGCGTCGTGGCGGCAGACTCTTCAAGAACTGGGCATAGACGATTTGCTGGGCGACGGTCTGCTGCAGGTCGTCACTGGAATCATGCGCCGTAACGAGATGACGCCAGCCATCGCCAATGAGGAACTCAAGCCGTACGCCGAGCGCCTTAGGGACACGAACAGCGAATTGAACGCGATGATTCAGGCTTTCGGGTTCTTCGATGTGCCGACCGAGGATCTCGAGCCAGGTGAGGTCGAGCTGTCAGTACTGATCCCACGGGGAGCCGTCGAGAACGAGTTGCCCGACTTGGGGCAGGAGTTCATCAGGCTGCAGCGTGTACTTGGGCCATTCGTGGAACTGGCAACCGGCTCCCGGCCGGACCTGAAGGTGCGTGCAATCGCGTCCTCGGACTTCAGTGTCTACCTTGCTGCTGTGCCCGCGGCAGGCTGGCTCATCGCTAGCGCCCTAGACAAGGTTCTGGACTTGTACAAGAAGGTTCTTGAGATTCGTGCCCTTCGCCAGCAGTTGCAAGAGCAGGCAGTTCCAGACGATGCGATGCAGGGCATCACGGATTACGCCAGCGAAATCGTCGCCAGGGGGATCGAGGACATCGTGGCAGAGATGACAGAAGGGCACGAAGAACTCGGTGGTCGTATCCACGAACTCCAGACCGAACTTCGCAGGTCGCTGAATGAGATTGCGACTCGAATCGACCAGGGCTACAACTTCGACGTTCGATCAGAGCCATTGCCACTCGAAGAAGCCGAAGACGAGGATGACACCGCGCCTCCTGAGCCTTCAGTCGATCAGCAGCACCTGTCCTCCATTCATCAAATTTCGCCGCGACTGAAGTTCCTCACACCGGTGGGTCAGCCGATACTCAGCCTTCCTGAGTCGCCGTCGGAGGACCGAGGCTCGGAGTAGGCAACCGAGAGCGAGAACGCCCCGACCTGCTCGGATGCATCGCCCCCGCGAAGTTCGACCACGGCGCGACCACTTCCACGCCGACTCGGTTGCCGCTCCCGTTGCCCCACGCGGGGCTCACCCGACGGGGCCGACAGAAACCGGCCTAGAACCGTTGACCACGGGTGCCCTCGGGCCAGTGGCCGACACAGCGTTCTTCATCGGTGTGCGCGGCGAGGGCTATTTAGGCCTCGCGGCTCGGCATGTGGAAGACCTCGCGGTGGAGGAGCGGGTCGTTCTCTATCAGCCAGTCGGAAACGTCCCAGAGATCCTTAAGGCGAGGGTGCACCAGCGCCTCCTCGCGGGTCAGCGGTCTCGCGCCCATGACACCCGCGCCATGCGTTGGGGTGCGGAGCGAGGCGACGGCGTCGGGCTCGCCGTCCACATGGCCGTAGCGGATGCCGAAAAGGACGTTGTCCCCGTAGTCATCGGGGTCGTGGAATCTTCCGAGACCAAGTTCGACGATCATCTGGCTTTGATGTGGATACCAGTCCGCGTAGTAGAACGCGTAAGCGTCGCCATGATCCAGCACGAAACCTGTCATGCCCTCGTGCGTCTCACCGCAGTCCGGACAAGTGATGCTGCGTGGCACGGGGTCTTCATCGAACGAGTAGTCATGGGCCACGACCCGGGGCTTGCTCCTGAACCATCCCACGGGTCGATACTCCCACGTGTGAACGTCAATCGACCGGGCCAGCCGCGAGGGCCAGCCCGGTCGTTGGATATGGGGAACGGCGTCAGGCTGCGTCCTCGCCCACGACGGAGATGACGACCTTCTTCTCGCCGGGGGTGTAGCGGTCGGCGTGCTCGCCCGCCTCGATGGCGTGGGCCAGAAGCAGGTTCGTGATCATGCGGCGGACGGTGGCGACCGAAAGGTTCAGGTCCTCGGCGATGGTGCCCACGGTCTCGCCCTTGTCGCGGCGTGCGGCCACGGCCTCGGCCTGCGTGCGCTGATCGGTGCCGGGCGCGAGGTAGGGCAGGCTGCGGAGCGTGCCGTTCTTGCGCTGGCGGAACAGACGCACCGTTCCGGCGGCTGCGGCGTCCTTGAGAGTCTTGGGCGCGGCGCTCTCGGTCTTCTTGGTAGTGGTCTTCGCGGTCATGGTGGATGCCTCCCGGCTGCTGGCCGATGCTCTCCTGCTCGGCGTTGAGAGCACCCTGCAGAAGATCGCGGGAGAAGTTCAGACCTTCCTCGTGGGCTCCCCGCCCGCCTCCTGTTGGCCCCACGTGCGCGCGAGGGGTCGGGCGCGGTTGTCTCGCGTGGCTGGATGAGTTGGGGCGGGCAGCACTCGACCCCCGTACTCATGGAGCAGGTGCGGGGGTCGAGGCGTGTCAGGTGAGCAGGTCGCCGCGCTCGCGGCTGAACCGTGCGACCTCGGCACGGTCGAAGAAGTAGTCCTCGCGGCGGGCGAGGTCTCCGTTGGCGACCCAGGTCTCGATGACGGCGTCGGGCTTGTGCCACATCTGCTCCAGCGCGGCGATGCTCAGCACGCCGGGCGGGCCGGAGATGACGGGCACCGCTGCGGGTGCGTTGAGGCGCTTCGGGGTGACCTTGGAGAAGCGCGGTGCGGTGTTGCGGGCCATGACTGGCTCCTTTCCTCTGGGGCCACCAGTACATAGAGCCCGGTGTTGATCGTGCAGCTCGTGCGAGGTCGAGTTTCGCCTGCAATGACAGTCGAGATGGGTGCGGGGAGAAAGTTCCCCAGATGCCTGCCGGGGTTCTGTGTACTTGAAAGGGCCGGTAACCGATACCGGCGCTAGGAGGCCCGGTCATGGCACGACCGAAGGAGTTCGACACCACCATCCACGTCCGTCTGGACTTCATGCAGCACGCGTTCCTCAAGCAACTCGCGCAGTTGGGCGGCATCACGCTGGCCGACGCCCTGCGGGCCGTGGTGGAGAGCGCGATGCAGGACGTCCTCGCCGGGCGCGTCCCCGAGGAAGAAGGAGCAGCCAAGTGAGCCGCAACCCGAAGTTGAACCGTGCTGGTGAGCAGATCGCCAGCCTGCACGAGATGGATCGCCGGCTGCGGGCCAAGGCCGTGCAGGCGCGGCGGGCCGAGAAGGACGTCAGCGCGCTGGAGGACGAAGCCCGCCGCGCGGGTCTGCAGCGTGCAGGCGTCAACCCCAACCTGCTGGAGAGGTGAGCACGATGACCGATCGTTTCGATGCGGAGGTCGAGGTCGCACTCGCCCGACCCGGCATGTCCTACTCCCTGGCTGAGAAGGTCAAGAAGTATCCCGCTTGGGCACGGGCCAAGATCACGGCTCACGCGCATCAGAGCGCTCAGCAGTGGTGGGACGAGGTCGGTCGCCGGGTGGACAAGGTGCTCCCGGTCCTCGACACGGCCCGTGACGAGCTCGGCAAGATCGAGGCAGCGCTGGACGACGGCAGTATGAGCGCGGTCGAGGCTATCGCCGCACTGGACTCGGTGCGCGGTCGTGTCGGCTCGGCCGAGCGCGCCTACGACGCCGCGTGTGCGACCGAGGTCCGCGCCGACGCTCTGCACGCCGACCCCGTCGGCCACATCGAGCGGCTCTACGACACCTACCCCGGTCTCGCGGACAGGCGGATCACCATCCACGACTACCTGGCCGAGATCGACTCCAAGATCAACCCGCTGGAGCGAGGTCTGCTCCGCAATCTCTGAACACTCGCTGACCGGGGCGGCGCGCAGCGTCGTCGGTTGGGCCGACAGCCCGCACCGTCCCGGTCAACGGCACAGCCCCTGAGGAAGGCAACGCCATGAACCCTAAGAGCCCAACCACCGTTCCGTACCTGCCGCGCGACGTCGACCTACTGACCGTCCACTGCCACGCCGCAGTTCGCGTCCGCGCCGACGCCCGCCGCACACCCGCCTGGACCGACCCCGACGTCCGCGCCGTGCGCCGCGCACTCAAGACCTGGCTGAGCCACTACGCGGGCCTCGCACCCGGTCCGAACTACGCCGTCCCAGTGCGCGACCTGCTCGCCGCCCTGCGACGAGACCAACGGGTCACCACACCACCGGCCACCGTCCTCGCGAACGCGCTCAACGCCGAAGCCGTCGAGGTCGTCACCCAACGCAGCCACACCATCAAGGCCGCGTCCTAGAACCGGTCGAGCGGGCCGCGCTACCTCTCTCCGGCACCGGCCCGCTCGGCCACCCCTGGCAGCACCCACGGCCCAGCCGCAGGCACCCAGAACCACAGAGGGCGGAACACCATGCACCCTACGGAACGGCACTCTCAGCCTCGCGCATGGTCGCGACCACTTTGCGACCACAGACCTACCCGGCTCACCCGGGTTCAGGTGGTCGCGGAAAGGGGCGCTCAGTTACCCACATCTCCCTGTAATCACTGCGTTTCCGGGGCTTTCGGGACAGTGCCGCCTCGCATTCCTAAACCGCAGGTCGCAGGTTCGAATCCTGCCGGGGGCACCAGAGCGGAGCGACTTCGCGACTAGAAGTCGCTCGGCTTGATGTCGAGCTCGGCTCGAAGCCTGGCTGCGTCGTCCGGCGACAGCCACTCGACGTCGTACGGCCCTTCGTCCGCCGCCGCCTGCTCCCAGTCGAAGTGGCCGTCCAGCATCTCGCGCACGTACGTCCACGGCGGGTAGTCCTCGATGAGGTTGTGCCGCGTGCCGTCGTCGAACACCACGACGAACCAGACCCACCACTGCTTCTGCCGCGAGAAGAGCGACGCGAAGGTGCCGAGACTGGTCGCCACGTATCCGGCGTGCTGGCCGTCACGGGACAGGGAGACCATGCCGTCGCGGAAGCGCTCGATCTGCGCGTCCGGGACGGGCTCCCTCAACCATCGGCCCATGCCGCGATCCTGGCACGCTCACTCCAGCAGCGGCCACACCTCGACGACTCCGTACGCGACGGCGCACGGCGTGCCGGAGACGAGGCGCACGGCCTCGTCCAGGTCTGCTGCCTCGATGACGGCGAACCCGGCGACCGGGAGGGCCGACTCGGCGAAGGGGCGCGGGGTCGTCTGCGCGCCCACGGCGCCGTGGTTGCGCACCTGGACCGGTCGACCCGCGACACCGACGACCGGCATCGCGCCGGACTCCTGCAGCTCGCGGTCGTGGGCGTGGGCGGCGTCGCGGACCTGCGGCGGTGTCCGGTCGTAGCCGTCCTGGTCGCCGTAGCCGATCGTGACGAACCTCGGCATGGGGAGTCCCTTCGGTCGCGTGACCTCGAACGCTACGCCGACACGGCGGCCGTCGCCTCAGTCCAGGGTCGCCAGCCGGGCTTCGAGCCAGGCGCGCTCCGCGTGGTTGGTGGCGCGGCTGATCGCCTCGGCGTACGCGTCGCGCGCGTCGTCCAGACGGTCGAGCCGCCGCAGCAGGTCGGCGCGGGTCGCGTGCCAAGGCTGGTAGTCGACGAGGGCGAGATCGTCGACGACGGCCAGCGCCGCAGCGGGCCCCTCGACCTCGGCGAGCGCCACGGCCCGGTTGAGCGCCACCACGGGGGACGGCGCGATCGCCGCCCACTGGTCGTAGAGCGCCAGGACCTGCGACCAGTCGGTCGCAGCGGCCGTCGGAGCGTCGGTGTGGACGGCGTTGATGGCGGCCTGCAGCTGGAACGGGCCCGGCCGACCGATCGCCAGGCACTCCCGCACCAAGGCGTGTCCCTCGGCGACACGAGCACGGTCCCACCGCGACCGGTCCTGGTCGCCGAGCGTGACGATCCGTTCACCATCGAGGCGGGCGGGGCGCCGCGCGTCCGTCAGCACCATGAGGGCCAGCAGCCCCGTGACCTCAGGCTCGTCCGGCAGCAGCTCCCGGGTCAACCGGGCCAGCCGGATCGCCTCGGCGCACAGGTCGTCGCGGATCGCGTCCGCCTCGGGCGACGAGCCCAGGTAGCCCTCGTTGAAGACCAGGTAGATCGACGACAGCACCGTGCCGAGGCGTTCGGGCAGGTCCTCGGGCGTCGGCACGCGGAACGGGATGCGGGCCTGCTTGATCTTGGCCTTGGCGCGGGTGATGCGCTGCGCCATCGTCGCCTCCGGCACCAGGAACGCGCGGGCGATCTCGGCGACCGTCAGGCCGCCGAGCAGCCGCAGCGCCAGGGCCACGCGGTTCTGGGGTGCGATGGCCGGGTGGCAGCACGTGAAGACGAGCCGCAGGCGGTCGTCCTGGACGACGCCGGTCGGCTCCGGCGGGGTGTCGTCGACGATCATGAGAGCCTCCGCGTGCTTGCCGTCGCGCTTCGCCTCGCGCCGGAGCCGGTCGAGCCCCTTGTTGCCGGCGACGCTCGTCAGCCAGGCACCGGGGTTCGGTGGGACTCCGTCGACCGGCCACTTCTCGACGGCCACGACGAGCGCCTCTGACACGCAGTCCTCGGCCAGGTCGAGATCGCCGAAGCGACGGGCCAGAGCCGCGACGACCCGGCCGTGCTCGGCGCGGAACACCTCGGTGAGGCGCGCCGCTGGCACGGCCGGATCGACACGCTCCGGCACGGTCAGGAGATGCCCTGGAAGGGACGGACCTCGACCTTGCCCTGGCAGGCGGCCGAGCCCTTCTTGGCCACGTCGAGGGCGGCGTCCAGGTCGGGGACGTCGACGATCCAGAAGCCGCCGAGGTACTCCTTGGACTCCGAGAACGGACCGTCGGTCACGATCACCTCGGAACCGGTGGCGTCGACGGTGGTCGACGCCGTGATCGGCTCGAGGCCGCCGGCGAACACCCAGGAGCCCGAGGCCTGCAGCTCGTTGTTGAACGCGTCGACCGCGGCGAAGACCTCCTGCATGTCGGCCGGGTCCATGTTCTCGAAGTCCTCGGTGCCGTCGTGGTGGACCGAGATCAGGTACTGCGCCATGATGAGCTCCTTCGTGAGCGGATGCGGCCTCGTGCCCCATCCTGTCGTCTCACCCTGACGACGAACAGACCTCTCGCCGTACGACACCTCGCGCGAACATTTCTCGAAATTTCTTCTCAGCGGTAGATCATGCAGGTCGTCGTGGCGTGCGCGACGAGGCGTCCGCGCTCGTCCTCGACCCGGCCCTCGGCGGTCGCGACCTGTCGGCCGACGTGGATCGTCGTGCCCGTCGCCACCAGGCGCCCGCTGTCGATCGCGACGGTGCGGATGTAGTTCACCTTGAGCTCGAGCGTTCCGTAGCCGATGCCCGCCTCGAGCGTCGAGTGCACCGCACAGCCCATGGCGGAGTCCAGGATCGTCGCGCAGATGCCGCCGTGCAGGTTGCCGAGCGGGTTCGAGAAGTGCTGACGGGTCGGGACCGAGAACCGCACCTCGCCCTTCTCGAGGCTCTCGACCTGCAGGTCGAGCAGATCGCCGATGAACGGCGGCCGCTCCTCCATCGAGAACGCGGTGCGCAGGAACTCCAGCCCGTCGAGGGTCGACAGGTGCTGGAGCTGCTCGGAGCTGAGTGCGGTCATCGGGACGCCTCCATGGGTCGGGGTGTAGCGTCAGCATAGACCGATCGTTCTATCGTCCATTCGGAGGACCCATGGAGCAGACCGCAGGGCCGCGCGACCGGCTCGTCGCGAGCACGCTGTCCCTCCTGCAGGAGCGGGGAGTGCACGGCACGGGCGTGGCCGAGGTGCTGGCCCGGAGCGGCACCGCCCGCGGGTCGATCTACCAGCACTTCCCGGCCGGAAAGTCCGACCTGGTGCGCGCCGCAGCCGAGCGCGCGAGCGACAACGTCGTGGCCTGGACCCACGCGCAGCGCGGGCTGACCGCCTCCGAGCAGCTGGACGCGATGGTGGACCGGTGGGTCCGCGTGCTGGAGCGCCACGACTTCGCCCTCGGCTGCCCCCTCGCAGCGGTCGCCACGGACTCCCCCGACGAGCCCGCCCTCACGACCGTCGGCCGCGCCTTCGAGGCCTGGACCGGCCGCCTGGCCGCGTCGCTCGACGGCGACCGGGACCTCGCGGTGCTCATGATCAGCGCCCTCGAGGGTGCCATCCTGCAGTGCCGGGCGATGCGCTCGGTCGAGCCCCTCGAGGCCGTCCGCCGCCGCCTGCAGCTCCTCCTCGCCTCGTAGCGACGTCCCTTCGACACGCTCAGGGACCCAGGCGTGGCCGAGCCCTCGGACCCTGAGCCTGTCGAAGGGTCACCACCCCGGCGACGTCCCGGAGGGTCAGAGGTCGAAGAAGTCCGCGATGAGGGTGGTGGCGTCGACGCCGGCCGTCGTCCTGCCGAGGGTCGGGAGCTGGATGGCGGCGCCGGGCCAGGTGTGGCCACCACGGCGGATGACGTAGTACTCCACACGCTCGTCGTCGTCACACCCCGTCCACGAGTACCGGGTGACGTCGCTCGCGGCCTTGGACTCCTGCGGGTCCGCGGAGCAGCCGTCGTGCGCGGCCCAGTCGTCCATGACCGACGAGGCTGCCCGCACCGGGAAGATCGGCGTCTTGCCGCCCTTGAACGGCACCACCGGGTCCGACGTGCCGTGGAAGTAGATGATGCTCGCGGCCGGCGCCGTGTCGCACACCGGCTCGTAGAACGTCGCGGCGACGCCCGAGTAACCGGCGAAGTCGGCGTCCTTGCGGCACGCGAGGGCAAAGCTGATGGCCGAGCCGTTCGACAGGCCCGCCGTGTACTCGCGGTCCGTGTCGACGCATCCGCTGCCGTCGACCTCGGCGCGCACTCGGTCGAGGAACGCAGCGTCGCGACCCTTGCCGGCCTGGACGCCCCGGACGTCCCACGTCGACGGCTTGCCGAGGGCGTCGGGCGCCACCAGGACCACGCCCCGCTTGGCCACCAGATCGCCCATGCCGGTGTAGGCCATGGTCTGCTCGGCGTTGCTGCCCTGGCCGTGGAACAGGTACACGACGGGTCTCGGCTCTCCACTCCTGACCCCCGCAGGCGCGACCACGACGTAGCGACGCTTCTGGCCGTCGACCGTCATCGTGTGGGTCGACGTCCCCGGTCGGTAGTCCGAGCACCCGTTGGCCTTCTGCGAGGGCGTCGGGTCGTCCTCCGAGCCGCGGGTGCAGCCGGACAGCACGAGGGCGGCAGCCAGGGCGGTGACGACGAGTCGACGCATGCGCTCAGCCTGTCAGACGGGTCCAGGTCAAGACGCCTCAGGCACCGGGAGCGCCGACGCGATCGCGCGCCAGAAAGTCGGGTAGGCGTAGACCATGTTGCGCAGCTGGGCCACCGGTACCTCGGCGCGCACGGCCACGGCGAGCGCCGACAGCGTCTCGCCGCCCGTCGGGCCGATGCTCGTGGCGCCGACCACGACGTCGCGGTCGGTGTCGACGACGACCTTGATCAGGCCGCGACCCCCGGGGCCGTGCATGAACCCGCGGCTGCTCTCCTCGAGCTTCGTGCTGGCGACGGCGACCGACAGCCCCTGGTCGCGGGCCTGCTTCTCGGTCAGGCCCACTCCCCCGACCTCCGGATCGGTGAACGTGACGCGCGGGAAGCTCGTGTCGTACTCCGGCAGGTCGCGACCGAGGAGCTGGTCGGCGATGCGGTCGGACTGGTACATCGACACGTGGGTGAACGCGCCGCGTCCGGCGATGTCGCCGATGGCCCACAGGTCCTCGGTGCCCTCGACCCGCAGCGCGTCGTCGACGTGGAGACGGGCGTCGGGGTCGACGCCGACGGTCTCGAGCCCGATGCCGTGCAACCGGGGTCGACGACCCGCCGCCACGAGCAGCCGCTCGGCCTCGAAGGTGCGGTCCCCGGTCGTCACGTGGAAGCGCTCGCCGTCGTGGGCGACCGCGTCGATCGTGACGCCGGTGTGGATGCCGATGCCCTCGTCGGTGAACACCTCGGTCAGCAGCGCTGACGACTCCGGCTCCTCGGGTCCCAGGACGCGCGGGCCGACCTCGAGCACCGAGACCTCGCTGCCGAAGCGGGAGTAGACCTGGGCGAGCTCGAGGCTGATGGGTCCACCACCGATCACCACGAGCGACGCGGGTGCCTCCGTGGCCTCGATCGCCTCGTGGTTCGTCCAGAAGGGGGTGTCGGCCAGTCCGTCGATCGGCGGGACGGCGGCCTCGGTGCCGGTGTTCAGCACCACGCCGCGTCGGGCCTCGACCGTGGTCGTGCCGCCGTCGGTCAGCTCGACCTCGACCCGGCGGGGGCCGGTCAGCCGACCACGACCGCGCAGCAGCGTCGCCCCGGCATCGGTGAGGCGGTCGGCCGCGACGGTGTCGTCCCAGTCGTCGGTGGCCTCCTCGCGGATGCGCCTCGCGACGATCCCGAAGTCGGGCTCGATGCTGGAGCGTCCGGCCACCTGGTCCGCGCGCCGCGTCTCGGCGATCGCGTCAGCCGCGCGGATCATGATCTTGGACGGCACGCACCCCCAGTACGGGCACTCGCCGCCGACCAGGTTCGACTCGACCGCCACCACCTCGAGACCCTCGCGGGCCAGGCGACCGGCGAGGTTCTCGCCGCCCGGTCCGAGGCCGATGACCACCACGTCGCACTGCACGTCACCCTGTTGATCCGTCACCTCGACATTGTCCCCCTCGCCACGATGCGGGCACCAGTGGAGCGTCGTACGGTCGCGCCATGGTGAGGCTTCGACGCGTGTCCGCGAGCATGCCCGGCTGGACCCGGGTCAAGCACGGCCGCGGGTTCCGCTACCTCGGGATCGAGGGTGAGCCGCTCTCGGAGATGGACATCGAGCGCTGCAAGGGTCTGGTGATCCCGCCGGCGTGGACCGGCGTGTGGATCTGCCCGCTCGAGAACGGCCACCTGCAGGCGGTGGGCAGCGACGACGCCGGCCGACGCCAGTACCTGTACCACCCGGCCTGGCGCGAACGGCGCGACGACGAGAAGTTCCAGCACATGGAGCGGTTCGCGCGCTCGCTCATCAAGGCCCGGTCCCGGGTGCGGCGCGAGCTGACCACCGAGCCCGACCTGACGAGCGTCTCGGCGATGACGTTCTCGCTGCTCGACCTCGGCATGTTCCGCATCGGCTCGGACCGCTACACCGACGAGAACGGCAGCTACGGCCTGACCACGATCGAGCGTGACCACGTCACGGAGGACGGGACGGGCATGACGTTCGCCTACACGGCGAAGTCCGGCCAGCAGCTCGAGGTCACCGTGCGCGACAAGCGGGTCAACGCGCTGCTGTCGGTGCTACGGGACCGCCCGGACAGCCGACGGCTGCTCGCGTTCCAGGACGGTGACCAGTGGCGCGAGCTCGACGCGAGCCTCGTCAACGACTACGTCAAGCACGTGCTCGGCGACGAGTTCAGCGCCAAGGACTTCCGGACCTGGCGCGGCACCGTGATCGCGGCGCACGCGCTCAGCGAGGCCGACGCCGAGACCAAGACGGCCCGGAAGCGGGCCGTCACCGCCACGATGCGCACCGTGGCGGAGCACCTCGGCAACACGCCCGCGGTGGCGCGCTCGTCGTACGTCGACCCGCGGGTGGTCGACCTGTTCCAGGACGGCATCACCGTCGCCGGCGTCCGCCGCGGCACCAGGCCGGGTGCCCCCGTCAACCGCACGCTCGAGCGTCAGGTGCTGCGGCTGCTCAAGCGGGCCTAGGACCGTGGGTCTGCAGGTAGAGCACCGGACCGGGCAGGTCCAGGCCCCGGATCGCCGCGAGAGCCTTGGCTGTGTAGACGGGCTCGAGCACCAGCCCGAGGCGTGAGGCCTCCTCGAGCGCCTCGGCGCCCTCGGGCGTCGTGGCCCCGTAGGTCTCGCCGAGCCAGCGGTGGTCGGCGTCGAGGTCGTCGGGGCCGAGGTCGAGCCGCGGCAGCGCCGCACCGCGCTCGCGCAGCAGGTCGGCGGTCGCGTTCGCCAGGCGGGCCAGCACCGGGGCGTCGAGCGGGAAGGAGTCGTTGACCACGACGGCGTGCACGCGGGTGCGCAGACCAGCGAGGCGCAGGCCCAGCAGCAGGCCGGCTGCGGTGCCGCCCGAGCCGACCGCGGTCACGACCGTCGCGGGTTCGGGCAGCTCGCCCGCAGCCACCTGGTCCGCGATCTCGAGAGCGGTCTGCACGTAGCCGAGCGTGCCGACTGGCGAGGAACCACCGGCGGGCAGGTAGTACGGCAGCCGCCCCCACGAGGAGTACCGCGCCAGCAGCCACGGCGCGGCGAGCTTGAGTCGCGTCGTGGAGGCGAAGCGGTGAACGGCAGCGCCGGAGGCGTCGATCCTCCGGGTCTGGTCGCGGACGTGGTCGTCGACCGGCTGGGCGATGAGTCCCACACGGTACGCAGGCCGTGCTCGCGACCGTAGAGCGCCGCCGCGAGGCCCCAGTGGGTGCCGATGCCGCCGACGGTGAACAGCGTCGATCGACCCCGCCGGTGCGCCTCGGGGATGATCCACTCGAGCTTGCGGACCTTGTTGCCGCCCCAGCCACCCGTGCCGTAGGCGCCCTCGTCCTTCAGCCAGACGTCCGAGGTGCCGGACAGGTCGAGGGGCCGGACGGGCGTGGGGCCCGCACCCAGCAGGACGCGGTCGATGTCGGCTCCGAGCACGTCCTCATCGTGCCCGCAGCAGCCCCAGCACGTCGAGGTACCCGGCGCCGTAGGACGAGTCGCGACCGGCGGTTCCCCGGTCGTCGGCCGTCGCGAGCAGACGGCGCGTGGTACCGGCCGCGCCCCAGGCCGGGTGCCGCGAGAGGGCGACCGCCACGGCGGCCGCGACGTGGGGCGACGCCATCGAGGTCCCGCTGATCGTGCAGTACGACGACCCCGCACAGCCGATGCGGTTGGCGGCGGGGACGGTGGAGATGATGCCGCCGCCGGGTGCGGCGACGTCGACCCACGATCCGGTGCTCGAGAACGACGAGCGCGACTGGTTCGAGTCCACCGAGCCGACGCCGACGACCCCGGCGTAGGCGGCCGGGTACTGGGCCGGGCACCCGAACAGGCACGCCAGGCTGCCGCCGTCGTTGCCGGCCGCAGCGACCACGACGGCGCCGCGCTGCTGGGCGAACGCGACCGCCCGGCGCAGCGCCGCGTCCTGGAAGTCACCGGTGAGCGAGAGGTTCACGACGTCGGCGCCCTTCTCGACGGCCCACACGACGCCACGCGCGATCACGTCCGTCGAGCCCGAGCCGGCCGCGTCCAGGACCCGGACGGGCAGGATCTTGGTCTTCGGTGCGAGTCCCGCGATGCCCAGTCCGTTGTTCGCGGTCGCGCCGACGATGCCCGCCACGTGGGTCCCGTGGCCGTTCGGGTCGGTGGGACTCGTGCCCGGGTCGACGAAGTCGCGACCGGTCAGGAGACCTCGTCTCAGGTCGCGGTGCGCGAACACCCCGGTGTCGACGACGGCGACGACGGTCTGCTTGCGTCCTCCGGTGGTCCCGCCGGCACTGAGGCGCCAGACCGACTCCGCGCGCAGGCTCGAGAGGGCCCACTGCCTCGGGCGCAGTGGATCGTTCGACACCGCCGCCTGGGCCGGCTGGCCCATCGAGACCGCGCGTCCCTGCCCCAGCAGACGCTGGACGAGCGCGACCGCACTGCCGCGGCTGTCGACGACCGTCGTCGTGTACCGCGGCACGCCGTCGGGTCCGGTCGAGGTCTCCACGACACGCAACGGCTGGCCACCGGCGACCGAGGTCACGAGGGACCGGGCCCGATCGAGCAGTGGGTCGTCCGCGGCCGCCGGGCTCGAGACGGCGCTCGCGGCGGCCACGCCGACGAGGACGGACGCGACGACGGTGCGGCGCAGGATCGACATGACGGACCTCCGGGACTCGAAGGTCTCAACGCGCCGGGGCCGCCGTGGCTACGGTCGCCAGCGCTTGACGCTGTATGCGAGCAGTCCCCACGCGGCGAACGCGGAGGCGATCAGACCGAGGCCCGTGCCCCATCCGGCCGCGGGGAGCTGGGGCCCCAGGTGGAGGCCGACGTCGCGCCGGCCGATGTCGGGACCGACGAACCAGACGACGGCCAGGACAGCCAGGAGGACGGCAGCGGTGCTGAGGGCCGGACGGCGGATCGCGGCGTATCCCTCGCGGCCACCGGGGCCGCGGGTCGCCCAGGCCGCGGCGGCGAGCGCCAGGATCACGAGGCCTCCGACCCACCCGGCACCGGGCAGCTGCGGGCCGAAGTCGACGTCGAGCAGGTCGAGCTCCGGGATCGTTGGGCTCACCCACCAGACGATGCCGGCGACGAGCAGCCAGACACCGCCCAGCGCGCTCAGGACGATGCGCGGGATCGTGGCGACGCCGTACTGCGCACCCTCGATCGCACGGTCCTTCAGGAAGTCGCGGGCGCGGCGCGCCCACGCGTAGTGCGGCGCCAGCAGGGCCACCCCGCCGACCAGCACCAGCATGCCCGGTCCCGGCGCGGGCATCATGACGATGCCCACGGGGATGAGGATCCAACCGAGGATCTCGCTGCCCGTGCGCTTGAACCACTTGAGCAGCCGGTCACGCACGGTCATGGCGCAAGCATGCCAGCAAGCCTGGAACGCCGTGGCGTCGAATCCCGGGTGGCCCCACCCCATGGCCCGGTCTCGAATGGCCAAGCCGAACCCCTGACGGAAGACTGACACCGTGAACACTGCCGCTTCCCTGCTGTCGCTCGCCGAGGACGCCCTCGGCCTGCGCCTGCCCATCCGTGTCCGCGCCTGGGACGGGAGCGAGGCAGGCCCTGCCGACGGACCCGTCCTCGTGATCCGCGACAAGCGCGCCCTGCGTCACGTGCTGTACCAGCCGGGTGAGCTGGGCGTGGCCCGCGCGTACGTGCAGGGCCACCTCGACATCGAGGGCGACCTGGGCGACGGGCTGCGCGCCATGTGGTCCGCGGTCCGCGACGCGCGCGACGCCGACGAGAGCGCCGGGCGGCCGCGCATCACGCCGAGGCTGGCCCTGCGGGCCGTGGGCCTCGCGCTGCGTCTCGGCGTCATCGGCCGCCGACCCCCGATCCCCGCGGCGGAGTCGCAGCTCAGCGGCGACCTGCACAGCCGCGAGCGCGACCGGGCCGCGATCTCGCACCACTACGACCTGTCGAACGACTTCTACGAGCTCATCCTCGACCCGCAGATGGCGTACTCGAGCGGGTTCCACGAGTCGCCGCACGTCTCGCTGGAGCAGGCCCAGTTCGCCAAGCTCGACCTCGTCTGCCGCAAGCTGAACCTGCAGCCGGGCATGAAGATGCTCGACATCGGCTCCGGCTGGGGCTCGCTGACGCTCCACGCGGCGCAGCACTACGGCGTCCACGTCACGGGCGTCACGCTGTCTCACGAGCAGCGCGACTTCGTCATGAAGCGGGCCGCCGAGCGCGGCCTGCAGGACCGCGTGGACGTGAGCCTGCGGCACTTCCGCGACCTGTCCGAGGCCGGCGTCCGCGACGGCGGCATCGACGCCGTGGCCTCGATCGAGATGGGCGAGCACGTCGGCGACGAGGAGTACGAGGTCTTCACCTCGGCGATCCACCGCTACCTGCGCCCCGGGGGCCGAGTGCTCATCCAGCAGATGTCGCGCAGCAACGACGCGCCGGGCGACCGTCCCGGGGGCGGCCCCTTCATCGAGACCTACATCGCGCCCGACATGCACATGAAGCCACTCGCCAAGACGATCGGCCTGATCAACCGCGCCGGGCTCGAGATCCGCGACGTCCAGGCCATGCGTGAGCACTACCCGCTCACGGTCGCCGGCTGGGCCGCGAAGCTGGAGGAGAACTGGGACACCGCCGTCGCCCTCGTCGGTGAGGAGCAGGCCCGCGTCTGGCGCCTGTACCTGGCGGGAGGCTCGCTCGCGTTCGAGGAGAACCGCATGGGCGTCGACCAGATCCTGGCCGTCAAGGCGTCCACGAGCGGCGACAGCGCGATGCCGCTGACCTCGGAGTGGATCGCCCGATGATCGACAACGACCTCGGCCAGAGCGTCGCGACCCTGGTCGCCGGGCTCGTGACGGTGGTCGTCTTCATGGCTGCGGGGCTGGTGATCGCCCGGCGCAGCCAGCGCCTCACGATCGTCGACACGTTGTGGGGTCTCGGCTTCGTGGCCGTCGCGATCGTCTCGGTCTTCGTGGCCAACGGGGGCGACGGGATGCCGGGCCCCCAGCTCCTCCTGCTCGTGCTCGTCGCCGTGTGGGGCGTGCGCCTCGCCGCGCACCTGCACCACCGCAACTCCGGCCAGGCCGAGGACCCCCGCTACCAGGCCCTCGCCGACGAGGACGGCCGCTCGTTCGCCCAGGTCGCCCTACGACGTGTGTTCCTGCCGCAGGGGATCGCGATGTTCCTCGTCGCGACGCCCGTCATGGTCGGCATGAACAACGAGGGCACGGTCAGCTGGCTGGGCTGGGCGGGCGCCCTCGTGTGGCTCGTCGGGTTCTTCTTCGAGGCCGTGGGTGACTACCAGCTCGCGCAGTTCAAGAAGGATCCCGGGAACAAGGGCCAGGTCATGGACCAGGGCCTGTGGCGCTTCACGCGGCACCCGAACTACTTCGGCGACGCGTGCGTGTGGTTCGGCATCTGGCTCGTGGCGGCCTCGTCCTGGCCAGGGGTCGCGACGGTCGTCAGTCCCGTCGCCATGACGATCTTCCTGACCAAGGTGACGGGCGCCTCGCTCAACGAGAAGGGCATGCGCCAGAGCAAGCCGGGGTACGAGGACTACGTGCGGCGCACGAGCGGCTTCATCCCCCTGCCCCCTCGCAAGGGCTGATCTCAGCGACCGACGAAGATGTGGCCGGCCGCGTCGGTGTCGATCTCGGCCGTCTCGCCCTGGCGGGCGACGATCACGCCGTCGTGGCCGAGCGAGACCAGCACGTCGTTGCCGGGGAGCGCGCCGACCCGACGCAGCACCGACATGACCTCGGTGTCCTTCTGGATCTCCTCGGCGATGCGGCGCACGATGCGGCGCACCGGCTCACCGCCGCCCTTGACGGCGACGGTCAGGGACTCCAGCCCGGCCAGGAAGTCCGACGGCCCGACGGTCTCGCCGAGCTCGTCGAGGCCGGGGATCGGGTTGCCGTAGGGCGACTCCGTGGGGTGCTCAAGCAGGTCGAGGAGACGACGCTCCACCTGCTCGGACATGACGTGCTCCCACCGGCACGCCTCCTCGTGGACGTACTCGATCTCGAGCCCGATGACGTCGGTGAGCAGGCGCTCGGCCAGACGGTGCTTGCGCATGACTCGCGTCGCCAGCGCGCGTCCCTTGTCCGACAGCTCGAGATGGCGGTCACCCTCGACCGTGAGCAGCCCGTCACGCTCCATCCGGGCCACGGTCTGGCTGACCGTCGGACCACTCTGGTGCAGACGTTCCGCGATCCGGGCCCGGAGCGGGACGATGCCCTCCTCCTCGAGCTCGAAGACGGTCCGCAGGTACATCTCGGTGGTGTCGATCAGCTCGCTCACGCGGCCATTGTTCCATGACGTGCCGACAGCCCGCGCAGCACTGAGGATGGTTCTCATGACGACGTCCGTGATGTGGTTCCGCTCCGACTTCCGGCTGAACGACAATCCCGCGCTGCGGGCCGCGATCGAGTCGGGGCCCGACGGCGTCGTCCCGGTGTTCGTGCTGGACGACCACTACTGGGGGCCCAACGGACGGACCCGCCTGGCCTACCTGATGCGGCTCCTGGCCGACCTCGACCAGCGGGTCGGGGGTCTCGTCGTGGTACACGGAAGGCCGTGGGAGGTGGTGCCACGGGTGGCCCGGGCCGTCGAGGCCGGTTCGGTGCACGTGGCGGCGGACTACAGGCCCTACGAGGCGGACCGGGACCGACGCACCGAGAAGGCCCTCGCCGAGGACGACGTCCGGCTCGTCAGGACCGGCTCGTCGTACGCCGTGGCGCCCGGCCGCATCACCAAGGCCGACGGTGAGCCCTACCGGGTCTTCACGCCGTTCTTCCGCGCCTGGAAGAAGCACGGCTGGCGCGCCCCGGCACCGGGTGTGCGCAGCGTGCCGTGGATCCGCGCCGACGTGCGCACCAAGCAGCTGCCCGACGTCGACCCGCCGGAGGGCCTGACGCTCCCGCCGCTCGGCGAGGAGGCGGCCCGTCGTCGTTGGCGCGAGTGGCTCGACCACGTGGACGAGTACGACGACGTCCGCGACCTGCCGGGGCGCGACCTGACGTCGCGGATGTCGGTGCACCTCAAGTGGGGCACCGTCCACCCCCGCACCCTGCTGGCCGACCTCGCGGAGCGGCGCTCCACGGGATCGGAGGCCTACGCCCGTGAGCTCGCCTTCCGCGAGTTCTACGCAGACGTCGTGCACCACCGGCCCGACACCCTGGCCGGCTACTACGACAAGCGCTTCGAGGCGATGGAGTACGACGAGCCGGGTGAGGACCTGGAGGCCTGGAAGCAGGGCCGCACGGGCTTCCCGATCGTCGACGCGGGCATGCGCCAGCTGCTCGCGGAGGGGTGGATGCACAACCGCGTGCGGATGATCGTCGCGAGCTTCCTCGTCAAGGACCTGCACCTGGAGTGGACGGTCGGGGCCGACCACTTCCTCGACCTGCTGGTCGATGCCGACCCGCCCTCCAACCAGCACGGCTGGCAGTGGGTCGCCGGCTGCGGCACGGACGCCTCGCCGTACTTCAGGATCTTCAACCCGATCACGCAGGGCAAGAAGTTCGACCCCGACGGCACCTACATCCGTCGCTGGGTCCCCGAGCTGCGCGACGTGACCGGCACGGCCGTGCACGAGCCGTGGACGCTGGACCGGCCGCCCTCGGACTACCCCGCGCCGCTCGTCGACCACGCCGAGGAGCGCAAGGAGTCACTGCGACGCTACGAGGCGCTCACGCGCTGACGTCGCGTGCAACGTGAGCACCGTACGGTGTTGGCATGGTGACGATCTCCGCCCAGCACAACGGTCCCGAGCGCAGCGGGAACGGCGGCTACGTGGCCGGCATGCTCGGTGCGCAGCTCGTCGCCGGACACGGCGCGGACGTCGTCGAGTCGACGCTGCGGATGCCGCCACCACTCCAGACGCCCCTCACGTGGGAGTGGGCCGACGGCGTCGTGCGTCTCGTGACGGCCGGCGGCGCCGTGATCGGGGAGGCGCGGCCGGGGGCGTTCGTCGACGCGCCGCCGGCGCCACCCTCGGCCGAGGAGGCGGCCGCCGGCCTCCAGGGCTATCCCGGCTTCCACACCCATCCGTTCGACCGCTGCTTCACGTGCGGCACCGCCCGCGAGGAGGGCGACGGACTGCGCCTGTTCACCGGCCCCACCGGCGACGGGCGCGTCGCCGGTCCGTGGACGCCCCACGCGGCGTTCGGCGGTCCGGACGGCGCGCTCGACGTCCCCACGACGTGGGCGGCGCTCGACTGCCCCGGCGGGTGGGCCGCCGACTTCACGATCCAGCCGGTCGTGCTCGGGCGTATGACGGCGCAGGTCGTCCGGGCGCCGCGAGCCGGTGAGGCCCTGCGCTCCGTCGGGCTGCTGCGCGAGCGCGACGGTCGCAAGTTCCGCACCGCGACGGCGCTCTACGTCGCCGACGACGAGCTGCTCGGCCGTGCCGAGCAGGTGTGGATCCAGATCGACCTGAGCCAGTTCTCGTGACCCGTCGATCCTGACTACGGCGACGGCTGACGTGCGTCGTAGGATAGGAACCGACGTTGGCCGGCCACGGCGGTCAGGGTGCCGGCGATGCACAGCAGGCCACCGATCGTCATCGCCCACTGCTCGCCCGTCAGGGCCGCGAGCGAGCCGATCACGAAGTCGCCGAGCCGCGGGCCGCCCGCCACGACGACGATGAACACGCCCTGCATGCGGCCGCGCATCTCGTCGGGCGCGGCCGTCTGCAGGATCGTCGAGCGGTAGGCGGCACTCACCATGTCGGCGGCGCCCGACCCGGCGAGGAACGCCACGCAGCACCACAGCAGGAGCGAACCGCCGACGTGCGCATCGGTCACGGCCGCGAGACCACCGAGGGCCACGCACGCGCCGTAGCCGAGCACCGCGACCATGACGGCCAACCCGTGCCGGTGCACGCGGCTGATCCAGCCCGAGACGGCGAACGCGACCACCGCACCGACACCGGGCGCGGCCTGCAGCACGCCCAGCGTCGACGGGCCGGTCGCGAAGACCGTGAGCGCCAGGGCGGGGAACAGCGCACGCGGCTGGGCGAACACCATCGCGCACAGGTCGATCACGAACGTCATGCGCACGTTCGGCGCCTGCCGCAGGAAGCTCAGGCCCTCGACGACGGACCGCAGGCCGGGCACCGGTTGCTTGACGGCCGGGGGCAGCGGTGGCAGGCGCACGGCCGAGTAGAGCGCCGCGACGAACAGCACGGCGTCGGTGACGTAGGCGGCCTCCGGCCCGCGCCAGGCGATCAGGACGCCACCGAGCAGGGGCCCGAGCGTGAAGGCGAGGTTGGTCGCCGCCATGCCGAGGGCGTTGGCTGCCGGCAGCAGGGACGTCGGGAGCAGCTGCGGCAGCATCGCGGCGCGCGCCGGGCTGTTGATCGCGAACATCACCGCCTGCACCGCCACGATCGTGTACAGCACCCCGACGGACCGCACCTGCAGCGCCGCGTGGACGACGAGCGCCAGCGAGCACGTCCAGAGCCCGACGGCCGACAGCAGCGTGACGCGGCGGCGGTCGAACGCGTCGACGAGCGCCCCGCCGTACAGGCCGCCCAGCACGAGCGGCAGCAGGCCGGCCAGACCGACGAGGCCGACGGCGAACGAGGAGTGCGTGAGCCGGTAGACCTCGTAGGCGACGGCCACGAGCGACATCTGCTGGCCCAGGGCCGAGATGGCCTGGCCGGTCCAGAGTCGTCGGTACGCTGCCGACTCGCGCAGTGGGCGCACGTCGGTCAGGACGGTCCCGAGTCTGCTCACCCGCCGATCCTGCCACCTACAGCTGGACGTCCCCGATCAGGGGCGACCAGGCCGGGCGGTGCGGACGTGGTCGCTCGTCCAGCTCCCAGCGCGTGACCTCGACCGGCGGAGGGGCCGGTCGCACCGTCAGGACCCGGCGCAGCGCGAGGACCGGCAGCAGCACGAGCAGGACGGCCACGAGGAGCAGCCAGGTCGCCCGGCCGAGCGCGTGCTCCGTCGCATCCCAGACCGAGGACAGCACGGTCCCGCCACCGACGTAGAGCGCCGCCCACAGCAACGAGCCGGCGAGGCTGGCCGGCAGGAACCTGCGGTACGCCAGGCCCGAGGCTCCCGCGGCCGCCGGCACGATCGTCCGGACGACCGGCAGCAGCCGCGTGCCGACGATCGCGACCGGACCACGACGTCGGAGCACGTCGGTGGCGCGGTCGAAGTGCTGCACGCCGAGCCGCCGCACGACCTTGGACCCACGAAGACGTCCGCCCGAGCGACGACCGATCCAGTAGCCCAGGTGGTCGCCGCTCGTCGCTCCGGCGGCCACCGCGACCAGGAGGCCGGCCGTCGCGGCACCGTTGGGCATCGCCGCGGCCAGCACGACGACCACGGTCTCGCCCGGCAGGAAGATCCCGATGCCGAGCCCCGACTCCGCGAACGCCATGAGGTACCCCGCGGCGATCTGCCCCAGCGTGGCCATCATGAGGTCAGGCTGACGCGGGCCGATGACGCCCCGTCCACCTCGCGGTGGACTCAGGGTGAACGCCCGAACCTGTCCGTCCGACGTGCGCGCGCTGCTCGCCGGTGCTCGCATGGGGGCATGAGCGCATCCACCGTCCGTCACGGCTCCTCCGGTGCCAGGAGCTGGCTCGTCCTGGTCGGTCTCGTCGCCGCCTGCTTCGCCGTCGCCGCCCTCGGCGGCCTGGCCACCGCCGGCAACGTCGACGGCTGGTACGCCTCGGCCGACAAGCCGGGCTTCACGCCGCCGAACTGGTTGTTCGGTCCGGTCTGGAGCGTGCTCTACCTGCTCATCGGCGTCGCCGGGTGGCTCGCCTGGCGCCGCGGTGCACCGCTGCTCGTGTGGTGGGTCCAGCTCGCGCTCAACCTGGCGTGGACGCCTGTGTTCTTCGGCGCCGAGCTGTTGTGGCCCGGTCTGGCCGTGATCGTCGCGCTGGACGTCGCGGTCGTCGCGACGATCGTCGTGTTCGCGCGGCGCTCACGGGCTGCGGCGGTGCTGCTCGCGCCCTACCTGGGCTGGATCCTGTTCGCGACCGCGCTCAACCTTCGGCTGGCGCAGCTGAACTGAGTCGCGCCCTCACGGCGCGAGGCGGTCGCGATCCCACGTCTGCCCGACGAGACGGAAGCGGATGCGGTCGTGCAGGCGGTTCTCGCGGCCCTGCCAGAACTCGAACGACTCCACCACGATGCGCAGACCGCCCCAGTGGGGCGGGCGGGTGCCGGCGTCGGGCGCTGCGGCTGTCTCGTCCCAGCGCTGCTGGAGCCAGGCCCGGTCCGGCACGACCTGCGACTGCGGCGAGGCAGCGGCACTGACCCGACCGCCGGGCGGCCGCGACCCGAAGTAGGCGTCCGACTCCTCGGCGCTCACGCGTTCGACCGGTCCCTCGATGCGGACCTGACGCTGCAGCTCGTGCCACAGCAGCACCGCGGCCGCCCGGGGGTTGTGCTCGACCTCGTGGCCCTTGCGGGACTCGTAGTTGGTGTGGAGCACGGCGCCGCGTCGGTCGAGCTGCTTGAGCAGCACGATGCGGACGGACGGGGCACCGTCGGGCGTGGCCGTCGCGAGAGCCATGGCGTTCGGCTCGTGGACGCCGGCCTCGACGGCTTCGTCGAGCCAGCGGTCGAACAGGGCGTAGGGGTCCGCGCCCGCCTCGGACTCGTCGAGCCCTCCGCGGGAGTACTCCGTGCGCATGGCGGCCAGGTCGCGTCCACTCATCAGGCCAGCCTAAGCGCCTCCTGAGAGCACAGGGCATGATGGCCTCATGACCGAAGTGCACCACGGCCTCGAAGGTGTCATCGCGTTCGAGAGCGAGATCGCCGAGCCCGACAAGGAAGGGTCGGCCCTGCGGTACCGCGGCGTCGACATCGACGACCTCGTCGGCCGCGTGCCGTTCGAGAAGATCTGGGGGCTGCTGGTCGACGGCAGCTACGAGCCGGGCCTGCCGCCCGCCGAGCCGTTCCCCATCCCCGTGCACTCCGGCGACATCCGCGCCGACGTGCAGAGCGCGATCGCGCTGACCGCGCCCGCCTGGGGCATGAAGCAGCTCTACGACATCGACGACGAGCAGGCCCGCGAGGACCTCGCCCGCGCCGCCGTCATGGTGCTGTCGTACGTCGCCCAGGCCGCCCGCGGCGTCGGCCAGCCGTTCGTGCCGCAGACCGAGATCGACCAGTGCAACACGATCACCGAGCGCTTCCTCATGCGCTGGCGTGGCGAGGTCAACCCGGACCACGTCAAGGCCATCGACGCCTACTGGGTCTCGGCCGCCGAGCACGGCATGAACGCCTCGACCTTCACCGCGCGCGTCATCGCCTCCACCGGTGCCGACGCCGCCGCAGCGCTCTCGGGCGCCGTGGGTGCCATGTCGGGACCGCTGCACGGCGGCGCCCCCGCCCGCGTCCTCACGATGATCGAGGAGGTCGAGCGCACCGGTGACGCCGAGGGCTTCGTCAAGAAGGTCCTCGACTCCGGCGAGCGCCTGATGGGCTTCGGCCACCGCGTCTACCGCGCCCAGGACCCGCGCGCCCGCACGCTGCGTCGCACGGCCCAGGAGCTCAAGGCTCCGCGCGCCGAGGTCGCCGAGGCCCTGGAGCAAGCAGCTCTCAAGGAGCTGCGCGAGCGCCGCCCCGACCGGGTGCTGGAGACCAACGTCGAGTTCTGGGCCGCGATCATGCTCGACTTCGCCGAGATCCCGCCGCACATGTTCACCGCGATGTTCACCTCCGCCCGCACCGCCGGCTGGAGCGCGCACATCCTGGAGCAGAAGCGCACCGGACGACTCATCCGCCCCTCGTCGATCTACACCGGACCGGCCGAGCGACGCGCCGACGAGGTACCCGGCTGGAACCCGGACTGGGCCACCGCCTGAGGGCACCTGGGCCACGGCTCGACAGCGGGCTTGCGGGTGTGGCGACGCGCGGCATGCTGGAGGGGACGGCACCTCGCCGTCCGTCCCCACCCCGAAGGAGCACCATGACCACGGTCCCCACCGTGACCCTGAACGACGGCGTCGAGATCCCCCAGCTCGGCTTCGGCGTGTTCCAGGTCGACCCCGCCGAGACCCAGCAGGTCGTCGAGACCGCGCTCGAGGTGGGCTACCGCCACCTCGACACCGCCAAGATCTACGGCAACGAGGAAGGCGTCGGCGCCGCGCTCAAGGCCGCCGGACTGCCGCGCGACGAGGTCTTCGTGACCACCAAGCTGTGGAACGCCGACCAGGGCTACGACTCGACGCTCGCCGCGTTCGACGCGAGCCTGCAGCGGCTCGGGCTCGACACCGTCGACCTGTACCTCATCCACTGGCCGACGCCGGAGAAGGACCTCTACGTCGACACCTGGCGGGCGTTCGAGACCCTGCTGGCCGACGGCCGCACCCGCTCGATCGGTGTCTCGAACTTCCGGGCCCAGGACCTCGACCGGCTCGCGTCCGAAGGACTCGCGACCCCGAGCGTCAACCAGATCGAGCTGCACCCCTACCTGGCGCAGGACACCCTGCGCGCCTACGGTGCCGAGCACGACATCGCGATCGAGGCGTGGAGCCCGCTCGCGCAGGGCAAGGTCCTCGACGACCCGGTCGTCACCGACATCGCGAGCAGGCACGACGTCGACCCCGGCCAGGTCGTGCTCGCGTGGCACCTCGCCCTGGGCAACATCGTGTTCCCCAAGTCGGTCACCCCGGAGCGCATCGCCTCGAACTTCGCGTCGCTCGACGTGACGCTCGGCGCCGACGAGGTCGAGGCGATCTCGGCCCTCAACCGCGACGACCGCATCGGCCCCGACCCCGCCGCGTTCAACTGACCCCCACTCACCCGCTGAGCGTGACGATCCCGGGCGAGAACTCTGTGTTCTCGCCCG
>JALRCA010000203.1 GCA_023257515.1 Aeromicrobium sp.
TACCGCTCGTTATCGCCCCAGATCCCGCGGAGCATGCTCGGCCACGGCTCGGTGATCACGAGCAGCCCGCCGTTGCCGGTGCCCACGTGCGATCCGTCCTCGTCGACGACGTCGATCGAGATGCCGGGCAGCGGCACCTGCGCCGACCCGGGCTTGGCCTCGGTGACGCCGGGGAGAGCCGACACCATGATCGCGCCGGTCTCGGTCTGCCACCAGGTGTCGACGATCGGGGTGCGCCCGCCGCCGATGTTCTCGCGGTACCAGACGTAGGCCTCGGGGTTGATCGACTCACCGACCGATCCGAGGACGCGCAGGCTCGACAGGTCGTGCTCGGCGGGGATCTGCTCGCCCCACTTCATGCAGGTGCGGATCGCGGTGGGCGCGGTGTAGAAGAGCGTCACCTTCTTGTCGGCGATGATCTCCCACCAGCGGCCCTTGTGCGGGGTGTCGGGGGTGCCCTCGTAGAGCACCTGCGTCGCACCCTCGGCCGTCGGGCCGTACACGATGTAGGAGTGGCCGGTGACCCAGCCGACGTCGGCGGTGCACCAGTAGACGTCGGTGTCGGGCTTGTGGTCGAACGTCGCCCAGAACGTGTAGGCGGCCTGGGTCAGGTAGCCGCCGCTCGTGTGCAGGATGCCCTTGGGCTTGCCGGTCGTGCCGGAGGTGTACATGACGTAGAGCGGGTGCTCGCTGTCGAAGGTCTGGAAGCGGTGGTCGGTCGAGGCCTCGCCGACGACCTCGTCCCACCAGACGTCGACGTCGCTGTTCCAGGCGACGTCCTCGCCCGTGCGCTTGACGACGAGCACGTTCTCGACGGGGCTCGCGTCGCCGAGCTTGGTGAGGGCCTCGTCGACGGCGGGCTTGAGCGCCGACGGCTTGCCGCGGCGGTAGCCGCCGTCGGCGGTGATGATCAGCTTGGCCTCGCAGTCCTCGACGCGGCTCGCGAGCGCGTCGGAGGAGAAGCCGCCGAAGACCACCGTGTGCGGGGCTCCGACGCGGGCGCAGGCCAGCATCGCGACGACGGCCTCGGGGATCATCGGCAGGTAGATCGCGACGCGGTCGCCGGCCTCGATCCCGAGCTCCTCGATCGCGTTGGCGGCCTGGCTGACCTCGTCCTTGAGCTGGGCGTAGGTGATGTCGCGGGTGTCGCCGGGCTCGCCGACGAAGTGGATCGCGACCTTGTCGCCGAGGCCGTTCTCGACGTGCCGGTCGACGCAGTTGTAGGCGACGTTGAGCGTCCCGCCGACGTACCACTTGGCGAACGGGGGGTCGGACCAGTCGAGCACCTCGGTGAAGGGCTCGTCCCACGTCAGCCGCTCGGCGGCGGCGGCCCAGAAGCCGAGCCGGTCCTTCGCTGCGTCCTCGTACACGTCGGCCGTGACGTTCGCCGCGGCGGCGAGATCGGCCGGCGGCTCGAAGATGCGGTCCTCGCGGGAGAGGTTGTCGATGCCCTTGTCGCTCACGTCGTCTCCTCTGTCGGGTCGTCGTGACCCATTGTGCTCCGGCCCACACGATGGGCCAGTCCGGGTTGCAGTGCCGTTGCCCCACCCCGTCCCCCCACCCGGCTGAGTGCGACGATCCCGGGCGGAATCGGGGCCGAAGCGCCCGCGATCGTCACGGTCAGCGGGTGGGGTGGGTGTGGGTGGGGGTTACTTCTCGGCGCCGGCGCCGGTCAGGGACCGGACGTCGAGCTCGGGGTAGCGTTCCTCGCTCGTGCGCTCCTTCGAGGTGATCGTGCCGAGCCAGCCCAGGAGGAACCCGAGCGGGATCGAGACGAGGCCCGGGTTCTCGAGTGGGAACCAGCTGATGTCGACGCTCGCCGGCAGCAGCGACAGGTTGTCGCCGGTCTTCGGGTCGACCTTGCCGGACACGATCGGCGAGAAGATCACCAGACCGACCGACGAGACCAGGCCGCCGTAGATGCTCCAGACCGCGCCGCGTGTGTTGAAGCGCTTCCAGAACAGGTTGTAGAGCAGCGCCGGCAGGTTCGCCGAGGCCGCCACCGCGAACGCGAGCGCCACGAGGAACGCGACGTTGAGGCTCTGGCCGGGGATGGCCAGGGCGATCGCGACGCCACCGATGACGAACGCAGCGATCCGCGCCACCCGCACCTCGTCCTTGCCGGTGACCTGGCCCTTCTTCCACACGCTCGCGTACAGGTCGTGCGCGACCGACGACGCCGAGGTGAGCGTCAGCCCGGCGACGACCGCGAGGATCGTCGCGAACGCGACGGCAGAGATGAGCGCCAGCAGGATCGCCCCGCCCGTCGTGCCCGCTCCGCCGCCGACGGCCTCCGCCAGCAGTGGCGAGGCGAGGTTGCCGCCGGACTCCACGATCCGGTCCTTCGCGTCACCCGTCACGAGCGCCGCGGCGCCGAAGCCGAGGATGAGCGTCAGCAGGTAGAAGGAGCCGATGATGCCGATCGCCCACAGGACCGACTTGCGGGCCTGCTTCGCGGTCGGGACGGTGTAGAACCGCACGAGGATGTGCGGCAGGCCCGCCGTGCCGAGCACGAGCGCGATGCCGAGCGACAGGAAGTCGATCTTGCTCGTCGTCGTGGCGCCGTACTTGAGGCCCGGCTCCAGGAACTTGCTGCCCTGGCCGCTGTTGTCGGCCGCGGTGCCGAGCAGGTCCGAGAGGTTGAAGCCGAACTTCGCGAGCACGAGCACGGAGATGAGGATCGTGCCGAACATGAGGAGCACGGCCTTGACGATCTGCACCCAGGTCGTGCCCTTCATGCCGCCGAAGACCACGTAGACGATCATGAGGATGCCGACACCGGCGATCGTCAGGTTCTTGGCCGCGTCGCTGTCGACGCCGAGCAGCAGCGCGACGAGCGCGCCGGCGCCGACCATCTGGGCGAGCAGGTAGAAGATCGACACGACGATGGTCGACGTCGCGGCCGCGGTACGCACCGGCGTCTGCCGCATGCGGTACGCGAGCTGGTCGGCCATCGTGAAGCGACCGGAGTTGCGCAGCAGCTCCGCGACAAGGAGCAGCGCGACGAGCCACGCCACGAGGAAGCCGATCGAGTACAGGAACCCGTCGTATCCCGACAGCGCGATGGCGCCGGAGATGCCGAGGAACGAGGCGGCCGACATGTAGTCGCCGCCGATCGCGAACCCGTTCTGCACGCCGCTGAACGACCGTCCGCCGGCGTAGTAGTCGGCGGCCGTCTTGGTGTTGCGGCTCGCCCAGAAGGTGATGCCGACCGTCAGGAGCACGACGAGCAGGAACAGCGTCGCCGTCAGCGCTTGGTGGTCGTTGGTCTCGGAGGCGGCGACGAGGCCGCTCGTGAGGGCGCTCATCGCTCGACCTCGTCCTCGAAGTCCGCGCGGAGCGCGTCGGCGAGCGGATCCATCCGCCGGGCCGAGTAGCGCGAGTACCAGAACGCGATCCCGAAGGTCGTCAGGAATTGCAGGAGGCCGAACAGCAGCGCCACGTTGACGTTGCCGAGCACCTTCGTGCCCATGAGGCCGGGCGCCCAGTTCGAGCACACGACGTAGAGCAGGTACCAGACCATGAAGCCGACCGTCATCGGGACGACGAACCTCAGGTAGTTCCCCTTGAGCTCGGCGAACTCGGGGGAGGCGTGGATGCGCTCGTAGGCCGCATGGACCTGCGGCGAGACCTTCTCGGCCACGGGGTGTCACCTCTTCCGGTGGGAGCGCCGCGCGGCCCGTGGGCCGGACGACGGGCACGGGTGTGTGCCAGGTCACGACGCTAGGGACGTGTGACCACCGTGCGCCACGTCACACCGCCGTCGCTCGCCCAGGGACGCCGATCGACCCGTCCAGCGGCAGGGGCGGTGCGACGAGCGGTCGGCTGAGCACGACGAGCGGTCGGGTCAGACCAGCCGGGCCAGTGCCACCGCGGTCGGCACCAGGGAGAGCGCGAGCCACACGACGTGGACGGGCCGGGCGCCCAGGATGGCGCGGGTGGCGACGCAGATGATGAGGGCGACGACGCCCGACATGACGGTCAGGCCGATCGCGTCCGAGTGGCGTCCCTGGCCGTCGACGATCGCGCCGACCACGATGAGTCCCACGACGCCGTGCAGCGCGACGGCCAGGAACGCGACGGCGGTGACGCGGCGCCGGACCCGGTCGAGCGCCTGGGTCTCCTCGGCGCTCATGGTGCGAGGCTGGTTCATGGGGTGGCTCCGGTCGCGCGGGACGCGTGCGCCGCGTCGATGATGCGGTGCAGCACCGCGTTGGTCGAGACGAGCTCGGACTCGTCCATGCCGAGTCGTTGGAGCATCGTCGTGGGGACGGCGAGGGCGCGACGGCGCATCGCGTGCCCGTCGTCGGTCAGGGCGATCGTGAGCACACGCTCGTCGGCAGCCGACCGGGCACGCGTGACAAGTCCGGTCTGCTCGAGCCGACGGGCGAGCGGTGACACCGTCGCAGGCTCGAGGTCGAGGTGCCCGGCGAGGTCCTTGAGGGGCATCGGTCCGTGCTGCCACAGCGCGAGCATCACGAGGTACTGCGGATGAGTCAGGCCCAGGGGCTCCAGCACCTCGCGGTAGGCCGCCACGACGCTGCGCGACGCCACGGCGAGCGCGAAGCAGACCTGGGACTCGAGCGCGAGAGGGTCGTCCATGATCATCAGTGTACAGATGATCAGTGCCCTGATGAATCCGTGAGGTCAGCGGCTGAGCGCCGCGCGCTCCGGCGTGTGGAGACGGACCATCGTGCGCGTCACGTCGGGCGGGACGTGGCGGCGCGTGGCGAGCGAGACGCCGATCGTGGTGACGAAGCCGATCGGTACGGACCACGCGGCGGGCTGGCCGAGCAGGGTGCCGATCCAGCCCTCGGGCGAGGCGGCGATCGTGACGACCGTGGCGGCGCCGGCCGTGAGTCCGCCCGCGAGCAGGCCGGCCATGGCCCCCGGCGCCGTGAGGCCGCGCCACCAGATGCCGAGCACCAGCAACGGGCAGAACGTCGAGGCGGCGAGGGCGAAGGCGAACACGACGGACGTCGCGACCGGGATGGGCTCGGCCACGAGCGCGAGGACCACGGGCACGAGCACGCAGGCGACGGCCGAGACGCGCAATGCGGCGACCCCGCCGAGCCGGCGCCCGAGCGGGGGCACGCGCCGCACCTCCTGGCCCAGCACACCGGCGATCGACATCGTGAGGCCCGACGACGTGGACAGGAACGCCGCGAACGCGCCCGCTGTCAGCAACGCCGTGAGCACGTCGGCGCCGGCGCCCTCGAGCACGCGTGCGGGCAGCGCGAGGACGACCGTGTCGGCCCGGTCGGTCCCGACCAGGTCCGGCGCGTAGATGCGACCGAGGACGCCGTACAGGGTGGGCAGCAGGTAGAACGTGCCGAGCAGCACGAGCACGATCACGGTGGTGCGCCGCGCGGCCCGGCCGTCGGGGTTGGTGTAGAAGCGCACGACGACGTGCGGCAGTCCCATCGTGCCGAGGAACGTCGCGATCATGACGGAGTAGACGACGTAGAGCCCCTGGGCGTCGGGCGCGCCGAACGGCTCGAACCAGCCCGTGCCGGCCGCCGGCGCCGGGCGCCCGTCACCGGTCCAGGCGGCGACGAGGAAGAACAGCGGCACCAGCAGCGCCGTGAGCTTGAGCCAGTACTGGAACGCCTGCACGAGGGTGATGCTGCGCATGCCGCCGGCGACCACGTTGAGCACGACGATCGCCGCGACGAGCGCGACGCCGAGCCACCGCGGTGCGCCGGTGACGGTGTGCAGGACGAGTCCGGCGCCCTGGAACTGCGGCAGCAGGTAGAGCCAGCCGACGCCCACGACGAGCAGGCTGGCGGCGAGACGGACCGCCGCCGACCCGAGTCTCTGCAGGGCGAAGTCGGGGATCGTGTAGGCGCCGGAGCGGCGCAACGGTGCGGCCACGAAGACGAGGAGCAGCAGGTAGCCCGTCGTCCAGCCGATGGGGTACCAGAGCACGTCGGCGCCGTAGGCGAGGACGAGTCCGGCGGTGCCGAGGAACGATGCCGCCGACAGGTACTCCCCGCCGATCGCCGAGGCGTTGAGCGTGGGGCTGATGGAGCGCGAGGCGACGTAGAAGTCACTCGTGGTGCGGCTGATCCGCAGGCCGAACGCGCCGATCCCGAGCGTCGCGAGCGAGACGAGCGTGACCGCGACGACGCCGTAGGTCGAGCTCACGACGACTCGTCGTCCGGCTCGACGAGCGCGACGAAGTCGGACTCGAGCCGCTCGGCGTGACGCACGTAGACCCACCCCAGGAGCACGAGGCCCACGTAGACCCCGAACCCGAGGATCGCCCACGCGATCGGGACGCCGAGGAGGTCGGCCCCGGCCAGCTCGTCCGACCACAGGAACAGCAGGGGCAGCAGCCCGATCGTGAGCACGACCGTCAGGAGCACGGCGAGCGCCGCGCGGAGCTGGGCCCGGACGATCGTGCGGACGTAGACCTCGCCGACGCCCGTGGACTCGTCGATCTCCTGGCGCACCGTGCGGCGCACGCGGCTGGCGGGCGTGGCGCCTGTTTGAGGACTTGTGATGCGCACCCGGGTGGCGTGCCGTGGGACGTCGTCGGGCGTCACGGGGAGCGCTCGCTGACGTGCTCGCGCAGCGCCGCCGTGTGGCGACGGGCCACCTGGAGCTCGGTCGTGCCGTCACCCGCGGCCACGACGACGACGGTGCGACCCTCCGCGGACCGGATCTCGATCACGTGGTGCAGATTGACCAGGAGGCTGCGGTGGATGCGCAGGAACCCCGCCTCGGCCCAGTCGTCGGCGAGGCCGCCGAGGGCGGCGCGGACGAGGTGGCTGGGCCCCGCGGCGGTGTGCAGGCGCACGTAGTCGCCCTGCGCCTCGGCGTGCGTGATGGTCGCGCGACTCACGAACCGGGTGACGCCGCCGAGCTCGACCGCGATCGAGTCGTCCGAGGCCTCGGACTGTCCCTCGTCGGCGACGATGCGCCGCACGCTCTCGCGCAGGCGCTCCTCGCGCAGGGGCTTGAGCAGGTAGTCGACCGCCCCCAGCTCGAAGGCGTCGACCGCGTGGTCGTCGTGCGCCGTGACGAACACGATGCGTGGTGGCGCCTGGAACCGGCGCAGCAGTCGCGCGATCTCGACGCCCGTCAGGCCCGGCATCGCGACGTCGAGGAAGACGGCGTCGACGTCGCCGACCTCGAGGCGGCGCAGCGCCTCGGTGCCCGAGCGCGCGGTGGCGATCGTGCCGACCCGGTCGTCGCGCTCGAGCAGCCACACGAGCTCGTCGAGCACGGGTTGCTCGTCGTCCACCACGAGCACGCGCAGTCCGTCGGTCACGGGCCGATCCTCGCCGACACGTGTCCCGCGCCACAACTGCGTCGTCGTCGCGGGTTCGGGAAGCGGCTCGTAGGGTGCGGGCATGCGGGTGCTCGTGGCGGGAGCCGGGCTGGCCGGTCTGACGTTCGCGGCCGCGCTCGAGCGGCTGAGGGCCGGGATCGAGGTCGAGCTGGTCGACGAGCGCACGGCACTCGGGGGCGGGGCGGCGATCACGCTCGCGCCCAACGCGCTCGCGGCGCTCGACCACGTGGGTCTCGGCGACGTGGTGCGTCGCCTCGGCGCACCGGCGGACGCCGGGACCGTGCGTCGCCCGGACGGGTCGGTGATCCGCTCGCTCGACGCGGTACGGACCGCGCGACTGCTGGGCGAGCCCGTGCGGGTCGTCGACCGTGGCGAGCTGCAGGAGGCGCTGCGCGAGGGGCTGGCCGACGCGTCGGCGCGGCTCGGCTCGCCCGTGGTCCGGGTGCGTCGACCGCTGCCGGGGCGGGTCGTCGTCGACCTCGGCGACGGAGAGCGTCTCGAGGCCGACGCCCTCGTCGGCGCAGACGGGTTCCGGTCCGCCGTGGCGCGGGCGCTCGACCCCCGCGTCGAGGCGACCTACGCCGGCTGCACCGCCTGGCGCGGCGTCGCGGCGACGTCGGTGGACCCCTCGCTCCACGGCGTCGTGTGGGGCGATCGGTGCGAGGCGGGCGTCGCCCCGATGACCGACGGCCGCACCTACTGGTTCGCGACCACCGTGGCGCCGCCGGACCGCAGCGAGGACCCGGGCCTGTTCGGGCCGGTGCGTGAGCGGCTGCTGGCGTGGGGCGATCCGTGGCCTGCGCTGCTCGCGGCGTCGGGCGAGGTGGGGGCACCGATCGGGTTGCAGGACCGAACGGGCCCCCGCCGCTGGGCGAGCGGTGAGGTCGTGGTGATCGGCGACGCCGCACACCCGATGCAGCCGGCGCTCGGCCAGGGCGGTGCACAGGCGATCGTCGACGCGGTGCTGCTCGCAGAGCTCCTGACGTCGCGACCGGATCGACCCGCCGAGGCGTTCGTGACGTTCGCGCGGGCGCGCCGGAGGCGGGTCCGTCCCGTCGTGGCGGCGTCCGCGCGCGCCCTGCACGCGATCCACGGCGACCGGCTCGTGGACCGGGCGGCCCGACGGGCGGCCGAGGCGGTGCCGCAGCCGCTGCTCGAGCAGGCCCTGCGGCGCGTGGCGTCGAGCGAGGCCTGGCGGTCGGCGCGCGACGCGGCGCTCGCTGACTAGGCTCGGGACATGACGACGGGCGTGGTGGTGGGGTCGGGACCGAACGGTCTCGCGGCCGCCGTCGTGCTCGCGCGCGCCGGTCTGGACGTCACGGTCCTCGAGCAGCAGGACACGATCGGCGGCGGCGCGCGCTCGGCCGAGCTCACGGTTCCGGGCCTCGTCCACGACGTGTGCTCCGCGATCCACCCCACCGGCATCGCCTCGCCGTTCCTGCAGTCTCTCGACCTGGGTCGCCACGGCCTGGAGTGGGTGCTGCCCGAGGTCCAGGCCGCGCACCTCGTCGACCCGCACCGCGCCGGTCTGCTGTATCGCGACGTCGAGCGCACCGCCGCGTCGATGGGGCCGGACGCGGACCGGTGGCGGCGGATCTTCGAGCCCCTCGTCGAGCACGTCGACGACGTGGTCGAGGACATCTTCGGCCCGGTCGTGCACGTGCCGCGCCATCCCCTTCGATTCGCACGCTTCGGCGCCCGCGC
The DNA here is from genome assembly GCA_023257515.1 of Aeromicrobium sp. GTDB lineage: Bacteria > Actinomycetota > Actinomycetes > Propionibacteriales > Nocardioidaceae > Aeromicrobium. Next base: position 9,002 of record JALRCA010000203.1, read on the forward strand.
GGGGCTGCCGCTGGCGCTCGCCACGGCCCGCTGGAAGGGCAAGGAGTCCCGGGCGCTCATGGCTGCGCTGGCCGCGCACGTCATCGCCCCGATGACCCGGCCCACCACGACCGGCATCGCGGTGATGTTCGCGATGATCGCGCAGTCCTACGGCTGGCCCGCCGCGCGCGGCGGGTCGCGGGCGATCGTCGACGCGCTCGTCGCCGAGCTCCGCGAGCACGGGGGGCGGGTCGAGACGGGACATCACGTCACCTCGCTGCCCGTCGCCGACGTCATCATGCTCGACACCACGCCGGGTGCCGCGCTCGCGATCGCCGGGGACCGGCTGCCGCCGGCGACCCGCGCGATGTTCGCGCACTGGAAGCACGGTCCGGCCAGCTACAAGGTCGACCTCGCCGTCGAGGGTGGCGTGCCGTGGCTGCACGACGACGTCCGGCGGGCCGGCACGGTGCACCTGGGTGGCGACTTCGCGGCCGTGCACCGCTCGGAGCGGCAGGTCGTGTCCGGCAGGCTGCCCGACCGCCCGTTCGTCCTGCTGGCACAGCAGTACCTGGCCGACCCCGGTCGGTCCGTCGGCGACGTGCACCCCGTCTGGGCCTACACGCACGTGCCGGCGAGCTACGACGGCGACGTCACCGACCGGCTGCTCGACGAGGTGGAGCTCCACGCCCCGGGCCTGCGCGATCGCATCGTCGGGATGCACGTGGAGAGGCCTGCGGACCTCGAGGCGGGCAACGCCAACTACGTCGGCGGCGACATCACCGGCGGCGCCAACACGTTCCGCCAGACCGTCTTCCGCCCGCGACCCGGGATCGACCCGTACCGGCTCGCCGACGGCCTCTACCTCTGCTCCTCGTCGACGCCGCCGGGCGGCGGGGTGCACGGCATGGCGGGCTACCACGCCGCGACCCGGGCTGTGCGTCACCTGTGAGTGTGCGGGCCGCCGGAACCTTCGTGCCGCGTCCGACCGTTGGTCCGGTTGAAGCAGCAACCACCTGGCACCCGACGCCGCCCGACACCGACACCTGGAGCTGAGCCCCATGACGTTGCCGACGTACAAGCGCACCATCCTCGCCGCCACCGCCGGCGCCGCCCTCCTCATGACCGCCGCGTGCGGGGGTGGTGACGAGCCGGCCTCCGCCTCGGGCTCCTCGAGCGCCTCGTCCGCTCCCTCCGAGGACTCGTCCGACTCCAGCGCGTCGGGCTCCTACAAGGCCGGGGAGTACGAGGCCGAGGGCAGCTACCAGAACCCCGGTGGCACCTCGTCGGTCAAGGTCAAGGTCGACCTCGGCGAGGACGGCACGATCTCCGAGGTCGAGGTCACCCCGGAGGCCAGCGGCACGTCGCTGCAGTACCAGCAGAAGTTCGTGAGCGGCATCAAGGCCGAGGTCGTCGGCAAGAAGATCGACGACCTGAATGTCTCGAAGGTTGCCGGCTCCTCGCTGACCAGCGGCGGCTTCAACGAGGCGATCGACTCGATCAAGGGCGATGCCCAGGCCTGACGGGCCGCACGCCGAGCGCGCGGCGTGGCGGTTCGAGGCCATCGGCACGGCCTGGACCGTCGACACCGACGAGCCCCTCGACGATGCCGACCGCGCCGCCGTGGTCGACGTCGTGGTCGACTTCGACCGGACCTGGTCGCGCTTTCGCGACGACTCCCTCGTCGCCGCGATGGCCCAGGCGCCGGGTCGGTGGGAGCTGCCGCCCGAGGCGGGCGCGCTCCTCGCGCTCTACGACCGCCTGGGCGCGCTGACGGCCGGGGCCGTCACCCCGCTCGTCGGCCGGACCCTCGCCGACCTCGGCTACGACGCGACGTACTCGCTGCGCCCGGCCGCGCACGTGAGCGCGGTGCCGCCGTCGTCCAGCCTGGACTGGCAGGAGCCGTGGCTCACGACGACCGAGCCCGTCCTGCTCGACGTCGGCGCCGCCGGCAAGGGCCTGCTCGTCGACCTCGTCGCCGCTCGGCTCGAGGACTGCTCCGGGCTGACCGTCGACGCGAGCGGAGACCTGCTGCACCGCGGCCCGGAGGTCCTGCGCGTCGCGCTGGAGCACCCCCTCGACGTGACCGTCGCGGTCGGCGTCGCCGAGCTCGCCCCGGGGACGGCGCTCTGCGCGTCGGCGGTCAATCGTCGTGCGTGGGGCGAGGGCCTGCACCACGTGCTGGACGCACGTACCGGACGCCCCACGCACGACGTGCTGGCCACCTGGGTGGTCGCGCCGTCGTGCATGCTGGCCGACGGGGCCGCCACCGCCGCGTTCTTCGTCCCGCCGCACGAGCTCGACCCCGCCCTGGGTGTCGCCTCGGCGCGGCTCCGCCGCGACGGCCGACTGGAGACCTCGGCCACCTTCCCGGGAGAGATGTTCACATGAGACCCGTCCGCGACCTGCTCGACCGCACGCTCGGTCGGGTCACGATGTACCGCCTCGTCCTGATCGTGCTCGCGGTGATCATCGCGGTGTACTGCGTGTTCACGGCCACAGGCGTGATCGAGGGTCTCTCGACCCGCGACAACCTCGTGGCGCTGGCCGTCCTCGTGGTCGCGTCCTACGTCAGCAACCGGGTGCTGGGTCTGCTGTGGCGCGTCAGCCCGCACGCGGACTCCGCGCACATCACGGCACTGCTGCTGTTCTTCCTGTTCGTGCCCGTCCCGAGCGGGTCGGCCGACCTGGCCTGGCTCGCCGGGGCCGCGGTGCTGGCCAACGCCTCCAAGTACGTGCTCGCGTGGCGCGGCCGGCACGTCCTCAACCCCGCGGCCGCCGGCGCCTTCCTCGTCTTCGCGATCCAGAACCTCGTCGGGCGCGACCTG
>JALRCA010000250.1 GCA_023257515.1 Aeromicrobium sp.
CCACCGGGCACCCCAGCTTCGTGATGAGCAACTCCTTCACCAACCAGGTGATGGCCCAGATCGAGCTGTTCACCAAGCCGGAGGAGTACCCGCTGAGCGTGTACGTGCTGCCCAAGCACCTCGACGAGGAGGTCGCGCGGCTGCACCTCGACGCCCTGGGCGTCGAGCTGACGGAGCTGACCAAGTCGCAGGCCGAGTACCTCGGCGTCGACGTGGCCGGCCCGTACAAGTCGGACCACTACCGCTACTGAGCCACCAGTGGCAGGTGCGGTGAGCTATCGCCGGAGCAAGCGCGACCGGGTCCTCGTCGTCGACGACGACGCATCGCTGGCTGAGATGCTGGGGATCGTCCTCGACGGCGAGGGCCTGACCGCGCACGTCGTCCGCTCGGGCAGCGAGGTCATGGACGCGTTCGCGTCGTTCAAGCCCGATCTGGTCCTCCTCGACCTGATGCTGCCGGGTGTCGACGGCATGGCGGTGTGCCGTCGGATCCGGGCGACGTCGGCGGTCCCGATCATCATGCTGACGGCCAAGTCCGACACCCCCGACGTGGTGCGGGGACTGGAGGCGGGCGCCGACGACTACATCACGAAGCCGTTCAAGAACACCGAGCTCGTGGCGCGCATCCGGGCGCGGCTGCGCCGGACCGACGAGCTCCGTGAGCCGCTGGAGTTCGGCGACATCGTGCTCGACCCCGGGGCACACACCGTGGCACGCGCCGGGCAGCCGCTCGAGCTGACGCCGCTGGAGTTCGACCTCCTGTCCTGCCTCATCAGCGATCCGAGCCACGTGTTCACGCGCGAGGAGCTGCTCACCAAGGTGTGGGGCTACCACCACCCGGGCGACACCAAGCTGGTGAACGTCCACATGACCAGGCTGCGCTCGAAGATCGAGGACGATGCCGACGACCCCAGCGTCATCCGGACGGTCCGAGGCGTCGGCTACCAGGCGATCGCGCCCTCGTGACGAGTCCGGCCTGACGATGGCGCACGACGCGGACGAGACGGGGCCACCGGGGCCGCCGGGGCGCGGAATGCTGCGGCGCGTCGCGCGCCGGGTCACCGGCTTCTGGCGCCGCTCGATCCAGGCGCGCGTCGTGGTCAGCACGATCGTGCTGAGTTCGCTCGTCGTCGGGATGACCGGGTGGGCCCTGCTCGCGCGGGTGTCCGCGGGGTTGACCGACGACCGCCGCGACGCCGCGATCGGCGAGGCGCGCGTCGGCTTCGAGTCGGCGCAGGCGCAGTTCGACGCGACGGTCGTGACGGACGGGACCACGCAGGCCCAGGCGCTGAACCAGCTCGTGGACTCCCTCACGGGACCGCGCGACGCGCCACGAGGTCACGAGGTCGTGCTCGAGGGCCCCCTCGTGCCCGAGCGCGACCAGGCCCCGGTGCGCTCGTCGTCGGCGATCGACGCCTCAGCCATCCCCGCCGACCTGCGGCGCTCGGTGGAGAGCCGTTCAGGGGTGCTCTGGCGGTACTCCGCCGTGGTCCGTCCCGGTGGCGACAGGGTGCCGGCGCTCGTCGTGGGACAGCGCCTGCGCTCCCCGGGCACGGGCGAGGCGTACGCGATGTTCTACGTGTTCTCCCTCGAGGACCAGGCCGAGACGCTTGCCCTCGTGCGCAACGCGCTGCTGGCCGGCGGCGGGGCGATGGTGCTGATGGTCGGCGCCGTGGCGTGGATCGTGTCGCGGCAGGTGCTCAACCCCGTGCGGCTCGCGCGACGCATCGCCGAGCGCTTCGCCTCGGGCAGCCTCGAGCAGCGGATGCTCGTCCAGGGCGAGGACGACATCGCCCGGCTCAGCACGTCGTTCAACCAGATGGCGGCGAGCCTGCAGAGCCAGATCCGTCGGCTCGAGAATCTGTCGCGGTTGCAGCAGCGCTTCGTCTCGGACGTGTCGCACGAGCTGCGGACGCCCCTGACGACGGTGCAGATGGCCAGCGAGGTGCTGTACGACGCACGGCACCGGTTCGATCCGCAGACGGCACGCTCGGCCGAGCTGCTCAAGCGAGAGCTCGATCGGTTCGAGGAGCTGCTCGTGAACCTGCTCGACCTGAGCCGCTTCGACGCCGGCGCGGCGCGGCTCGAGCTCGAGCCCGTCGACCTGGCGGCGGTCGCGAGGCGCGCCGTCGACGACCCGGTCCTGCAACGCCACGGCATCACGGTCCGGGTCCTGGGCGGGGACGAGCGTGCCGTGGTCCAGGCCGACGTGCGGCGCGTCGACCGCGTCGTGCGCAACCTCCTCACCAACGCGGCTCGCTACAGCGGGTCCGACGTCGTGGAGGTCGAGGTCGGCCAGGCCGCCGACCGCGTGACGCTCGTCGTGCGGGACTTCGGCGTGGGGCTCTCCGGCGACGAGAACCTGCGGGTCTTCGACCGCTTCTGGCGCGCCGACCCGGCCCGCGCGCACGGCGGCACGGGGCTGGGCCTCGCGATCTCGCGCGAGGACGCCGCCCTGCACGGGGGCTCGCTGCAGGCGTGGGGGCGGGCCGGTGAGGGTGCGGAGTTCGTGCTCACGCTGCCGCGCGAGGTCCGGCGGGACGGCACCGTGCTGTCCGAGCCCGTCGTCACGGCGGTGTTCGCATGAGACGGCGGTCCGTCGGCCACGCCGTCGTGCCGGTCGGCCTCGTCGCCGTGGCGCTGCTCCTGACGGCGTGCGCCGGCATCCCGACGAACGGGCCCGTGCGCAGCGTGCGCAGCGACGACGACGCCGCGCGCACGACCGTGCGGTACTCGCCCGCAGGACCGAGGGTCGGGGCGTCGCCCGAGGAGATCGTCCGTGGCTACCTCGACGCCATGCTCGCCTACCCGGTGACGACCGCGACCGCGACGGAGTACCTGACGCCCTCGGCTGCCTCGAGGTGGCGAGCGGGCCGCAGCACCACGGTCTACGGACCTCACACGGTGACCCGGGTCGTGACGCCCCCTCAGCAGAGCGACGCCCAGGACGGCACGGCCGGCGCCGCGCTCGTGCGGCTGCAGGCGTCGACGAAGGCCGTGCTCGGACCGACGGGCCGGTACGCCGACGGCGACGACGTCGATCGTCAGCTGCAGCTCGTGCGGGTCCGCGGGCAGTGGCGCATCGCGAACCCTCCGGACGGGACGCTGGTCAGTGCGCGCTTCTTCGAGGACTACTACCGACCGTTCGACATCTATTTCTTCGATCGTCCGGGCGAGCGGCTCGTGCCCCAGGTCGTGCACCTGCCGGTCGGGGGCCAGCTGCCGACCGCCCTCGTCGCGGCGCTCGCGGCCGGCCCGAGCGACGCGCGCTTCCTGCGCAGCTACGTGCCCTCGCGGGCGTCGCTGCGCCCGTCGGTGCCCGTCTCGAACGGCACGGCCGACGTCGCGTTCACGGTCGACCTCGGCTCGCGCGAGAGGGGCCGTCTGAACCGGCTCGCGGCGCAGCTCGTGTGGACCCTGCGCCAGGTCCCCGAGCTGTCCGGCGTGCGGGTCAACGGGGGGACCGCGGTGGTGTCGCCGAGCGGGCAGCCCGTCAACCAGATGACCGACTGGGCCCGGTTCGGGCCGCCCGAGCCGAGCGCCGTGGTCTACGCGCTCGTGCGCGACCGGCTGCGCCGGCTCGACGGCTCACGACTCGTGCGGATCCCGGGTCCCTGGGGTGAGGACGCCCGTGGCTCCTCGAGCGTGGCCGTGGGCGACGAGAGCGCGGCCGGCATCGTCGACGGCGGCTCCGCGGTGCGTGTCCAGCCGCTCGACGGTGGACGCGCGCGCATCGTCCCCGGGGACGACGTCGGCGCCGTCACGTGGGATGCCGTCGGGCGCCTGTGGGTCGTCGACCGTCCGGACGGACGCACGCGCGTCCGGACGGGGACGACCGAGGACCTGCGGACCCTGCGGGCGCCGGCGCTCGACGACCTGGCCGTCTCGACGATCGCGGTCTCGCCGGACGGCGGGAACGTGGTGCTGAGCGGACGTCGGCCAGGACGCGACGCGGTGGTCGTGGCCCCCGTGGCACGCGACGCGTCGGGCGGCGCGACCCGTCTGGGACGACCTCGTGCGCTCGCGTCCGACGTGCGGGTCGTGCGCGCGGCCGGCTGGCTCGAGCCCAGCGTCGTGGAGCTGCTCGGCAGCACGCGGCTGGGCGTCCAGGTGCGACAGGTCTCCCTGGACGGGTCCGGGCTCACGAGCGGCGTCGGCGGGGGAGCGGCCCTGGCACCCGATCTCGACCTCGGACGTCTGGTGCGCGGCTCCGCGACCGATCCACCCCGCTGGGCGACCGATTCCCGCGGGGGCCTGTGGTACCTGCCGCCTGGCCAGACCTGGGAGCTCGTCCCGTCGCCGCGGGTGGCCGGCCTGTCCGCCTCGCCCTGACCTCGTCGTCCACAGGTGAGGTCTCCACGCCCGCGGGGCGCCGCGGGTGGCGGCACGGTGGGGGCATGGAGGACGAGGACGAGGGATGGGCCGGTGCGGTCACCGCCTTCGGCGAGCTCGTGCTGGGCACGTCGTGCGTGGTGTGCGGAGGCCCGGCTCGTGCGATCTGTCGCGTCTGCCGGATCCTGCTGGTGCCCGACCCCTGGCCGGTCGACGACCTGGTCGTCGCGGCGCGGCCCTACGACGAGGCGACGGCTCGGCTCGTGGTCGCCTGGAAGGAACGGGGATGGTGGGCGCTGACGCCCGACGTGGGTCTGCTGCTCGCCGCTGCCGTGACGACGGCGCTGGACACCGGCGGGGGTGCCGGGCCGTGGGCGGCGGACGGGCAGGGCGGGGGTGCCGGGCCGTTGGCGGCGAACAACACAACCGTCGACCTCGTGCCGGTCCCGACGTCGCGACGCAACCGGCGGCGACGGGGACGCGACCACGCTCTCGTGCTCGCCCGGGCGGCCGCCGCCGCGCTGGGGGACCACGGCGTCGACGCGCGCGCCGTCCGTGCGTTGAGGCTGCGCCGTCAGACGCGTGACCAGGCCTCGCTCCCCGCCGCCCGACGCCGACGCAACGTCGCGGGGGCGTTCGCCGTGCGTCGTGCCCGACGCTCGGGGGCTCCGGTCGTGCTCGTCGACGACGTGACCACGACCGGGGCGACGCTCGCGGCGGCGCGCCGCGCCCTCGAGGCCGGCGGGGTGCCGGTCGCGGCCGTCGCCGTGGTCGCTGCGGTGCCGGGCGCGGATGGCCCGCGCACGACCGGGAGGTGAACTCAATGGTGCCGGCCCCTGGAATCTCGACCTCGGGCGGTCTACGGTCGCAGGTATGTGAAGCACGCCTCGACCGAGCGCAGGAGGACTGTCATGGAGATCGTCGTCAACGGCCGCAACAGCGAGATCTCGGAGCGATTCCGAGAGCACGTCGAAGAGAAGCTGAGCCGGATCGAGAAGTACGACCAGCGCCAGCGGATCACCCGGGTCGAGGTCGAGGTGACCCACGAGAAGAATCCCCGCCAGCACGACCGTGCAGCGCGCGTCGAGATGACCCTCCGTTCGCGGGGTCCGGCGGTCCGGGCCGAGGCTGCGTCGACCGACCAGCACTCGGCTCTCGACGCCGCGATCGACAAGCTCGAGTCACGTCTGCGCCGGGCGGTCGACCGCCGTCGTGTCAGCCGCGGCCACCACCGGCCCACCTCGCTCGCCGAGGCCACCGCCGCCGTGCCCGACGGGCTGCTCGACCCGCTCACCGCCGACGCGGTGACGCCCGACGTCGACGAGGGACCCGTGCACGTCGAGGGCGACGGCCCGCTCGTGGTACGCGAGAAGACCCATCCCGGCTCGCCCATGACGCTGGAGCAGGCGCTCTACGAGATGGAGCTCGTGGGGCACGACTTCTACCTGTTCCTCGAGAAGGACTCGATGCGCCCGAGCGTCGTGTACCTGCGCAAGGGGTACGACTACGGCGTGATCCATCTCGACGTCACCGAGGACTGAGGGTGCCGGACCCCGGGACACGGACGACTTCACCCGATCTGCCGGCACGCCCACTTCGTGGCATGATGCCAGCGTGACTGGCACAGACCCGAACATCCGGGTGCTCCTGGTCGACGACCAGGAGCTCTTCCGGCGCGGGGTGTCGATGGTCCTGGGGGCGGACGACACCTTGGAGCTCGAGGAGGTCGACGACGGCGACAAGGCGATCGCCGCCGTCGAGAAGACGCCTCCCGACGTCGTCCTGCTCGACGTGCGCATGCCTGGACGCTCGGGCGTCGAGGTGTGCCGCACGATCAAGGAGATCTCGCCGTCGACCGGCATCATCATGCTGACGGCGAGCGACGAGGAGAGCGACCTGTACGAGTCGATCAAGAGCGGCGCCTCGGGCTACCTGCTCAAGGACGGCTCGACCTACGACCAGGTCGCCGAGGCGGTGCGGCTCGTGGCCGCGGGTCAGTCGCTCATCAGCCCGAGCATGGCCACCAAGCTGCTCGACGAGTTCGTGCAGATGTCGCGTACGCCGAGTCCGGCCCCCGCGGCCCTCACGGCCCGCGAGCTGCAGGTCCTGCGCCTCGTCGCCCGGGGACAGAGCAACCGTGAGATCGCCGAAGAGCTGTTCATCAGCGAGAACACCGTCAAGAACCACATCCGCAACATGCTCGAGAAGCTGCAGATGAAGTCGCGCATGGAGGCGGCGATGTACGCCGTGCGCACCAACCTGATCGACAACTGACCCGAGCCGGGCCCACCGCGCACGAGGGTCTTCCAGGAATTCGTGGGAAACCTGCAGGCTCGTGGGACGTGGCGGTCGGCTGTCGGCGGCGTGGGCGAGGATGGGGCGTGATGACCACGCTCACCCGACTGCAGGCCCGGCGCACCGCGCTCGCCGCCCAAGGATTCACGCGTGCACGACCGGCGGGACCGGTCACCGCGGCCCACGTCAACAAGGTGGTGCAGCGGCTCGGCTTCCTGCAGATCGACTCGGTCAACGTGCTCGTGCGGGCGCACTACATGCCGTTGTTCTCACGACTCGGCGCCTACGACCGCGAGCTGCTGCACCGAGCCGCGGGCCGCGCCCCACGCCGCGTGGTGGAGTACTGGGCGCACGAGGCCGCGATGCTCGACGTGCGGCTGTGGCCCGCGCTGCGGTGGCGGATGCAGGGGCAGGCCGGACTCTGGGGCGGTCCCCGCCGGATCGCCGAGGAGCAGCCCGAGCTCGTGCAGCGCGTCCTCGACGACGTCCGCGCGAGCGGCCCGCTCACGGCGCGCCAGATCGAGCACGACACCGAGCGCTCGCGCGACCACTGGGGGTGGAACTGGTCCGAGGCCAAGCAGGCTTTGGAGTACCTCTTCTACACGGGACAGGTCACGGCGGCGCGGCGCAACAGCCAGTTCGAGCGCGAGTACGACGTCCCCGAGCGCGTGCTGCCGGCGGCGGTGCTGGCCCAGCCGGACCTCGACGAGGAGACCGCCCACGTCGTGCTCGTCGAGCACGCCGCCCGG
>JALRCA010000026.1 GCA_023257515.1 Aeromicrobium sp.
AGCACTGAGGGTCACACTGTCACTCAGTGCTGCAGCCTTGTTGTCAAAGCCAGTGAGCGCCTCGTGTTTGAGGAGCCTGCATGCCACAGCAAACTTGCCTGCTCCTGTGGTGACATGTTGCCCTGTTGTGATCCGCTCCAGCTCCTGCGCGATCTCGAGCAGCGGGTTGACGCCCGTGACCTCGAAGACGTCGTCGACGGCCTTCTTGATGATCTTGGCGCGGGGGTCGTAGTTCTTGTAGACGCGGTGACCGAAGCCCATGAGCTTCTCGTCGCCCTTCTTGACGCCCTCGATGAACCCGGGGACGTTCTTGACGTCACCGATGCGCTTGAGCATGCGCAGGACGGCCTCGTTGGCACCGCCGTGCAGCGGACCGTAGAGGGCCGCGATGCCGCCGGAGACCGCGGAGTAGGGGTCGACCTGGCTGGAGCCGATCGCGCGGACCGCGTTGGTCGAGCAGTTCTGCTCGTGGTCGGCGTGCAGGATGAACAGGACCTCGAGCGCCTTGGCGAGCCGCGGGTCGGGGTCGTACTTCTGCTCGCTCATCTTGAACAGCATCGAGAGGAAGTTCTCGGTGTACGTCAGGTCGTTGTCGGGGTAGACGTAGGGCTTGCCCTGCGCGTGCCGGAACGACCAGGCGCCGAGGGTCGGCATCTTGGCGATGAGCCGCACGATCTGGTCGTGGCGGACGTCGTGGTCCTTGATCTGGCGGGCCTCGGGATAGAACGTCGAGAGCGCGCCGACGCTCGAGAGCAGGATGCCCATGGGGTGCGCGTCGTAGCGGAAGCCCTGCATGAGGCTCTTGAGGTTCTCGTGCACGAAGGTGTGGAACGTGACCTCGTGGACCCACTGCTCGTGCTGCTCCTTCGTGGGCAGCTCGCCGTGGATGAGGAGGTAGGCCACCTCGAGGAACGTCGACTTCTCGGCCAGCTGCTCGATCGGGTAGCCCCGGTACTCGAGGATCCCCTTCTCACCGTCGATGTAGGTGATGGAGCTGCGCGTGGCGGCCGTGTTGGTGAAGGCGGGGTCGTAGACCGCGAGGCCGGGCTGGTCGTCGCCGCGTCCGATCTTGCCGATGTCGGACGCACGGACGGTGCCGTCGGTGATCTCGAGCTCGTACTCCTCGCCCGTGCGGTTGTCGCGGACGGTCAGGGTCTGGTCGGTCACGATGGGTCTCCTGTGACGGTGCAGAGGGGCGCGCAGGGTGTGCGGCCGTTCACAAACCTAGCCCTCGCGCGGTCGCGGCGCACCGGCGGGGTTGCTCGCTCCGGGGCCGTTTTGACCGGGCCCGCCGCAGCCGGTTACTCTTGTACGTCGTTGTGCCCGTGCTCCGATCCGGACTTCACAGGGCGCGACCACCCGATCCACGTCACGCAACACGAGAAGGTCACGCCGTGCCCACGTACAGCCCCAAGCCCGCTGACATCACGCGTCACTGGCACGTCATCGATGCCCAGGACGTCGTCCTGGGTCGTCTCGCCGTCCAGACGGCCACCCTGCTGCGTGGCAAGCACAAGCCGACCTACGCCCCGCACGTGGACGGCGGCGACTTCGTCGTCATCGTCAACGCCGACAAGGTCTCGCTGAGCGGCTCCAAGCGCACCGACAAGGACGTCTACCGCCACAGCGGCT
>JALRCA010000084.1 GCA_023257515.1 Aeromicrobium sp.
GACCTCGAGTGCTTCGTGTGCCACGGTGAGTCGGTTGGCAACCCCGATCGTCCCTGCCGCACCTGCAAGTCGGAGGTTTGGATCGAGTGGGGCGGTTGCGGCGTGGTCAACCCGCGCGTCCTCGTCGCCTGCGGCGTCGACCCCGAGGAGTACTCGGGCTTCGCCTTCGGGATGGGCCTCGACCGCACCATCACGAGCCGCTACGACATCGCCGACCTGCGCGACCTGTGGGACGGCGACATCCGCTTCACCGAGCCCTTCGGAGTCGGGCTGTGAGCGAGCGCCAGCGAGTGAACCATCCGATGATCAGCGACGTGCCCTCGTACGCTTGCTTCTCCTCGACGGGGGTGCGGAGCTGATGAGGGTTCCCATGGAGTGGCTGCGCGACCTCGTCGCGCTGCCCGACGTCCCGACGCAGCAGGTCGCCGACCGGCTGACGATGTACGACCTCAAGCTCGAGGAGATCCTCGGCGGCGGCGTCTCCGGCCCCCTCACGGTCGGCCGCGTCCTCGCGATCAGCCCCGAGGAGCAGAAGAACGGCAAGACGATCAACTGGTGCCGGGTCGATGTCGGCGCGCAGAACGTCGAGAGCGTGCCGGACGCGCCCGGCGACGACGTGCCGTCGCGCGGGATCGTGTGCGGTGCCCACAACTTCGCCGTCGGCGACCTGGTCGTCGTGTCCCTGCCGGGCACGTTCCTGCCCGAGCTCGGCTTCGAGATCGGGTCCCGCAAGACCTACGGCCACGTCTCCGACGGCATGATCTGCTCGACCAAGGAGCTCGGCCTCCCTGATGATGCGACCACGGCCGACGGCATCCTCGTGCTGGAGCCCGGCAGCGCCGAGCCCGGCGACGACGCGATCGCGCTGTTGGGGCTCGACGACCAGACGCTCGACCTCGAGGTCAACCCCGACCGCGCGTACGCCCTGAGCCTGCGCGGCGTGGGTCGCGACGCGGCGCTCGCCTTCGGCGTGCCGTTCGTCGACCCCGCGGACCGCGAGGTCCCGTCCGGCGAGGGCGGGTACCCCGTCCGTGTCGACGACGCCGCCGCCAGCCCGGTCTTCTCGACGCTCGTCGTCACCGGGATCGACGCCACGCGTCAGACGCCGGCGTGGATGGTCCGTCGCCTCGTGCAGGCCGGCATGCGCTCGGTCTCGCTCGCCGTCGACATCAGCAACTACGTCATGCTCGAGCTCGGCCAGCCGACGCACTGCTACGACCGGGCCAAGCTCTCCGGCCCCATCGTCGTGCGCCGCGCCCAGGACGGGGAGCGCATCACGACGCTCGACGGCGTCGACCGCGCGCTCACGTCCGACGACCTGCTCATCACCGACGACTCAGGTCCGATCGGCATCGCCGGCGTCATGGGCGGTGCGAGCACCGAGATCGACGACACGAGCCACGACGTGGTGATCGAGGCGGCGCACTTCGACCCCGCCACCATCTTCCACGCCGGACGTCGTCACCGGCTGCATTCCGAGGCGTCCAAGCGCTTCGAGCGCGGTGTCGACCCGACGCTGCCGCTGCGCGCCGGCACGCGGGTGGCCGAGCTGCTCGTCGAGCTCGCCGGCGGCGCCCTCCAGCCGGGGGCGACCGTGGTGGGCGAGGCGCCGCAGCAGGCGCCCGTCACGGTCCCGCTCGACCTGCCGACCCGGATCAGCGGGGTGGACATCCGCCCCGACCTCGCCGCGCGGATCTACGAGGCCAACGGCTGCGCCGTCGAGAGCAGCAGCGACGCCCACGTCGTCACCCCTCCGCCGTGGCGCTTCGACCTGAACGATCCCTACGACTTCGTCGAGGAGGCGCTGCGCTCCGTCGGCTACGACACCGTGCCGTCGGTGCTGCCCACGCCGACCGGGGGCCGGGGCCTGACGCGTCGCCAGGAGCTGCGTCGCCGCGTGGGCCACGTGCTCGCCGGCGCCGGCCTGGTCGAGGTGACCACGTTGCCCTTCGCCGGTCCCGCCGACCTGGACCGCCTGGGCCTGCCCGAGGACGACCCGCGTCGTCGTCAGGTGGTGCTCGCCAACCCGTTGTCGGCGGAGGAGCCGGGTCTGACCACGACGTCGCTCATCGGTCTGCTGCGCGCGGCCTCGCTCAACGTGGGTCGCGGTCACGACACGGTCCAGATCAGCGAGGTCGGACGGGTCTTCTCCCCGCGCGACGACCAGCCGAATGCCCCGATCTACGGGGTCGACCGCCGTCCGACGCCCGAGGAGCTGGCTGCGCTCGACGCCGCGCTGCCGGCACAGCCGTTCCACGTCGGTCTCGTGCTGGTGGGGGAGCGGCAGCGGTCCGGATGGGCCGGACCCGGCCGCCCGGTCGCCTGGTTCGACGCCGTCTCGATCGTGCAGCGCGTCGCCGACGTGCTCCACGTCGAGCTGCAGGTCCGTGCCGCCGCCGTGGCACCGTTCCACCCCGGCCGGTGCGCCGAGCTGGTGCTGGGGGGCAGTGTCGACGGGGGACGGGTGGTCGGCCTGGCCGGCGAGCTGCACCCCTCGGTCGCCGAGGCGTACGGGCTGCCCGGCCGTGTCGCGGCCGCCGAGGTCGACCTCGACGCGCTGCTCGACGCCGCTCCGCTCATCGGTCCCAAGCCGCACTTCTCCGCGTTCCCCGTCGCCAAGGAGGACCTCGCGTTCCTGGTCGACCGCACGGTCGAGGCGGGGACGCTGCGGGCGGCCCTCGCGGGCTCGAGCGACCTGGTCGAGTCGGTGCGGTTGTTCGACGTCTACGAGGGGGATCCGGTGCCGGAGGGACAGCGCTCGCTGGCGTTCGCCGTGCGTCTGCGCGCCCCGGACCGCACGCTCACCGACGCCGACATCAAGTCGGCACGTGAGGCGGCCGTGGCCGCGGTTGAGCCGTTCGGGGCGGCGCTGCGCTAGTCGTCCGCCGTTCGCGAGGGGCGAGTGCAGGGGCCCCTCTGCAAGTTCTTGCACTCCCATGCAAGAATGTGAGTCATGTCCAAGGTTCTCACCTCGCTCCCCGTCGGCGAACGGGTCGGCATCGCATTCTCCGGCGGCCTCGACACCTCGGTGGCCGTCGCCTGGATGCGCGACAAGGGAGCCGTCCCGTGCACCTACACCGCCGACATCGGCCAGTACGACGAGCCGGACATCTCCGGCGTCCCCGGCCGTGCGATGCAGTACGGCGCCGAGCTCGCCCGCGCGATCGACTGCAAGGGCCCGCTCGTGGACGAGGGGCTGGCGGCGCTGGCGTGCGGCGCGTTCCACATCCGTTCCGCGGGGCGCACCTACTTCAACACCACGCCGCTGGGTCGCGCCGTCACCGGGACGCTGCTCGTGCGCGCGATGCACGAGGACGGCGTCAACATCTGGGGCGACGGGTCGACCTTCAAGGGCAACGACATCGAGCGGTTCTACCGCTACGGGCTCCTGGCCAACCCCGAGCTGCGCATCTACAAGCCGTGGCTCGACGCCGAGTTCGTGCACGAGCTGGGCGGCCGCACCGAGATGAGTCAGTGGCTCACCGAGCGTGACCTGCCCTACCGCGACAGCCAGGAGAAGGCGTACTCGACCGACGCCAACATCTGGGGTGCGACGCACGAGGCCAAGACGCTCGAGCACCTCGACGTCTCCCTCGAGACCGTCGAGCCGATCATGGGCGTCAAGTTCTGGGACCCCTCGGTCGACATCGACGCCGAGGACGTCACGATCACCTTCGAGGCGGGACGTCCCGTCGCGATCGACGGCACTCGGCTCGACCCCGTCGCCCTGGTCCACGAGGCCAACACGATCGGTGGCCGTCACGGGCTCGGGATGTCCGACCAGATCGAGAACCGGATCATCGAGGCCAAGAGCCGCGGCATCTACGAGGCGCCGGGCATGGCGCTCCTGCACATCGCGTACGAGCGGCTCGTCAACGCCATCCACAACGAGGACACGATCGCGAGCTTCCACCAGCACGGACGTCGGCTGGGCCGACTCATGTACGAGGGCCGCTGGCTCGACCCGCAGGCCATGATGCTCCGCGAGTCGATCGAGCGCTGGATCGCCTCGCTCGTGACCGGCAGCGTCACCCTGCGACTGCGGCGCGGCGACGACTACTCGATCCTTGACACCCAGGGCGAGAACTTCTCCTACCACCCCGACAAGCTGTCGATGGAGCGCACCGACAACTCGGTGTTCGGCCCCAACGACCGGATCGGCCAGCTCACGATGCGCAACCTCGACATCGCCGACTCGCGGGCCAAGCTCGAGATGTACGCGGAGCAGCCGCTCGACCAGGGCCAGATCCTCGTCGAGAACGGCACCCTCTTCGGCGAGCTGCCCGCCGGCGGCGCGACCCGCATCGAGGCCAACCCGTCCGTCGACGCCGACGCCGAGCACTCCCTCGACGCCGCCGCGATGGAGCTCGGCACCGACTGATCGCCCGACTTTCTGCCAAGGTGGACATCTCATGAGCACGATCAAGGTTGCCGTCGCCGGAGCCAGTGGCTACGCCGGAGGCGAGGTCCTGCGCCTGCTGAGCGCGCACCCCGACGTCGAGATCGGGGCGCTCACGGCCGCGTCCAGCGCCGGCTCGCGCCTCGGCGAACACCAGCCGCACCTGCTGCCGCTCGCCGATCGCGTCATCGAGCCGACGGACGCCTCGACCCTGTCCGGGCACGACGTCGTGTTCCTCGGCCTGCCGCACGGCCAGTCCGGGGCGGTCGCGGCCGAGCTCGGTGACGACGTCCTCGTCATCGACTGCGGTGCCGACCACCGGCTCCAGGA
>JALRCA010000158.1 GCA_023257515.1 Aeromicrobium sp.
CGCATGGACCTCACCGACGAGTCGTGGGGCGTCGTGCGCCACACGCCGTCGGTCACGGGCTTCGTGGGCAACTCCCACCAGCCCGTTCCCCTGAGCCTCGCCGAGGTCGAGCAGATGCTCGCCCCGGCGGTGGAGGCCGAGGTCGCCCAGGCGGTGGCCGACGCCCCCGAGTCGCAGCTGGCCAAGGCCCCCAAGGTCGAGGTCGCCGACTTCGTGACGGGTGACTCCGTCATGGTCGTCGACGGCCCGTTCGCGACGATGCACGCGACCATCACCGAGATCAACGCCGATGCCGAGCGTGTCAAGGCACTCGTCGAGATCTTCGGTCGCGAGACCTCCGTCGAGCTGAGCTTCAGCCAGGTCGAGAAGGTCTGATCGCTCGGCGGCCCTGACCGGTCGGCGATCACCAGGAACACCCGAAACACCCAAGAAAAAGGACCCGAGAGAAATGCCTCCCAAGAAGAAGGTCGCAGCCATCGTCAAGGTGCAGCTGCAGGCCGGATCGGCCAACCCGGCGCCGCCCGTCGGCACCGCGCTCGGCCCGCACGGCGTCAACATCATGGAGTTCTGCAAGGCCTACAACGCGGCCACGGAGTCCATGCGCGGCAACGTCGTCCCCGTCGAGATCACCATCTACGAGGACCGTTCGTTCGACTTCATCACGAAGACGCCGCCGGCCGCCGAGCTCATCAAGAAGGCCGCCGGCCTCTCCAAGGGCTCGTCGGTCCCGCACACCGACAAGGTCGGCAAGATCTCCAAGGACCAGGTCCGCGAGATCGCCACGACCAAGCTGCCCGACCTGAACGCCAACGACATCGACGCCGCGGCGAAGATCGTCGAGGGCACCGCCCGCTCCATGGGCGTCACGGTCGAGTAACACCTCCATCCATCCCAGTGGGAGGGCCGGCTGGGCCCGCACCACGACCTGGCAGACAAGGAAGAGCCATGGCACAGCACAGCAAGGCGTACCGCGCGGTCGCCGAGAAGATCGACAAGGACAGCCTCTACTCCCCGCTCCAGGCGACGACGCTCGCCAAGGAGTCGGGCAGCAAGAACTACGACTCGACCGTGGACGTCTCGGTCCGCCTCGGCGTCGATCCGCGCAAGGCCGACCAGATGGTGCGCGGCACCGTCAACCTACCGAACGGCACCGGCAAGACCTCCCGGGTCCTGGTCTTCGCCACCGGCGCGAACGCCGACGCCGCACGTGAGGCGGGTGCCGACGTCGTCGGCGCCGACGAGCTCGTCGACCGGATCAACGAGGGCTGGCTCGACTTCGACGCCGTCGTCGCGACGCCCGACATGATGGGCAAGGTCGGTCGCCTCGGCCGCGTCCTCGGCCCGCGCAACCTCATGCCGAACCCGAAGACGGGCACCGTCACCGGCTGACCGCCCAGCGCACCGCTGATCACCTCGCGCGCATTGGCGCCGATCCAGGACTTGTCGACGTTGGCCGCGGTCCGCACGATCCCGTCGGACACCACGCCGGGATAGGTGACGCCCAGCGACCCCTCCCAGTTGAAGTGCTTGACCACCTCGGCGATGGTGGCGGCGACGGCGTCCGGGGTGGCCGGCTGGGGGGTGAGCAGCTTGAAGCGCTCACCGATCAAGGTCCCGGTCTCGAGGTCGACGATGCCGCCCTTGACGCCGCTTCCGCCGACATCGATGCCCAATCCGCGGCGCTGCGAGCCGCTTTCGGATGCGACGGCAGGTGAGTCGGTGGCAGTCATGCAAGCTCCTCTGCGCAGGTGGGCGGCCACGGTGCTGCCCACCCTATCGGCTGGCCAATCGCGGTGGGCAGCACTCGCCCATCCCGAGCCGCCGTCGCTCGCGCCGGTGTGCTGCGATGGTCGGTGTGAGCGAAATCGACACCGAGCCATTGGCCGTAGCAGCAGTCGCCCAGCAGCTCGCCGAAGAAGCCGCGGTGTTCGTCCTGCGGCGCCGCGCCGAGGTGTTCGACCAGGCCAGTCGGGCCGACGCAGATGCCGCGATCCGGTCCAAGAGCACGCCCACCGACCCGGTCACCATCGT
>JALRCA010000208.1 GCA_023257515.1 Aeromicrobium sp.
CGAGGACACGCTGTACGAGAGCCCGCGCTTTTCGCGGATTTCATCGGTCAGGCGCGACACGAATCCACCCCCGCCGAAAATGTAGTTGCCAACGAAAAGAGGAAAGAAATCAGGGTCGTCGCGGGCAATGGCCGTCGTGCCAATCAAGATATGGCTCTGCGAAGCCGGGTGGGCGATGCGCTCTTCGCTCGCGGCAGGGGCGGTCACTGCAGGCAGCGCGGGGAGCGGCTCACCCGCGGGCAGGTCACGCACCAGCCGCTCGGCAATTCCCTCGGCCTGCCGGCCGCCGCCGAGCAGGTCGCGGCTGCCGTCGAGGCCGACATCGCCGCTCGCACGGCACCGCGCAGCACCGAGGAGGTGGGGGAGGCCATCGCCGCACGCGCCACGGGTGCGGCTGCGGCCGCAGGCGTATCGGGGGTCTGACGTCCCTCCCGATCGACCTTCGAAAGGACTACCGTGTCCAGCATGACCACCCCACCGTTCGCCAGCACGTTCCAGCAGAATCCCGCCGCGCGGACGGAGGCGGAGCGGGCGGCGATCCTCGCCGATCCCGGCTTCGGCCGACACTTCACCGACCACATGTTCCTCGCCGAGTGGACGCCCGAGCGGGACTGGCACGACGCCCGCGTCGTGCCCTACGGACCGCTCGCGCTCGATCCCGCGACGGCTGTCCTGCACTATGCCCAGGAGATCTTCGAGGGGCTCAAGGTCTACACCCACGCCGACGGCTCGGTCTGGGCGTTCCGACCCGACGCGAACGCCGCCCGCATGCAGCGTTCCTCGTACCGTCTGGCTCTCCCGGAGCTGCCCGAGGACTGGTTCGTGGGGTCCATCGAGGCGCTCGTCGAGGCCGACCGTGCGTGGGTGCCCGAGGGCGGCGAGACGAGCCTGTACCTGCGTCCGTTCATGTTCGCCTCCGAGGCGTTCCTCGGCGTGCGTCCGAGCCAGCACGTCACGTACTCCGTGATCGCCTCGCCGGCCGGGGCGTACTTCACCGGCGGCGTCAAGCCGGTCTCGATCTGGCTCTCGACGGAGTACTCGCGTGCGGGGGTCGGCGGCACCGGGGCGGCCAAGTGCGGCGGCAACTACGCCTCGAGCCTCCTGCCGCAGCAGATCGCGGCACAGCACGGGTGCGCGCAGGTCGCGTTCCTCGACTCGCGCGAGCAGAAGTGGCTCGAGGAGCTCGGCGGCATGAACCTGTACTTCGTCAGGGCCGACGGATCGATCGTCACCCCTGAGCTGTCGGGCTCGATCCTCGAGGGCGTGACACGCGACTCGATCATGGACATCGCCCGCGACCACGGTCGCGAGGTCGTCGAGCGTCGCGTCAGCGTCGACGAGTGGCGCGAGGGCGTCGCCGACGGATCGATCACGGAGGTGTTCGCGTGCGGCACGGCCGCGGTCGTCACGCCCATCGGCTCGCTCAAGTGGGACGGTGGCGAGGTCGTGACCGGTGACGGCGAGGCCGGCAAGGTCACGATGGACATCCGTTCCGCGCTCGTCGACATCCAGTACGGCCGCGCCGAGGACCGGCACGGCTGGATGCGTCGCATCGCCTGATCGTCGCGGTCCCCGTCCGGTCGACCCGTCCGGTCGACCCGTGCGGGGACACGCGCGCGTGGCTCGTCGCGCCGCGCCGAGCGCATGTGGTCTCATCGTGGGCATGACCCACGCCACACCCTCAGCCACCCGTACTGAGCACGACCTCATCGGTGAGCGGGAGATCCCCGCCGACGCCTACTGGGGCATCCACAGCCTGCGAGCGCAGGAGAACTTCCCGATCACCGGCATCCCGATCGGTCAGAGTCCGTTCCTGGTCGAGGCGCTCGCTGCGGTCAAGGAGGCCGCGGCGGCCACCAACCACGAGCTCGGGCTCCTGGACGACGAGCGGTACGCCGCGATCCGGCAGGCGTGCGAGGAGATCCGCGCCGGCGATCTCCACGACCAGTTCGTCGTCGACGTCATGCAGGGCGGCGCCGGCACCTCGACGAACATGAACGCCAACGAGGTCATCGCCAACCGCGGGCTCGAGATCCTCGGCCATGCCAAGGGCGACTACGTCCACCTCCACCCGAACGAGCACGTCAACCTGAGCCAGTCGACCAACGACGTCTACCCGACCGCGATCAAGATCGCGATCATCCTCGCGACCCACGCGTTGCTCGAGGCGATGCAGGACCTCGAGGCCTCGTTCGAGCGCAAGGCCGACGAGTTCTCCCACGTCCTGAAGATGGGCCGCACGCAGCTCCAGGACGCCGTGCCCATGACCCTCGGCCAGGAGTTCAGGACCTACGCCGTCATGCTCGGCGAGGACCGCAGCCGACTGGCCGAGGCCGTGCTGATGCTGCACGAGATCAACCTGGGCGCCACGGCCATCGGCACGCAGCTCAACGCTCCCGTCGGATACGTGCCGGTCGCCTGCGAGCGCCTGTCCCGCCTGACCGGCCTGCCGCTCGTGAGCGCCGTCGACCTGATCGAGGCGACCCAGGACTGCGGGGCCTTCGTCCAGCTGTCCGGCACGCTCAAGCGCGTCGCGGTCAAGCTCGGCAAGATCTGCAACGACCTGCGCCTGCTCTCGTCGGGTCCGCGTGCCGGGCTCAACGAGATCAACCTGCCGGCCGTCCAGGCCGGGTCGAGCATCATGCCGGGCAAGGTCAACCCCGTCATCCCCGAGGTCGTCAACCAGGTGGCCTTCCAGGTCATCGGCATGGACGTCACGGTCACGATGGCCGCCGAAGGGGGGCAGCTGCAGCTCAACGCGTTCGAGCCCGTCATCTGCTACTCGCTCTCGGCCGGACTGTGGCGCATGCGCGAGGCGATGACCACGCTCGCGCACCGGTGCGTCGACGGCATCACCGCCAACGAGGACCTGCTGCGGCGCGAGGTCGAGAGCTCGATCGGTCTGGTCACCGCGCTCAACCCGTTCATCGGCTACGAGGCCGCGACCGAGGTCGCGCGCGAGGCCCTCGCGACGGGTCGCGGGGTCGCCGAGCTCGTCCTCGAGAAGGGGCTGCTGCCCCCGGACGAGCTGGCGCGCATCCTCCAGCCGGAGTCGCTCGCCAACCTGGCGCCGCGTTCCGGTCTGCCGGCCCACGGGTAGGCGTCCGACGCGCACGGCTCAGGGGGCGAACAGCGCCTCGGCGGGGTCGTCGTGCAGCGTGACGCGGAGCAGGTGCGTGCCGGCGTCGTAGGTCACCGTCAGGTCGAGGCTGCGGCTCGTCGGCGTGGTCGAGGCCTCGGCGTCGCCGAGCCCGTACGCGATGTCACGCAGGGTGATCGTCGCCGGTCCCACGGGGTCCTGCGCGGGCCACTCCTCGATGAGCCGGTGGGCGAGCCCGGCCACCACCGCGTCGACCATGGCGCGGTTCGTCGGGGAGACCTCGGGCACGAGCACCTCGGGGAGCCCGAACTGCTCCAGCCCGTCGGTGCGCACGACGTGCTCGGCGAGGGCGTCGCGATCGCTCACGTACCACTGGGTGGCGTGCGCGAGCGACACCTCGTCGGCACGCTGCTCCAGCACGCGCGGCGGCGTCAGGTCGAGCACCACGCCGTCGTGGTCGGAGGCGAGCTGCAGGGCGCGGACCCGTGTGTCGCGCAGGGCCGGCGCGATCTCCTCGGTCGGGACCTGCGTCTGCAGCACGACCTGGTGCTCGCAGCGGAAGAAGCGCTCCAACGCCTCTGCCGAGGTGCCGTTGCGGGCCAGCAGCTCCGGCGGCGGCAGGGGGACGTCGTCCACGTGGTCGAGCGGCTCCGGCGTCAGGACGACGAAGGTGGCCGAACAGGCCGGGGGAACGGGGACGCCTCTGGTGCTCATCGCGCGGCTCAGTCTAGACTCACGTCCGTGCAGCACCTCGCGATCATCATCGTCAGGCGCGCCGGGCACTGACCACCACCCGCCCGACGCGCTGCCTCCCCTTGCCGGGAGGCTTTTTTGTTGGCCGGGCAGCAGCACACCGAAGGACACGACCATGACGACCCACGACAGCGACCCCCGCTTCCACGTGTACGACACGACGATGCGGGACGGTGCGCAGCAGGAGGGGCTCAACCTCTCGGTCCAGGACAAGCTCCGCATCGCGGGGCACCTCGACGACCTGGGCGTCGGGTACATCGAAGGCGGGTGGCCGGGCTCGAACCCGAAGGACACCGAGTTCTTCGCCCTCGCCGCCAAGGAGCTCGACCTGAAGCACGCCACGCTGGCGGCGTTCGGCGCCACGCGGCGAGCCGGCGTCGCCGCGGGCGACGACCCACTCGTCGCCGCCCTGCGAGAGTCCGGTGCGTCCGTCGTGACGCTCGTGGCCAAGAG
Source organism: Aeromicrobium sp. (assembly GCA_023257515.1). Lineage (GTDB taxonomy): Bacteria > Actinomycetota > Actinomycetes > Propionibacteriales > Nocardioidaceae > Aeromicrobium. The sequence continues at coordinate 4,307 of JALRCA010000208.1, forward strand.
CCACGACCGTCACGTCGAGCTCGCGCTCCGGACGACGCTGGAGGAGAACCTCGCCATGGTGCGCGACACCGTGCGACACCTGCGCGCCGAGGGTCAGCGGGTCTTCGTCGACTGCGAGCACTTCTTCGACGGCTACCTGGACGACCGTGCCTATGCGCTCGAGGTCGTCGGCGCGGCGCACGAGGCGGGCGCCGAGGTCGTAGTCCTGTGCGACACGAACGGCGGCATGCTGCCGCACCGGGTCGAGGAGATCGTCGCCGACGTGGCCTCGATCGGTGCGCGCCTCGGGATCCACGCCCACAACGACACGGGCTGCGCCGTGGCCAACTCGATGGCCGCGGTCCGCGCCGGCGTCACGCACCTCCAGGGCTGCATCAACGGCTACGGGGAGCGCACGGGCAACGCCGATCTGGTGACGTGCGTCGCCAATCTCGAGCTCAAGCTCGACACGCCGGTCCTGCCGCCCGGACGCCTCGCCGAGTCCACGCGCATCGCGCACGCCGTCGCGGAGATCACGAACTACCCGCCCTCGGCCCGCCAGCCCTACACGGGTGTTTCCTCGTTCGCGCACAAGGCGGGTCTCCACGCCAGTGCGATCCGCGTCGACCCGGATCTGTACCAGCACATCGATCCCGCTCGGGTCGGCAACGACATGCGGCTGCTCGTCTCGGAGATGGCGGGCCGCGCCACGATCGAGCTCAAGGGCAAGGAGCTCGGCTACGACCTCGCCGGGGACCCCGACGGCCTGGCCCGGCTGACCGAGCGGGTCAAGACGCTCGAGCAGCAGGGCTACACCTTCGAGGCGGCGGACGCCTCGTTCGAGCTGCTGCTGGCCGACGAGCTCGAGGGCGGGCGCCCCCGCTACGTCGAGATCGAGTCCTGGCGGGTGCTCGCGGGCTCGGCCTCCCGGGGTGCCGACCTGGGGGAGCCGACCGCCGAGGCCACCGTCAAGCTCCGCGCCGGAGGGCAGCGTCTGGCCGTCGTCGGCGAGGGCAACGGACCGGTCAACGCGCTCGACCACGCGCTGCGTCAGGCCATCGACCAGACCTACCCCGACGTCGCTCGCTTCCACCTGACGGACTTCCGGGTGCGCATCCTGGACCAGGGTCGAGGGACCGACGCGGTGACCCGTGTCCTCATCGAGACGAGCGACGGAATGGACTCCTGGGTCACGGTCGGCGTCGGAGCGAATATGATCATGGCGTCATGGGAGGCACTGCTCGACGCGGTGACCTTCGGCCTTCGACGACATGGGGTGAGTCCACAATGACCGATCAGCCAGGGGAGACCGGCCAGACGCCGCAGCCGCCGAGCGGCCAGCAGCCTCCACAGCCACAGCAGCCGCAGCCTCCGCAGCAGCCGCAGAACCCGCCGACGCAGCAGTTCGGCCAGCCGCCGTCGGGTCCGCCGCAGGGCCCGCCGCAGGGTCCGCCGACGCAGCAGTTCGGGCAGCCTCCGCAGGGTCCGCCGCAGGGCCCGCCGACGGGCCCCCAGCAGTTCGGCGGCTTCGGACCTGGTGGTCAGCCCCCGAAGAAGAGCAAGAAGGGCCTCATCATCGGCCTGGTGAGCGGTGGTGTCGCGCTCCTGCTGATCCTGGGTGTCGCCCTGGTGTTCATCGTCATCTCGGCGAACCACCGGGCCGACGTCGAGGAGGCCGATCGTGCGGCCACGCGCTACAGCCTCGAGCTGAGCTCGTTCCGCAGCCGCGCGTACTCCTCGCTGAGCGCGCGCTCGTCGACGCCGTCGACGCTGAAGTCCGAGATCGACCGCCTCGCGAACGACGTGCCCGAGCCGCCGAACGTGCCGGACTACGGCAAGGAGAACTCCGAGCGCTTCCAGGACGAGATCAAGAAGGCCGACAACATCAAGGAGGCCATCGAGAACGTCGAGGACGCGGCGGAGAACGCTGCCGACGCCGCCGAGTACGCGGACGCGGCCGAGCGGGTCATCGCCTCGACGCCGACGTCGTTGCTGCCGTCGATCCGTACCAACGGGTCGCGCGTGCGAGCCCAGATCGTCAACGTCCTGCAGGCGCGCCTGGACACCTTCCTGCGCATCGAGGCACCCGAGGGCATGGACTCGCTGCGGAGCACCGTGAGCTCGCAGATGACGTCGGTCATCAACAGCGCCAAGAGCGCTGCGCGGTCCCTGGACGGGGGCGCCCGCAGCGTCTTCATCCGCTACGGCACGCAGTACTCGCTGATCCGCACCGCGGTGTTCTCGGCCGAGTCCAAGTCGCGGACGGAGCTGCGGACGGCACTCGGTGAGATCCTCCGTGCCGACTCCAACTCGAGCGGTTCGAGCGGTGGGAGCAGCGGCGACAACGACGACGTCTGATCAGACGTCGGTGACCGGACGCGTCATGGGCACGTGGTCGATGCCGGCCTCGACGAAGTCGGGACCGGAGCGCACGTAGCCGCGTGAGGCGTACCAGTCGTGCAGGTACGCCTGGGCGCCGAGGTGGATCTCCGCCTCGGCGCCCCAGCGTGCGTGCACCTCGTCGATGAGACGACCGGACAGACCCTGTCCGCGCGCGTCGCGTCGCGTGCAGACACGACCGATCTTGCGGACACCGCGCTCGGTGACGAAGGTCCGCAGGTAGCTCGTCAGCCCCGCCTCGTCGCTCGTCCAGACGTGCCAGCACGTGTCGAGCAGATCGACGCCGTCGACGTCGGGATCGGTACAGGCTTGCTCGACGGAGAACACCGCGTCGCGGATCTGCCAGATCGCGTACACCTCGCGGGCGCTGAGCTCGTCGCCACGCCGGATCGTCACGTCGGGAGTCACGTCGGGAGTCACGTCGGGGAGCCTACGCCGCGAGCCTCAGCAGGTCGTCGACGCTCCGGAGCAGACGGGCGCGCAGTGGAGCGGCCCGCTCGGTGAGCGCACGCTGGTGCCGCACGTACTCGGCCTTGCCCCCGGGCTCCTCGACGCGGATGGGTTCCAGGCCGTGGTCGCTCAGGTCGTAGGGCGAGGCGCGCATGTCGATCTGGCGGACGGCGTGGGCGAGCTCGAACGTGTCGAGCACGATCGTCGACTCGACGAACGGAGCCAGTCGGTAGGCGATGCGGTAGAGGTCCATCGAGACGTGCAGGCACCCGGGCTGCTCGAGCTGCAGCTGGTCGTCGCGCGTCAGCGTCGTCTCGTTGAGCGGGCGGGCGGCCTCGGTGAAGAAGCGGTACGCGTCGACGTGGGTGCAGGCGAGGCGGTGGGAGTCGACCACTGCGGCCGTGCCGCTGGCCCCGAGGCGCAGCGGCACCTGAGGGTGGCGCGGTGCGTCCGTGCGGTAGAGCATCGCCCACTCGTGCAGCCCGAAGCAGCCGAGGCGCGGCGGTCGCTCCGCTGTCCGGGAGAGGAGCTCCCGGGTCCACCGCAGGCCGGGCAGCCGACGCTCGAGCCGTGCCGGGTCGGCGGTCGTGACACCGTCCGTCGTCGTGTACGCGCCGAGGGCGGCGTACTCGGGCGCGTCCTCGAGCCCCACGCCGAGACCGGGGTGCCAACGCTCGAGCCGTGCGGGCGACTGGTCGTAGTACTCGAACAGGAAGTCCTCGACCGGGTGCTTGACACCCGCGTCACGACGGGCGAGGTGTGGCGCGGTCCAGGTGCGAGCGCGCTCGCGGTGCGCCTCGGCCCTCGGGGACCATGTGGCGTGGGAGAGGACCTTCACCGCGCGGCGCACGACGAGCAGGTGCCGAAGACCTCGATCGTGTGCTCGACCTCGACGAACGCGTGCTCGGCGGCGACGGCCTCGGCCCACCGCTCGATCGCCGACCCCGACACCTCGACCGTGCGTCCACACGAGCGGCACACGAGATGATGGTGGTGGTGACCGGCGTTGCAGCGCCGGTACAGCACCTCGCCGTCGTCGGCGCGGATCATGTCGACCTGGGCGGCGTCGACGAGCGCCTGCAGGTTGCGGTACACGGTCGAGAGACCGACCTTCTCGCCGCGGTGGGACAGCTTGTCGTGGATCTGCTGGGCGCTGGCGAACCCGTCGAGATCGTCGAGGATCGCGCTGACGGCACGTCGCTGACGGGTGCTGCGCTGCTGTGCGGGGACTTCGACCACGGGGTTCCTCCTCATGTCGAGCCTACCGGCCGAACCCGGCGCACGCGCCCGGCCACGACCCGCACGAGCGCCGCGACCACGAACGCGACCAGGGCGATCAGCACGATCGTCGGGCCGGGCTGGGTGTCGGCCTCGTAGCTCGTGACGACGCCACCGACCGCGGCCACCAGGCCGAGGCCCATCGCGACCAGGTGGGTGGCCCGGAAGCTGCGGGTCGCCTGCTGGGCGGCGGCGACCGGCACGACCATGAGGGCCGAGACGAGCAGCAGCCCGACCGTGCGCATCGCGACCGTGATGGTGACGGCGGCCAGCACCGCGATGAGGATGCCGTACAGGCCGACCGGCACGCCGCTGACCTTGGCGTGCTCCTCGTCCTGGCACACGGCGAACAGCTGGGGTGCGAGGACGAGCGAGAGCGTCAGCACCAGGACGCCCAGCACGGCGACGACCCACACGTCGGAGGAGCTGACCGTCGTGATCGAGCCGAACAGGAACCTGTTGAGCACGGCTGCGCTCGCGCCGGCCAGACCCGTGAGCAGGACGCCGCCGGCGATGCCTCCGTAGAAGAGCATGGCCAGGGCGACGTCCCCGCTCGTGCGACCGCTGCGGCGGAGCACCTCGATGAGGACGGCGCCGGCCGCCGCCACCGCGACCGCCGTCAGGGTGGGTGCCCAGCCCGTCAGCAGCCCGAGGGCCACACCCGTCAGAGCGATGTGACCGAGACCGTCACCGAGCAGCGCCAGGCGTCGCTGCACGAGGTAGGTGCCGATCGCGGGTGCGGCGAGACCAGTGAAGACGGCGGCGAGCAGGGCGCGCTGCATGAACGGGTACTGCAGGAGCTCGAGCATCACCACACCCCCTCGCCGGGGACCGGCGTGACGGGCGCCGGGTCGCTCGTGTGCGGGTGCTGGTGACCCTCGTCGTGGACGGCGTCGCACGGGCCGGCGTACGCGACGCGTCCGTGCTCGAGCACCACTGCGCGCGTGACGTGCGGGCGCAACGGACCGAGGTCGTGGGCGACGAGCAGCACGGCCGTCCCGCTCGCCGTGAGGTCGGCCAGGGTCTCGGCGAGCTGCTCCGTGTGCTCGCGATCGACGCCCGCGGTGGGCTCGTCCATGACGAGCAGGTCGGGGTCGTTGGACAGGGCGCGCGCGATGAGGACGCGCTGCTGCTGGCCGCCGGAGAGCTCGGTGAACGGGGTGCGGAGGCGATCGGCGAGGCCGACGCGCTCGACCGCCTCGGCGGCGGCGCGTCGGTCGGCGGGACCGTGCAGGCCGAGCACCGGGTGCCGGGGGAGTCGGCCTCCCAGCACGACCTCGCGCACGGTGGCGGGGACGCCGACCGTCACGCCGGAGCGCTGCGGGACGTAGCCCAGGCGACGACGATCGCGGAACCGTGCGAGGGGCGTGCCGAACAGCTCGATCGTCCCGGTCGACGGCACCAGGCCGACGGCCGCGCGCACGAGGCTGGACTTGCCGGAGCCGTTCGGCCCCAGCAGCACCACGAGCTCGCCCGAGCGAACCTCGAGCCCGGCGTCGCGCAGGACCGGTCTGCCGCCGAGGTCGACGTCGACCCCCGCGAGGCGCAGCGCGGCCTGCGCGGGGACGGCGTCGTCACTCATGAGCAGTCGTCGGCCTTCTGGATCGCCTTGAGGTTGGCCCGCATCAGGGTCAGGTAGGTCTCGTCGGAGGTCTCGTCGGAGAGACCCTCGATGGGATCGAGCGTAGCGGTGCGGACCCCGGCCTCGTCGGCCACGGTGCGCGCCACGGCGGGGCTCACGAGCTCCTCGGTGAACACCGTCGTGATGCCCTTGTCCTTGACGAGCTTGGACAGCGACGCGATCTGTGCGGCGCTCGGCTCGTTGCCGGGGTCGATGCCCGCGATGGAGACCTGCTCGAGGTCGTAGCGGTCGGCGAGGTAGCCGAACGCGTCGTGCGCGGTCACGATCGTGCGGAGCTTGCACTCCTTCAGCCCGGTGCGGAATGCCTCGTCGAGGGAGCCGAGCTCTGCGTCGAGCTTCTTGGCATTGGCGCGGTAGGTCGTCGCGTGGTCGGGATCGGCCTTGACCAGGGCGTCGCGGACCGCGGCCGTGACCTGCTGCATGCGGACCGGGTCGAGCCACACGTGGGGGTCGACGCCCCCGTGGTCGTGCCCGTGGTCGTGCCCGTGGTCGTGCTCGTGACCCTCGTCGCCGTGCTCGTCCTCGCCGTGCTCGTGCCCCTCCTCCTCGGAGTGCCCCTCCTCGGCCTCTTCCGCGGAGTGCTCGTCCTCCTCGACCGTGCGGAGCTCGACGACCTTGGCGACGTCGACGGTGCCGTCGGTGCGATCGGCCTGCTTCACGGCCTCGTCGACCGACGCCTGCAGTCCGGTCTCGAAGATCACGAGGTCCGCGTCCTGCACCGCGCCGACCTGCTGGGGCTTGAGCTCGAGGTCGTGGGGCTCGCCACCAGGGGGCGTGAGGTTCTCGACGTCGACCTGGTCGCCGCCGACGCGCTCCGCCACGAACTGCCACGGGTAGAACGCGGCGAGCACCTGGACCTTGCCGTCGTCGGACCCGGAGGAGCCGCACGCGGCAAGGGGCATGAGGGCGGAGACGGTCAGCGCGACGAGGGCCTTCTTCATGGGAACGATTCTCGACTTCTGTGAGAACGGTTGTCAAAACGATGCCGTGTGACCTTGGCCGCGCAACGGCTCGATACCCTGAGGGGTACCTCGGGCGCGGGGCGTCACGACGCCGCGCACGGCCCGCCGACATCCAGCCGGAAACGGAGACTTCCCCATGGCGACCACCACGCTCGACACCGTCATCAGCCTGTGCAAGCGACGCGGATTCGTGTACCAGTGCGGCGAGATCTACGGCGGCACCAAGTCCGCCTGGGACTACGGCCCGCTCGGCGTCGAGCTCAAGGAGAACATCAAGCGTCAGTGGTGGCGCTCGATGGTGCAGGGTCGCGACGACGTCGTCGGGCTCGACTCCTCCGTCATCCTGCCGACCGCCGTGTGGGAGGCGTCGGGCCACCTCAAGGCGTTCGTCGACCCGCTCGTGGAGTGCCTCAGCTGCCACAAGCGCTTCCGTCAGGACCACCTGCAGGAGGCGTTCGCCGCGAAGAAGGGGCTGGACGACCCCGACGCCGTGCCGATGAGCGACATCGTCTGCGAGAACTGCGGCACGCGCGGGCAGTGGACCGAGCCGCGGATGTTCAACGGCCTGCTCAAGACCTACCTCGGCCCCGTCGAGTCCGAGGAGGGCCTGCACTACCTGCGTCCCGAGACGGCGCAGGGCATCTTCGTCAACTTCGGCCAGGTCCTGACCTCCTCGCGCAAGAAGCCGCCCTTCGGCATCGGCCAGATCGGCAAGAGCTTCCGCAACGAGATCACGCCCGGCAACTTCATCTTCCGCACGCGCGAGTTC
>JALRCA010000048.1 GCA_023257515.1 Aeromicrobium sp.
TCCGCTTTTGTTTGGCTTGATGCCGTTTGATCGAGAAGGTGAAGAAGATCTGCCTCTTTCTCTCGATATTCTTGAGATCGAACAAGGACAGCGTTTCCGTACCTCCAGACCGCTTCGGGCCGGCGGCATGCAGGGATCTCGTTTGAGTCGGCGAGCGTGAAAGAGGGAAGAAGAAAAGAAAAAGAAATGAGAGTGAGAGTTTCGACTCTGATCACTACTCCTCTTTCCTCTCTTCGCCACGATGGACAACGAAGCATTCACGTCCGCTCTCGGAGCGCAGCTGGAGCGGGCGGCCGCGTTGAGGTCGCTGCTCGCAACGCTCTGGCCAGAGCTGCTTCAGCTCTCGGTCCCGGCAAAAGTTGTGCTCGCGACGATCGGTGAGGAGGGTGAAAGAAGCGAAATGGAAACATTTTCGATTTTTTGATGGGGCGCCATCGTTTTTTCTTGACGTCGTTCCTTCTCCTCAACTCCTCCTTCTCCTCCTCCGAAACCAAAAAAAAATACAGCCCTGCTCTCCCTCGTCGTGGTCCTCCGCGTGCTCAGGACGATCGTCGGCGTCGCGCTCGCGATCCTGCGAGCGCCGCTCCTGCTGTTCCGGCGCAGCAGCAGCAGCAGCAGCACCTCCTCGAGGCAGCAGCAGCAGCAGCAGCAAGAAAGAGAGCGGGAACAGCAGCAGCAGCAGCAGAGAGCAGCAACGGGGGCAAGGGCCGGCGGAAGAGGGAAGGGAGGCGCGGCGCGAAGGCGAGGAGGCAACGCCACGGAACCAGAAGAGGACCAGCAGCAGCCGGAGAAGCCTCCCCCTGCTGCTCCCACGCAAGGGGTCTCGCTCAAGTCGCTCGTCAACGCGAGCAGAGCGGCAGCGCGGTCCTCTGGCGGCGGAGGGGCCCCGCAGGCCCCCGCCACCGCGGCCTCGTCGCCGCTCCACCTCTCGCTCCTCAAGGGCCACGGCGACGGGATCGCCTCCGTGGCCTTCTCCGCCGACGGCGCCTTCCTGCTGAGCGCCTCGAGGGACCGCGGGCTCCGGCAGTGGCCGATGATGCCTTCGGCTTCCGACCCCGAGACGCCGCTGCGGCGCGGCGCGCCGCCGACGCCCGCGCAGCCGCGGACGAGGAACCTGGGCGTCTCGCCGCTCGCGGCAGGCTTCATCGGGGGCGACTCTTCCGGGGGCATCGCCGTGCTGTCGAGGGACGGGCTCAACGGTCCCACGCTTACAGCGATCCCTCCGTTCGGGAGCAGCGGGAGCGGTGGAAGCGGCAGCGACGCCCCGCCGCTCTGGGAGGCAAAGCCGGCGCCGCTCATCGGCGGCCGCAGGCCGGTCGCCCTGCTCTGTTCTTCTTCTTCTTCTTCTTCCTCTTCCGCCCCCGCCCCTGCGCCTCCTCTGATCGCCGTCGTCTCCGAGCGCACGGAGCTCGAGACCTTGAGCCTTCGCGTCGAGCGTCACCTCGAGAACACGCGCAAGGTGGCCGAGTGGCTGCAGGCGCGCGACGACGTCGACAACGTGCGGTGGGCCTCGCTCGACACCAGCGAGTACAAGGCGCTCTCCGACAAGTACACGCCGCGCGGCGCGGGCGCCGTCCTGACGTTCGAGCTGCCGGGCGGCAAGGACGCCGGGCGCTCGTTCATCGACTCGCTCGAGCTGTTCAGCCACGTGGCCAACATCGGCGACGTCCGCTCGCTGGCGATCCACCCGTCGTCCACGACGCACTCGCAGCTGTCGGAGCAGGAGCAGGCCGCGACGGGCGTCACGCCCGGCCTGGTCCGCCTCGCCGTCGGCCTCGAGGGGATCGACGACATCCTCGCCGACCTGGACGCAGGACTGCGCGCCGCCAAGTCGTGACCCGACTGACCGTCGCCGATCTCCCTCCCGTCACCGGTGCGTGGCGGGAGGGAGACCCCGTCGGGTCGCGGCGGTTCGTCGACCTCGGCGCGCTCGAGCTGGAGTCCGGCGACAAGCTCGACGCGGTGCGCGTCGCGTACGAGTCGTGGGGCGACCCGAGTGCGCCGTCGGTGCTCGTGCTCCACGCGCTCACCGGCGACAGCCACGTCGTCGGACCCGCCGGGCCGGGGCACGCGAGCCCCGGCTGGTGGGAGAGCCTCGTGGGTCCCGGGCGTCCCGTCGACACCGACCGTCTGCACGTCGTGGCGGCCAACATCCTGGGCGGCTGCCAGGGCACGACCGGTCCCTCGTCGACCGCGAGCGACGGTGCGCCCTGGGGCAGCCGGTTCCCCGACCTGACGGTGCGCGACCAGGTGGCGGCCGAGGTCGCGCTGGCCGACCACCTGGGCATCGACCGCTGGCACGCCGTGGTCGGCGGGTCGGCCGGCGGCATGCGCGCCCTGGAGTGGGCGATCACGCACCCCGACCGTGTCGAGCGGCTGTTCCTGCTCGCGACGTCGGCCCAGGCGTCGGCCGAGCAGATCGCGCTGTCCTCGACGCAGCAGGCTGCGATCACCGCCGACGCGCACTTCGCGGGCGGCGACTACTACGGGGCCGACCACGGCCCGGTCGCCGGCCTCGACGTCGCCCGCCGCATCGCCCACATCGCCTACCGGTCCGAGCCCGAGCTCGAGCAGCGCTTCGGCCGCGACACCGAGCCGAATGGCCAGTTCTCCGTCGGTTCCTACCTCGAGCACCACGGCGCCAAGCTGGCGCGCCGCTTCGACGCGAACTCCTACCTCGTGCTCACGCGGGCGATGGACAGCCACGACGTCGGTCGCGGCCGTGGGGGCGTGGTGGCCGCGCTGTCACGGATCACGGCCCGCACGGTGGTCGCCGGCATCGACTCCGACCGCCTCTACCCGATCGCCCAGCAGCAGGAGCTCGCCGACCTGGTCCCGGGCGCGGACAGGCTCCGCGTGGTGCGTTCCCTGCACGGTCACGACGGGTTCCTCGTCGAGCAGGACCAGGTCGGTGCACTCGCCGCCGAGCTCCTGGACCCAGGCCCTTGGTCCTGAACCTGCTCGAACCCGTTCAGCCTCCCTGCGAAATGCGTCACGCGGTCGTACGCTGTGCGGGTCGGGGGACGTGAGCGGCCCGCCAGGGCCCCGGCCCCGAGGAGTACGTCGTGACGGTCGTCCCCGTCGACGGTTGGTGCATCCAGGTCTTCCACCTGAGTGATGCCGCGTCCCCGCTCGAGGTCCTCCAGGCCGTGCAGACGGCACTCGGCACCGACGCGACGGCGTTCGCCCCTGCGGACTCCCTCCAGGTCGTCGTCGAGACGGCCGACGAGCCGGAGGTCGTCGCCCAGGTCGAGGACGTCGTCCGCAGCATCGACCGCGGCTCGAGGCGCGTGCACCTGTCGCGCGGGACGCTGGAGCCGGCGCCTGCCGCCTGAGTCTCAGACCAGGCGGCGCACGACCTGGCGCGGTGCGTGCTTCATGACCTGCCCGAGCGGCGCCCACGGCCAGCCGGGCACGGCGGCGGTGTCGACCTCCTTCTCGATGGCCTTGACCATCGAGCGGACGCCGGTCGCGGTGTCGACCATGAGCCGCTGCTCCTGCTCGACCTGCTCGTTCATCTCCGAGGCGATGTAGCCCGGGAACAGCGTCGTCACCGCGATGTCCAGGCCCTTGCGGCCCACCAGGTCCATGCGGATGCCCTCGGCCAGGTGGGCGATCCCGGCCTTCGTCGCGGCGTACGAGGTGATCGAGCCCGGCATGCCTCGCATGGCCGACATCGACGACACGACCACGAGGTGACCGGCCTTGCGCTCGTAGAAGTGCTCCATGGCCGCCTCGCACTGCGCCATCGCCGCGACGAAGTTCGTCTCGGCCGTCTGCCTGTTGGCCTCGAACTTGCCGGTGCCGATGCGTCCGCCCTTGCCGAGCCCGGCGTTGACGATCACCCGGTCGAGCCCGCCCAGGTCCTTGATCGCCTGCTTGAACACGGCGAAGACCCGGTCGTGGTCGTTGACGTCGAGGGCGTGCACGACGACCTGGACGTCGGGGTGCGCCGCCACGATCTCGTCGCGCAGCTCCTCGAGCCGGTCGACCCGGCGCGCGGTGAGCGCGAGGTGATGACCGCTCGCCGCGAGCTGGCGGGCCATCTCGGCCCCCAGGCCCGAGCTGGCTCCCGTGATCAGGACGTTGGTGCGCATCGTCACCCTCTCCTGGCGATCCTGGCTGCTGCCCGGAACATCATCCTGTCGTACACGGGCCGGGCGACGCGCTTGGCGTGGTAGGCCATGACCGCGTCGCGGTCGGGGAGCACGAGGTAGGTGCCGCGGCGGACCTGCTTGAGCACCTCGCGGGCGATCTCGTCGGCCGTGCGCTTGGAGCCGTTGATGAGCTTCGCGGCGACCTTCTGGGCGTTCTCGTCCTTGCCGCGCATCGACTCGCTGAGGTTGGTCTTGAAGAACGTCGGGCACACGACGCTGACCTGGACCCCGAACGGGTGCAGCTCGTGGCGCAGCGTCTCGCTGAGGGCGACCACGGCGGCCTTGACCGCGTTGTACTCGCTCATCGTCGGCGCGTGCACGAGACCCGCCGCGGACGAGGTGTTGATGATGTGGCCGGAGCCCTGCTCCTTGAACATCGGCACGAACGTCTTGCAGCCGCGCACGACGCCGAGCACGTTGATGTCGATGATCCACTGCCACTGGTCGAGCTCGGAGTACTCGATGCGACCCCCGGCGGCCACGCCGGCGTTGTTGAACAGCGCATCGAGCCCGTCGAAGTGCTCGACGACCCACTCGTAGGCGCGGGCCCAGTCGGCGTCCTTCGTGACGTCGAGCGTCAGGTAGTCGGCGCCGCTCAGGTCCGCGGGCGCCTCGTCGTGGACGTCGGTCGCCAGGACCCGGCAGCCGGAGTCGACGAGCTGCTGGGCGAGGGCGAGGCCAAGACCCGAGGAGGCCCCGGTGACGAGCACGCGCGTGCCCGGGCTGAAGGAGGTCATGTTTCAAATACTACCGGTATCTGAACCTCTGGGCAGGAGACCTCGGTCACCCGCGACCATTGACCTGTCGGACCGGTGCGGTGTCTGCTGGTGCCGTGCTGACGACCCTCGTGCCGACCGTCTTCTACGCCGACGTCGCCGTCGGGCTCGACCTGTTCGTCGACGGCCTCGGTCTGGCCGTGGTCCACCGGGACGGCGACCTGGTCGTGGTCGCGCGGGACGGCGTCAAGCTCAACCTCGTCGAGGACGCGGAGCTGGCCTCCGGCGAGCGGCCGGAGCTGGGGGTCGAGACCGACGACCTGGATGCGGTCTACGCCGACGTCGCGGCGCGACGCCCCGACCTGCTGCACCCGAACCTCGACCGCCCCACCCTGCGGGAGTGGGGCGCGCGCGAGGTGGCGCTGCTCGACGTGACGACCGTGTGCGTCGTGCTGCGCGAGTGGCCCTCGCCGGAGAGCGCCGTCAGCGGAAGGTGACCGCGTCGCCCGGCAGGTGCGTGTGCTCGTTGAAGCTCAGCAGCGTCGGACCGCGCCGGCCCACGACGACGGTCGACACCGACGCGTTCAGCACGACGCGGTTGAGCGCGAGGAACAGCGAGGCGTCGCCCGCCAGCAGGTGCGAGACGACCAGGGCGATCGGGCCGCCCGACGTGAACACGACGACCTCGCGCCGGGGACCCGCCTCGGCGACCGCAGCCTCGAAGGCGCCGAGGACGCGCCGCGAGAACGCGGCGAACGTCTCGGGGGCGTCGCCACCTGCGAGCCAGCGCTCGAGCGCGGCGTCGAGGAGCTGCTGGAACTCGCGGGGGTCGCTCGGTCGGTCCTCGGCACGCTCGGCACCCACCAGGCTCAGGTGGTCGTACTCGTCCCAGCCGGCGTCGACGTCGTAGAGGTCGCCGTCGATCGCGTCGATGGCCGCGACGGCCGTCTGCGCGTGCCGCCTCAGGCCGCCGGCGACGGACCACGACGGCACGAAGCCCTCGGCCTCCCACGACTGACCGAGCCACGACGCCTGTCGCGTCCCGAGCTCGGAGAGCTGGTCGTAGTCGTCGGCCTCCCACGAGGCCTGGCCGTGCCGGACGAGCCTGATCGCACCCACGGGGCGAGCCTACGCACGACGACGGCCCGCCCCCGAAGGGGCGGGCCGTCGTGCGGTTCGACGCTGCTCGATCAGCTCAGTGCCTGATCGGCTCGGGCTTGATCGGCTCGGGCTTGATCAGCTCGGGGGCATGAGCACCGTGTCGATCAGGTACACCGTGAACCCGGCCTCGCGCGCCTTGCGATAGAACGGGTTGTCCTCGGTGGTGTACTTCTTCGTCGCGTGGTCGGCGTCCGGCAGGAAGCGCGGGAACGGCACCCGACGGAACACCTCGACATCGAACAGGCT
>JALRCA010000213.1 GCA_023257515.1 Aeromicrobium sp.
TCCATCGGCGGCCGCGCGGGCAGCATGCTGGGGCCGGGACCACGCAGCCCGCAGAGCTCGGGGCCGCAGGGGCGCGCGGGCAGGGCTGCCCGGCGCCTGGGGCGCAGGGAGCATGCCGGTGTGCGCAGCAGCAGGGCGTGCGGCCCCGCGCAGGTGCCCATGGCGCTGGCGGTGGCGTTCATGGTGCCGACTGCGGGGCCTGGGCCCGTTGCGAGCAGGAGGGCGACCGCGATCAGCAGCGCCACGAAGGGCGTGCCCACGAGGTCGAGCGCCGCCTTGAGCCAGCCACCGCCACCGTCGTCGACCACGTCGGCGAGAGTCTTGCCGAGCATCAGCACGACCGGCACCAGGACCGTGGCCAGCGTGATGCCGAAGGAGGGCCGGTCCTCGGCGTCGTCGCGCTCGGCCTCGAACGTGTCCGGCGCCTGCAGCGGCACCCAGCGATCGAGGACCGGAGCGAGCAGCGGGCCCGAGACGACGATCGTGGGTACCGCGACGAGCAGGCCGAGACCGAGGGTGAGACCGAGGTCGGCGTTGAGCGCGTCGACGGCGACGAGCGGGCCCGGGTGCGGCGGCACGAACCCGTGCATCGCGGACAACCCCGCGAGCGCCGGGATCCCGAGCGCGATCAGCGAACGACCGGACCGACGTGCGACCAGGAAGATGACCGGCATCAGGAGCACGAGACCGATCTCGAAGAACATCGGCAGGCCGATGATCGCGCCGATCGCCGCCATCGCCCACGGCAGCGTGCGGTCGCTCGAACGGCCCACGATCGTGTCGACGATCTGGTCCGCTCCGCCGGAGTCGGCCAGCAGCTTGCCGAACATCGCGCCGAGGCCGATCAGCGTGCCCACACCGGCAACCGTGGATCCGACGCCGTTGCTGTAGCTGGTCACGACGTCGGCCATGGCCAGACGAGATCCGCTGCCGACCAGCTCGGCGCCGCCGACCACGACGCCACCGACCGCCAGCGAGCCGAGGCTCAGGCCCAGGAAGGGATGCAGCTTCACGAGGGTGATGAGCAGGACGATCACGGCGATGCCGACGACAGCAGCCGTCAACAGGACGCCGGTGCCGGCGGCCGGGTCCGGCACCTCGGGCGTGTCGGCGGCGGCGAGCGTCGTGAGGAGATTCATGCGGACACCTCGTCGGAGTCGTCACCGGTCTCGCGCAGGAACGCCTCGGCGATCTCGTCGGGCGTCGGCGTGATGTCGCTGTCCCAGCCGTTCTCGTCGGCCTCGAGCGGCTCGAGAGTCGCCTCCTGCGAGGCGAGCAGCGACGACGGCATGAAGTGCTCACGCGCCTTCATGCGCTGCTCGATCAGGTCGTGGTCGCCGTGCAGGTGCAGGAACTGCACGCGCGGCGCCGCCTCGGCCAAGATGTCGCGGTAGACGCGGCGCAGGGCGGAGCAGCTGACCACTCCCCCCGTCGCGTCGTGCGCCGCGAGCCATCGACCGATGTCGCGCAGCCACGGCCAGCGGTCGTCGTCGGTGAGCGGGGTACCGGCGCTCATCTTGTCGATGTTGGCCTGGCTGTGGAAGTCGTCGCCGTCGACGTAGGTGACACCGACCCGATCGGCCACGGCGTGCCCGACCGCCGACTTGCCGACGCCGGAGATGCCCATCACGACGACGAGCGGTGGGGTCCTCGTCATCCTCCGACCCTAGACCTGCGAGGTCGCGGCAGCACCATCGCTCGACGCGTGTCCCTCCGCCGTTCCGAGCTGCCGGGAGGCCGAAGGAATCTGCGTTCGACATCCCCGGTCGTGCCGAACGCAGATTCCTTCGTCGCGGCGGCGGTCGTCGGAGTCCGACCCCTCGGGTCAGAGGAGGTCCTTGAGCTCCTTCGGGAGCTCGAAGTCCTGGGCGCCGCCCTGGTCGAGGCCGAACGCGTTGGCGCCACCGGCGTCGCGCTTGGCGGCCGCCGCCTTGGCCTCGGCGGCCCGCTTCGCGGGGTTGCCGGACGCGCGCTTGCCCTTCTTGCCCTTGGACTGCGGCTTCTGCCGCGCGCCCGCGCGCTTGCCGCCACCGGGCAGCCCCGGCATCCCGGGCATCCCCGGCATGCCGCCACCCTTGGCCATCTGCTGCATCATCTCGCGGGCCTCGAAGAACCGCTCCACGAGCTGGTTGACGTCGCTGACCTGCGTGCCCGAACCCTTGGAGATGCGGGCGCGGCGCGAGCCGTCGATGATCTTGGGCTCGGCGCGCTCGGCCGGGGTCATCGACAGGATGATCGCACGGATCTTGTCGATCTCGCGGTCGTCGAAGTTCGCGAGCTGGTCCTTGAACTGGCCCATCCCGGGCAGCATGCCCATGAGCTTGCTCATCGAGCCCATCTTCGAGATGGCCTCGAGCTGCTTGAGGAAGTCCTGCAGCGTGAACTGGCCACCCGCGAGGCGCTCGACGTCCTTCTGCGCCTGCTCCGCGTCGTAGACGCGCTCGGCCTGCTCGATGAGCGTCATGACGTCGCCCATGTCGAGGATGCGCGAGGCCATGCGGTCGGGGTGGAACACGTCGACGTCGCTGATCTTCTCGCCCGTCGAGGCGAACATGATCGGGCGACCCGTGACCTGACGGACCGACAGCGCCGCACCACCACGGGCGTCGCCGTCGAGCTTGCTCAGGACGACACCGGTGAAGTCGACACCCTCGGCGAACGCCTCGGCGGTCTGGACGGCGTCCTGGCCGATCATCGCGTCGATGACGAACAGGACCTCGTCGGGCTGCACGGCGTCGCGGATGTCGCGCGCCTGCTGCATGAGCTCGGCGTCGATGCCGAGACGTCCGGCGGTGTCGACGATGACGACGTCGTGGAGCGTCCGGCGCGCCTCGGCGATGCTGTCGGTCGCCACCTGGACCGGATCGCCCGTGCCGTTCCCGGGCTCGGGCGCGTAGACGCTGACGCCGGCGCGCTCACCGACGACCTGGAGCTGGTTGACGGCGTTGGGACGCTGCAGGTCGCAGGCCACGAGCATCGGCGAGCTGCCCTGCTCCTTGAGCAGGTGCGCGAGCTTGCCGGCGAACGTGGTCTTGCCCGCACCCTGCAGGCCGGCGAGCATGATGACGGTCGGCGGGTTCTTGGCGAACCTGATGCGACGGGTCTCGCCGCCGAGGATCTGGACGAGCTCGTCGTTGACGATCTTGATGACCTGCTGCGCCGGGTTCAGCGCACCGCTG
>JALRCA010000243.1 GCA_023257515.1 Aeromicrobium sp.
CATCGACCGTTACGCCGCCATGCGCGACCACTACGGCGACTATCAGCGTCAGTTGTTCCTCATGGATCACGCCGGCCTGCCCCTGAAGACCGTGCTCGAGCAGCTCGACCTGCTCGGCGAGATCCTGCCGACGCTGCGCGCCGAGTTCGACGCGCGTCGCCCGGCCGACGTGCCCGACGCCCCGACCCACGCGGCGCGGGTCGCCGCCAAGCGCGAGGCCGAGCAGGTCGCCGAGGTGTCGGCGTGACCACGCGCATCGTCGCCGTCTCGGCGGGGCTGAGCGACTCCTCCAGCAGCACGCTGCTCGCGGGCCGCATCACTGCGGCCCTCGGGCAGCGGCTGGACGAGGCCTCGATCGAGACGATCGAGCTGCGCCCCCTCGCGCACGAGATCATCGACGCCTCGATCACGGGCTTCGCCTCGCCGCAGGTGCAGCACGCCTACGACGTGCTCGGCCAGGCCGACGCCATCGTCGTCGTCACGCCGATCTACAAGGCGTCCTACCCGGGCCTGTTCAAGGCGTTCTTCGACGCCCTCGACCAGGACTTGCTGATCGGCAAGCCCGTCCTGATCGCCGCGACGGGCGGGACGGCGCGGCACTCGCTCGCGATCGACTTCGCGCTGCGGCCGCTGTTCGCCTACCTGCAGACGGTGCCGGTCCCGACCGGCGTCTTCGCCTCGCCGCACGACTGGGGCAGCGACGGCGCGGGCGCACTGACGAGCCGCGTCGAGCGCGCCGCAGGCGAGCTCGTCTCGCTGCTCGGCGGCCAGGGCACCGGCCGGTCCTACTCCGACGACATCGACCTCTTCAGCGAGACGATGCTGTCGATCTCGGACCCCCGCCGCGACGCCTGACCCGTCCCCCTCCCCCCGATTTGTCGAGTTCGATCGCCAAAACCACATCCGGAAGCGATCAAACTCGACAAATCGGGGGGTGGGGGAGCGGGCAGGGGAGGCGTACCGTCGGGGCATGTGCCGCAACATCCGCCGGCTCCACAACTACGAGCCGCCCACCACCGACGACGAGGTCCGCGAGGCCGCGCTGCAGTTCGTCCGCAAGGTCAGCGGCTCCACGCGACCTTCGCAGGCCAACACCCAGGCCTTCGAGCAGGCGATCGACGAGATCGCCGAGGCCACGCGCCGCCTGCTCGACGGCCTGACGACGAACGCCCCTCCGCGCAGTCGCGAGGACGACGCGATCAAGGGACGGGAGCGGCACGAGAAGCGCATGGAGCGTGAGGTGCGGCTGCGCACCGGCGCGACGGCCTGACCCAGCGCCCCTACGGTGGACGGGTGCCTCCCGTCCCCTACCGACTCGTCCCCGACCGTCCGGAGCGGCGGCTCGCCGACCGGTTCTTCGGCCGCTTCCGCCGGGTCGGCCTGCGGGGCGTCCTGGCCGACCTCGACCGCCGTGGGCGCCCGGCCGACGTCCCCGGGGAGGCCGCCGCGCGCGGCATGACGTGGGAGGACCGCGACGCGCGCACCACCCGGTGGTGGCCGCAGGGCATCACGACCTCGGCCGACGCCTACGGACCCGATCCGCAGTCCGGCACCTTCGAGGGCCGTTCGCTCGTGGTGGCCAGCTGGTACGGCCACGGCGCGCTCGGCTGGCTGTTCCTGGGGTCGCGCATCTCCGTCATCGACGGCGCCGACTCGGGCGACCCCCGTTACCGCCACGTGCTGCTCGTCGAGCCGCGCCGCCGGTTCGGTCTGCACCGACTCCGGCCCGTGCGCGTCCACGCCGGCGGCATCGTCTGGTACGGCGACCACCTGTTCGTGGCGGGCAGCTCGCGAGGCGTACGGGTGTTCCGGCTCGACGACGTCGTGCGGGTCCGCAACCGCTGGCGGACGCGCGGCTACCGCTACGTGCTGCCGCAGCTGACCACCTACCGGGCCGACACCGACCCGGGCGTGCGGCCCATGACCTACTCCTTCATGTCGCTCGACCGCGCCGGCGAGGTCGACCACCTCGTGGCCGGCGAGTACGGGCGGGCGGGCGGCAGCCACCGGATGGTGCGCTACGAGCTGGACCGCGAGACGCACCTGCTGCGCACGGGCGAGAGCGAGCCCGCCGTGCCGGTCGAGGTGCACGACGGGGTCGCTCCGCGCATGCAGGGCGCGGTCCTCGTCGGCGGCACCTGGGTCATCACTGCGAGCTCGGGCGAGGGGAACCCTGGCGACCTCTGGATCGGTCGACCCGGTGCCCTGAAGCGGCGGCGAGGGGTGCTGCCGACCGGCCCGGAGGACATCACCTGGTGGCCGCAGCACGGCGAGCTCTGGACCCTGACCGAGTGGCCCGGACGCCGTTGGGTCTTCGGCATCGATGCCTCGCGGTGGGTGCCGGGCGGCGAGGACGGCTAGACCCAGACGATCCGGACGGGCTGACCGGGGCGTACCTGGGCGGCGCGGTCGACGTCGTCGTCTAGAAGCACCGCGGCGACGGGGTAGCCGCCGGTGAGCGGGTGGTCGGCGAGGAAGATCACCGGCTCTCCGCCGGGCGGCACCTGGATCGCGCCGCGGACCGCACCCTCGCTCGGCAGCTGCGCGTCGGGATCGCGTGATGCGAGCGCCTCGCCGGTCAGACGCATGCCGACGCGGTCGCTGCGCTCCGACGCCGTCCACGTCGTGGTGACGAGCCGGCCGGCGTCGGCGAGCCAGTCGTCGCGTGGACCCCGGACGGCGCGCAGGACGACCTCGCCCGCAGCGGGCGGCGCGACGGGCGCGACGTCGAGCGGCGGGAGCCCCCACGGGGACGGACCGACCGGAAGAACCGAGCCCTCGCGGACCGGGTCGGGCCCGATCCCGGCCAACGTGTCGGTGCTGCGCGATCCGAGGACGGGCTCGACGGCGATGCCGCCCCGGACACCCAGGTAGGCGCGCAGGCCCGACCTGGCCCAGCCGAGCGAGACGCGCTGGCCGTCGCGAACGGTGACGGGGGCGTTGGTCCCCACGCCCGCGCCGTCGACGAGCACGTCGAGGTCGGCGCCGGTGACGGCGAGCGTGACGGTGCCGCGGACGACGAGCTCCAGGCCGCCGAGCACGACCTCGAGTACCGCCGCGTCCTCGTCGTTGGCGAGGATCCGGTTGACCAGACGGAACGAGCGCCGGTCGGCGGCGCCGGAGCGTCCCACGCCCATGCCGGCCAGCCCCGGCCGGCCCGCGTCCTGCACGAGCACGCCTGGCCCCGTCACCACCACGTCCAGCGCGCTCACGGCTGCACCGCCACGAAGCGGACGGGGGTGCCGGGGACGAGGAGTGCGGGCGGGTCGCGGTCGAGGTCCCACAGGGCCAGGTCGGTCCGACCGATCAGCTGCCAGCCGCCGGGGGACGAGCGTGGGTAGACGCCGCTGAACTCCCCGGCGAGCCCGACCGAGCCTGCCGGGACGCTCGTGCGCGGCGAGTCGCGTCGCGGCACCGCGAGCCTCTCGTCCCCGCCGACGAGATAGGCGAAGCCGGGCGCGAAGCCGCCGAACGCGACCGACCACTCACGGCCGGTGTGGGCTGCCACGACGTCGTCGCGCGAGAGTCCGGTGAGGCGCGCGACCTCGTCCAGGTCGGGGCCGTCGTAGACCACCGGTACCTCGACGACGTCGCCGGTCGTGATCTCCACCGAGTCCGGAGTCAGCCCGCGGAGCCGGCCGGCGGCGGCCCCGAGGCGCCCCGGTCCGTCGAGCACGACCAGCACGGTCTCGGCGCCGGTCACGACGTCGACGAGCCCCTCGACCGGTGCGTCCCGCACGGCTGCCGACCACGCCACGACGTCGCGCGTCGACCCGACCTCGAGGAGCAGGGCGCGGTCGCCGTAGCGGCGCAGGTTCACGAGAACGCGGCCAGCTCGACGCCGTCGGCGAGAAGCCGTTCGCGCACGGCGCGCGCCATGTCCACGGCACCGGGGGAGTCGCCGTGCACGCACACGGACTCGGCGGGGACCCGGACGTCGGCGCCGTCCACGGCCCTCACCACGCCGTCGGACACGAGCCGCGCGACGCGCTCCGCGACCTCGCCGGGGTCGCTGAGGACGGCGCCGGCCTCGGTGCGCGGCACGAGCGTGCCGTCCGGGCGGTAGGCCCGGTCGGCGAACGCCTCGCTCACGGTGCGCAGGCCGCGCCGCTCGGCGGCGGCAAGGAGCTCCGAGCCGGGCAGGCCGAGCACGCTGAGCGACGGGTCGATCGCTGCGACCGCGTCGGCCACCGCGGCGGCGTGCTCCTGGTGCCGGACCGAGGTGTTGTAGAGCGCGCCGTGGGGTTTGACGTAGGTGACCCAGCCCCCGGCCGCCGCGGCGATGCCCTGCAGGGCGCCGATCTGGTAGACGATGTCGTCGGTGAGCTCACGTCGCGAGGCGTCGACGAAACGTCGGCCGAAGCCGGCGAGGTCGCGATACGAGACCTGCGCGCCGATGCTCACGCCGTGGGCGACGGCGGTGCGGGTGGTCTCGGACAGCGTGCTGGGGTCGCCTGCGTGGAACCCGCAGGCGATGTTGGCGCTCGTGACGATCGAGAGCATCGCGCCGTCGTCGCCAAGCGTCCAGCGGCCGAACGACTCCCCGACGTCGCTGTTCAGGTCGATGGTGGCCACGGTCCCATCCTGGCAGGCGTGCAGGGGTCGCTGCGATCGCTAGCCTGGGGACGTGTCGATCGGGCCCTACCTCGCCGCCAGCACGTGGGGCGCCAAGCGCGGTCCGTACTTCTTCCGTCGCGTCCTCGACACGGGCCGCACGGTGCGCGTCGTCCTGCTGCTCGTGGCGGTGTCCGTCTTCAGCGCGCCGTGGACGGCGTTGTGGGTCTATCTCGTGGCGACCGGGGTGCCGCTCGGCTCGCTCATGATGGGGCTCGCCGGCCTGAGCGGCTACGCGGTCGTCGCCGACGGGATCGCACGCTGGTGGTGGCACCCGCGCTCGACCTCGGGACCCGTGGTCACGACGGCACCGAGCGGTCGTCCGGCCACGGCCTGGCTGCGGTCGGGCGGCGCCCTCGTGCGGCCGGTCGCGGTCACCGTGGTGTTCGTGGTCCTCGCCGTCGGCGAGGTGGTGGCGTCGTTCGTCGGCGACCGGATGTGGGGACTGATCGGGGCGGCGGTGCTCGTCGCTTTCACGGCCTGGTTCGCCTGGCCGCTGCTGCTCGGCCGCGCGCGGGCCGGCGGCCTGTACCTGACCGAGCACGGTGTCGAGCACGTGTGGGGGTCGGACCGGGCGGACGTGCCGTGGGAGGCCGTCCAGCTGACGTCTCCCGTGCTGCCGCTCGGTCTCTCGCGGCACCCGCTCGCGCAGCGCGACAAGGGTGGCTGGCAGGTGTGGGACGTCCCGGACCGGCTGATCGGCAGCGACGACGTGCCCGTCCCGTCGGCCTACCTGACGGACCACGCCGAGGCTGTCCGCGCGGTCGTGCACCGCTTCGCCGTCGACCCCCGCACGCGGTCGGCGCTGGGAACGCCGCAGTCGATCGAGTGGGCCCGCAGATGGAGAACGGGCGGATGACAGCGCGCCGTAACGCAAGTCAGCCCTCGCCTTGACGGACTACTTGTTCTTTGAGCCGTATGGAGACTGATTGGTTGGTTTCAAGGTCGTGTCCTGCTTCGATGCCTGACCACGAATCGAGTCCTCGGTGCGGCCCATCTTGAGACCGATGACTCGCGTCGGCGTGTTGCCTTTCGCGAGCTCCTTCAGCTGTTTCCGATCGGCGGAAGTCCACGGCTTTCCGTGATTCTTCGGGGTCTTTGCCATAGTCAGGTCCTCCCTGGAGGCTCAAGCCGCGCGTCCTGCGCGGGGATTTCAAGACTAGGAACTGGCTCGGACACTTTTGAGCGGAGACTAGAGGCAGGTCGTCAAACGGCGAATCGGACCAAGATGTTGAGGCGTTACGAGCGGTGGCCGAGGGCCGGACGTACGGCCGATCGGCACGTGGCGCCAAATGTCAGCGGCGCTAGCTAGCCTTCGAAGACGCTACTCGACCGCTGTATCGCCCCGCAGTCGAGCTTGGACGAACTTTGCGAAAGAGCGGAGACCTCATGGCGCCCACGTCGATCAATAGCTTGTTGATCTTCCTGCTCTTCGTCGTCCCTGGCTTCGTGTACCAGACGATGCGCATCTCAGTCAGAGGCCGTCTTCCACTCGACCTCGAATTGTCAACTCGCATCGTCAGGGCCGTAGTCACGTCCGGAATCTTCGGGCTGGTGTATCTGGCGATCTTGGGCGATGTTCTGATCGAGACGGCAAGAGGAACGGGGGACGCCGTAAATCATCCGCGGTTGGGGGCCGTTCTTGCTCTTCTCGGGGGGATAGTCGTACCTGCCGCTCTCGCGCTGATCCCGGCTCCGAACTGGAAATGGTTCTTGGCGATTCAAGAGAGGTTGCCTCAAGTAGCGAGGTACGACTTGACCCCAACGGCCTGGGACAAGGCGTTCCAGTCCGCCGAAGAGTGCTTCATCCGGATTCTTACAAACGATGACCGCTGGATCGCGGGCTACTACGGATCGTCCTCCTACGCGACTTCCTTTCCGGAGGATCACCAGCTCTTCTTGGAGCGGGCGTTTGAGGTTGAAGCCGACGGCACGATCGGATCCGAGGTCGAAGGAACAAGTGGGGTCATCATCAATTGCACCGAGATACAGTTGCTTCAGTTGCTAACCCCGGTCGAATCCTGAGGAGTTGAGGTTCATGGCAAAGCGGCTCCCCCCGGCGGGTAGCGGCTACTCCGGACGGTCTGCAGCGTCCGGCCGGTACGTGTCAAAGTCAGCGATGCGCAAGGGCGCGGCTGGGACGAGTAGGTCGAGTGCGCCGAACCGAGTTGGTGGGGCCACCCCGCCGAAGGGTTCCGGCGGGGTGACCCGTGCCAAGTAGTACCAGCGACTCTAGTCCGGGTCGGCGGCAATCCACCCAGTCTTCAGGGCCGGAACTGACTCACGGTTGGAAGCCGCCGTCAGGTTCTGCCGGTACACCGAAGGCGAGTGACTAGAGGCCGAGCAGGTCCGACGCCTCCTCGCGCATCTGCACCTTGCGCACCTTGCCGGTGACCGTCATGGGGAACTCGTCGACGACGTGGACGTAGCGCGGGATCTTGTAGTGAGCGAGCTTGCCGGTGCAGAACGCGCGCAGCGACTCGGCCGTCAGCGGCTCGGCGCCGTCGCGCATGCGGATCCACGCCATGAGCTCCTCGCCGTACTTCGCGTCGGGTACGCCGATGACCTGTGCGTCGAGCACGTCGCCGTGGGTCAGCAGGAACTCCTCGATCTCGCGCGGGTAGATGTTCTCGCCGCCTCTGATCACCATGTCCTTGATGCGCCCGGTGATGCTCAGGTAGCCGTCGGCGTCCATGACGGCCAGGTCGCCGGTGTGCATCCAGCCTTCGGCGTCGATCGCCTCGGCGGTCTTCTTCGGCTCGTCCCAGTAGCCGATCATCACGGAGTACCCGCGCGTGCAGAGCTCGCCGGCCTCGCCCCGCGGCACCGCGTCACCCGTCACCGGGTCGACGACCCTGACCTCGAGGTGCGGGTGCACGCGCCCGACCGTCGCGACGCGCCGCTCGACCGTGTCGTCGGTACGGGTCTGCGTCGAGACCGGTGACGTCTCGGTCATGCCGTACGCGATCGACACGTCCTCGGCGCCCATGCGATCGATGACCTGCTTCATGACCTCGACCGGGCACGGCGACCCGGCCATGATGCCGGTGCGCAGGGCGGACAGGTCGTGCTCCTCGAACGAGGGGTCGTTGAGCATCGCGATGAACATCGTCGGCACGCCGTAGAGCGAGGTGCACCGCTCCTCGGCCGTCGCGCGCAGCGTCGCGGCCGGGTCGAACGCCGGTGCCGGGATGACCATCGTCGCCCCGTGCGTCGTGGCCGCGAGGTTGCCCATGACCATGCCGAAGCAGTGGTGCTTAGTGCAGAATGGTCATATGACCGAAAGAGACGCCGAGCAGCACGAGCGCACCGAGGCGGCAGGCATGGCCGTGGGGGTGTACGCCCGCATCAGCAGGGACGACACGGGCGACGCGCTCGGAGTCGCACGTCAGATCGAGGACTGCGAGGCCCTGGCCGCGCGCAATGGCTGGCAGGTGCGCGAGCACTACGTGGACAACGACGTCAGCGCGTCCAAGGCCGTGCCACGCCCTGAGTACCAGCGCCTCCTGGCCGACCTACAGCGCGGCGTCATCAGCGGACTGGTGGTCTATGACCTCGACCGACTCACCCGCAAGCCTGCCGAACTAGAGCACATCATCGAGTTGGCCGACGCCCACCGGTTCACGCTCGCGAACGTCTCGGGCGACGTCGACCTCATCACCAGCAACGGGCGGATGCTGGCCCGCATCAAGGGCGCGGTGGCTCGCCAGGAAGCGGACCGCATCGGCGAGCGCGTCAAGCGCCAGAAGCACCAGCGCGCCCAGCGCGGGGAGTACCAGGGCGGGCGCTATCGGCTCTACGGGTACACCCGCGACATGGACGTCATCGAGGCTGAGGCCGAGGTGGTCCGCGAGGCGTTCGCCCGTAGGGCGGCGGGGGAGTCGACGCGCTCGATTGCTGCCGACCTGGCGGCGCGCGGCCTGACCACGGTCACCGGCGGCCCGTTCAAGGCGTCGAGCGTCGACCACCTGCTACGCAAGGCCGCCTATGCCGGACTGCGCGAGTATCGCGGCGAGGTCGTGGGGCGGGGGCGGTGGGCCGCCATCGTGACCGAGGACGACCTGGCGGCGTGCCGGGAGGCGATGCGGGTCAGCGCACAGCGCGAGGGCCACAACGAACGCAGGCACCTGCTCAGCGGCCTCCTGCGCTGCGGTGTGGTGCTCGACGAGGCCCAGGAGGGGCGGGCATGCCGCGCGCCGCTGTCTGGTTCTCACCGGGCCATCAACGGCGGCGAGAAGCGCACCCGCTACGCCTGTGCGGCAGGAGGTCACAGCCTGTCGACCTACGCCGAGTGGGTCGAGACGCTGGTCGTCGGCTACGTCCTCGACCAGCACGCGCGCAGGCTCGACCAGCCCGCGGACGCCGACGCCGTCAAGGCCGCGCGCGAGGTCGAGGACGCCCTGGCCGACATCGAGTCGCTGTGGGCCCGCTACCGAGCCGGGGAGGTCCCTGACGCCCGCTTCGAGCGGATGCTGGACGCCAAGGAGGCCCGGCTGCGCCGAGTCGAGCAGCAGGCCCCGCGTCGCCGCCGGTTCGACCACCTCCTCGCGCAACGGCAGTGGTCTGACCTCAATCTCGGCGAGCGGCGCGGGCTCGTGGCTCAGTACGTCGACTCCGTGACGCTGCTCCCAGGCCGGGGGGAGCACCACACCCGCCTGCGCATCCACGGCACGGACGGCACGACCACGGTGCCCACGAGCACGTCAGGGACCGTGGCGGGGGCGCCGGTCGCCAACGAGCAACTGGTGCGCATGGCCCTGGGCAGGGCGTGAGTGTCAAGTCCCCGTCTCGATCGAAGAGACGGGGACTTGACAAGGATGCGCAGCCGTGCATTCAAGTTCTGCTATCCTGCTACTGACGGAACGGGCGGCTAGAGTCGCCCCAGCCGGGCAAGCGCCCGCACCGCACTGACCAGTCGGTCTGTCACTTGGCGAGACGCCGTGACATCCCCTTCCGACTGGTTAGGAGCACCATCGTGCCGAACCCCCCAGCGCCATCCGAGCGCTATCTCTCTCCCGCCGAAGTGGCCGAAATGCTTGGCCTCACGACGCGCAGTGTCTACACCCACGTGGCCGAGGGCCGACTACCTGCCTCTCGCCTCTCGCGCAAAATGCTGCGCATCGCCGAGTCGGACGTGCACGCGTTCGTGGCCGCGCGCCGCATCGGGGCGACGGCATGACCGCCGCCGACGTCCGCTACGGCCCGCACGCACGCCGCACGAACCGCACGCCGATCAGCCTCGCCGAGGCTGCCCGTCGGCTCGACACGGGCGTGGACGGCGTCTGGGCGCTCATCGCGGCGGGCCAGATCCCGCGGCACAGCGTCATCACCTGGAACGGCGTCCTCAGCCTGCCGCCCCGTTACGTCCAGCGCCTCGTCGAGGCCGCTCGATGACGCGCAGCGACGGCGCCGAGAACCACCTCAGCGCCGCCACCCGTTCTACCTACACCCAGCCGTCTGACCACCGGCACCACACCGGAGGTCACCGTGACGAGTACGCGCACGCCATCGTCGGCATCTACGCCGATTCTAGCCGCCTCGACCCTTGGCGACGCGGTCCGCGAGGCGGAAGCCGCAGTCACCGCGGAGCGCTGGCACGGCTGCGCGTGCTGGGACTCCCCACGGCTCGACCGGTGCTCGTCAGCGGAGCACGCCGTGCTCTGGACGAGGGCCAGGCTCGCCCGGCTCGAATCGGTGCGGCACATCGCCGAGGTGGTCCGCGAGGCGCTGCCGACGCTCCGGCCGGACGACGTCGCGCGCCTCGTCGAGATGAGCACGCCGCCGCCGTTCCCGGGGGTGCGCGATGAGTGAGACCTGGGACGACTTCCTGGCCCGCACGGGCGCCGTGCTCTATCGAGGTCGCACCGAGGCCGAAGTGCTGGCTGAGCGGAACGACCCGTGTCTGCTCGACGTGACGGACGCCGAGCCGACAGACGCCGCGAGCCTTCGCGCCGACATCGAGCGCGAGCAGCAGGTGGCACGAGAGCGGATCGACGCGTTCTACCGCACCGCCGCGGGACGGGACCTCCTGCTCGACCTCGCCGACCGGTACGACCGCGCCGGGGATGCCGAAGCGCTCGCCGAGGTCGTCGCCCGACTTGGGGAGGCCCAGTGACCACGCCCAGCCTTGAGGAGTTGCGTACCCGCCTCGCCGTGCTGCGCGCAGCGCACGAGGCCGAGCGTGCCGCCGAGGCCCAGGCCGCTGCCCGGCGCACGGAGCGACAGCGTCAGGCCCAGGTGGCCGCACGCTACCTGGGAGCGCAGATCCCGCTGCCTGTGCCGCCGTCCGTGGACTGGTCGAGCGAGTGGGACAAGGCTCCCGAGGAGACGGAGTGGCTGGCCGAGCCGCTGGTGCCTGCTCGGCGCTCAGTCTCGATCTACTCGGCGCCGAAGGTCGGCAAGTCGCTGATCCTCCAGGACATCGCGGCGTCGCTGGCAGCCGGGCGCGGCGTTCTGGGAGGACCAGCCCGCGCGCCCCTGTCGGTCCTGTACGTCGACCTGGAGAACTCGCTGCATGACGACGTGATCCCCCGACTCAAGGCGATGGGACACGAGCCCGCCGACCTGGAGCGCCTGCACTACCTGTCGTTCCCAGACCTCGCCGCGCTCGACTCCCCGGCGGGCGGCGAGCAGATCATGCGCGCGGTCGCGACGTACGACGCCGATCTGGTCGTGGTCGACACGATGAGCCGCACGCACGACGGCGAGGAGAACAGCAACGACACGTCGCTGGCCTGGCACCGCTACACCGGCGCCCGGCTCAAGGCGGCGGGCGTGGCCCTCGTGCGGCTCGACCACTCCGGCCACGAAGGCAGCCACGCGCGTGGCGCATCGGCCAAGGCTGGCGACGTGGACGCGATCTGGTCCCTGACGAAGGTCGACGACACCCACGTGCGGCTGAAGTGTGACGACGCCCGGTTCGTGTTCGCCGAGAACGACCTCACGCTGGAGCGCGTCGCCGAGCCTCACCTGCACCACAAGGTCGTGCCCAGGCCGTCGTCCCACGTCATTGCCGCGACGAAGGAGACCGAGCGCGTCGAGGCGCTGGACGCCTCAGACCTCGACCCGGCCACGGCCTCGATGCGCGACGCCAAGGCCCACCTACGAGAGGTCGGCCTGCGCGGGAAGGACGAGCACTTGCAGACCGCGATCCGGGTGTGGAGGCAGCGCCACGGACACGCCGACGAGGACCAGTCGTGAGCCGCCGGAGCGTATCCCGAGAGGCCCAGATCGGCTACACGTCCGGGATTCACGATTTCGGCTGGCGTTCCAGGCCATCCGGCAGGTGTATCCCCCGTATCGGGGGGAGCGCTAGCGACCCCCGAGGGGACACGCCGTCGGTGGCGCCACGGGGATTCGAATCCTCAGCGAATCCCCCCTGTGGTCCTCCCCTAGAAGCACCACCCCCCCCAGAACTCACGAGCAGATCGGAGCACCGAGCGCGGCAGCAGGTCGCGCACATGGCTAGCCCACGCAGCCGAGGACCAGCCCTCTGGCCCTCACCCACTACCGAAGGAGCACACCGTGCCCGAGCCCCAGCAGAACGACACCACCAGCACCGAGGTGCTGCCCACCCTGACCGTCGTCGAGGACGGCGCGCAGTCGACCCCCAGGGCGAGGCCCACCGACGGATTCGCCGACCTCGGCCTCAGCGGCAGCCCGCACGACTACGAGACGCCCAAGGCGCCGTGGGTCCCGCTCGGCGAGCGCCCGAAGCGCGCGCCCCGTCCCGGCCTGACCGCCGCGTCGCCGCTGCTCGAAGCGGTCGAGGACTGGCACAGCGCGTTCGAGTCCGAGGCCATCGCGCAGGCCGACGCCGACCTGCGCGGCGCCGTCGAGGCCGCGAACGACGCCGCCGGGCGCCTCAAGTTGGCCGACCGCGAGCAGCGCGACGAGCCGGGCCAGCGCGCCGCGGCCATCTCGGCGGGCCGGGAGGCTGCCCCCGCGACTGACTGGACGGTCGAGCGCGCGCTGCGCGGCAAGGCCTGGAACGAGACGTACGCCGCCGCCCAGGCTGCGCAGCGCGAGTACGTGCGCATCGTGCAGGAGGAGGCCCACCGCCTCATCGGCAAGGTTCGTGAGTCCGCGGCGGTCGAGCGCGCCAAGGCTGAGAAGGCGCTCGAGAAGGCTCGAGGCCAGGTGGCCCGCGCGGTGCTCGCGTCCGAGGCGATCAATCGATACGCGAAGAAGGTCGGCGCCCTGAAGCGTGATGGCCTGTGGCGCACGAAGGACGCCGGAGCCCTCGGGGCGGTCCTGCCGTCGCTTGACCAGGCGCTCGACCTGCTGAGGACGATCGACCGCGACCCGGTGCTGAACGGCGACCTGCTCGACGACCCGAAGCCTGCTCAGGTGCCCGAGGTCACCCGCGATGCCCTGTGGGCCTCCCGTCGCCAGTCCGACCTCGGGAAGCTCGAAGCGATCGAGACCTACGAGGAGCGCACCGAGGGCGTCAAGCGCCTCTCGCACCGCAGCCCCGCGCAGTCGCGGTACGCCCCGCAGGACGTCGCCGCTCGGCTGCGTGAAGGCCTCCTGCCGTGACCTAGAGCCACGCAGGCAGCGGCCCGGGCCGGAGTGACGCCCGGCAGCCTGCGGCCAGCACGGCGGCGTCTCCTACGCCGTGCTGGTTCGGGCCGCCCCCGAATCCCCCGACAATCGAAGGAGCCACATCGTGGCCAGCAGATGGGACAGCGCGAAGCGCCCCCGAGTCTCGACGTACACCCCCACGCCCATCCCGCAGCACCTCGCGGCGCCGATCATCTCCGACTTCGTGAACCGAGACGAGGCCCAGCACCACGGCTGGCCCTCTCCCGCCGAGGTGGACGTGCAGACCTGGCGCGACATCCGCCACCCGCTCGTCCGACTCGCGAGGAAGCGCCACGCCGCCGCCGTGCTGAAGTGGCGCGCGCAGATACAGCGCGATGCCCAGTACCCCGACGACGAGGCCCTGAACCGGCGGCTCGGCTCGTCGGCCATCTGGCCGCGTCTCGACCGTGAGGCCCACCAGCGGCACGAGGTCGTGGCATGAGCGCCTCGCCGAGGCCCAGGGCGCCCCGCGGGCTCGGGCGCAGTGGCAAGCGCCTGTGGTCCTCGATCGTCGAGCAGTTCGACCTCGCCACGCACGAGCAGATCCTGCTCGCCGAGTTGTGCCGCGTGGCGGACCGGCTGGACCTCATCGCCGACGCCATGAAGGACGCGCCGCTGACCGTGGTGAACACCAAGGGTGACGAGGTCGCGCAGCCGCTGCTCGTCGAGGCCCGCCAGCAGGGCATCGTCTACGCGCGACTCATGGCCGCGCTGCGCCTGCCCGACGACGCCGTGGACGCCGAGGGCGACGGCGAGCAGGTGTCGAGGCCACAGCGTCGCGGCGGCGCACGAGGCGTTTACGGGATCCGTGGAGTCGTCCAGTGAGGCGCCGCGCGGCCGCAGCGCGACCGCTCACCGAGGCCGAGCCGCCGCCCCAGCACCTCGTCGACCCCACGGTGGACTACTGGTGCCCCGAGCACCTGCGAGGCACGGAGAGCGCCAGGCAGGCTGCACAGGACGCCTGGCAGGCCGCCTACGACGCCTGGGGGCCCTCGATCGAGGGCCAGATGCTCCCTCGCGAGTACGTGACGTGGGCTCGTCGCGCGTCGGTCGGCGCGATCATCGTGCGCTGAGCCTGGACCCCGAGCGCCCTGGGATTGCTGAGATTTCTTCGGCACCCGGGGCGCTCTCATGCGTTCCGTGAGGCCCAGAATCAGGGCGTGGGGTCGCCGGGACCCGGGACGGTTCAGGTCGCGGTGCTGCTCGCTCGCTATGCGATACGGTCCCCTGCGTTTCACGAGGCCGGGGGACCCTCCCCCCGTCTATTACGGTGCGTTGCTATCTAGTGGTAGAAGGGCACGGGGATGCAGATGCGGTCGTCCTGCGTGTAGTCGATGAGCTCGCCCACGAAGTACCCGTTGTTCAGGATGTTGCGGTGCGAGAGCGTCGCGCCCTTGGGGAACCCGGTCGTGCCCGACGTGTACTGGATGTTGATCGGGTCGGTCGGCTCGAGACCGGCCTCGATCGCGGCCAGGTCCGTGTCGTCGTCGCGGCCGGCGGCCACGAGCTCGTCCCACGACGCCTCGCCGATCAGCACCACGTCCTGCAGCGTCGGGTTGTCGGGACGGACCTCGTCGATCATGTCGGCGAACGACGAGCCCTTGAAGTCGCGGACGGCCACGATCGTGCGCATGCCGGACTGCCGGACGACATAGCCGAGCTCGTGCGCGCGATAGGCCGGGTTGACGTTGACGAGGATCGCGCCGAGCCGCGCCGTCGCGTACTGGATGACGGTCCACTCCGCGCAGTTGGGCGCCCAGATGCCGACGCGGTCGCCCTTCGTCACGCCGAGCGTGGCGAGTCCCCGCGCGACGGTGTCGACGTCGGCGAGCAGCTCGCGGTAGCTCCAGCGGCGACCGGTGGCGCACTCGACGAGCGCCTCGTGGTCGCCCATGCGCTCGACGGTCGCGACGAGATCGGCGCCGATCGTGGTCTCCAGCAGGGCGACGTCGGTGTTGCCGGCGGTCGTGCTGTCCATGTCCACCCCTTCGTGCGGGGAACGTGACCCCCGTCACGCTCCAGCCTGCCACGGGTGACGTTGCTGCTTCGCAGCGCGCCCGCAGCCGATCCGCAGGACCGGGCGGCACCGTGGTGCGCAGAGCCCGGTCGGGGGACCGGGCGGATCGGGGGATCGAGAGATGTCAACGTCCACGCGCCTCGGCGCACGACTCGTGGCGCTCGTCGGCGCCGTCGCGTCGCTGCTGCTCGCGGTCACGCCGGCACACGCCGCGGCCCAGGTGACGATCGCGACGCACAACACCTGGCACGGCAAGGCCGAGTTCCGGCCGCTCGCGGACGTGATCGGCTGGCAGGAGGTCGACACCGCCGCCGGCCACCGCAAGCTCGACGCGCTCTCGGGCTACGCGACCTACCGTCCTCGGCAGGCCGAGGGGGCAGCCGCGGCCGCGAACGCCGTCCCGATCTCGTGGAAGCGCTCGGTGTTCGACAAGACCGGGTCAGGCTTCGTGCGCACGCACGCGGGCGAGGCCGGCGTCACGCCCGCACGCTTCGTGACGTGGGTCGTGCTCAAGCACCGCGAGTCGGGCCTGAAGCTCGGGTTCGTCAACACCCACTACATCAGCGGCGCGTGGAGCGGGAAGCCCGAGCGCCAGGAGCGCTGGCTGCAGCACAACCGCGAGGTCACCAAGGTCGTCGCCGACCTGAAGGCGCGCGGCATCACCACGGCCCTCGTCGGCGACTTCAACCGCCACCTCGCCCAGGGCTCCACGTTCGGTCTCGAGCGCTTCGCCACACCGCAGGCCGGGACCGTGCCCTACGACCAGCTCTACGTCACGAGGGGCCGCACCATCGGCCAGGCCGAGCGTCTGCAGAAGTTCGGCTCCGACGTCCACTACGCGTGGCGCGCCCGCGTCCAGCTCTGAACCGCAGACCATCACCGCACCACCACATCGAGGGGAAACGCCATGAAGAACGTCCGCACCACCGCCACCGTCCTGTCCGTCGTCGCGCTGGGTCTCGGCACCCTTGTCGGGACGGGTGCCGCCCAGGCAGCGCCCGGCGCCGAGGTCGAGACGCTTGCGCGTCCCGTGCTCAAGGTGCCCTTCCCGTGCCAGCAGGACTGGCGCGGCTCGACCCGCGCGAACCACGCCGGCTCGCCCAACCGCGCGATGGACATGAACAAGGCGGGCACGAGCGGCGACGGCGACGCCGGGCTGCCGGTCAAGGCGAGCGCTGCCGGCACCGTCGCCAAGGCCTCGACCGGTGGCGGGGGTCTCGGCAACACCGTCATCATCAACCACTCCGGCGGCTACTCCACGCTGTACGCGCACCTGGGCCGGATCTCGGTCAGCCGCGGTGCCACGGTGTCGGCGACGACCACCATCGGCACCGTCGGCAAGAGCGGGCTGAGCTCGAGCACGCCGACGCACCTGCACTACGAGCAGCACGACGCCCCCAACGCCGGTCACGCGGTCAGCATCCGCTTCGGTACGTCGACGAATGCGCTCTACTACGGGGAGAGGGTCTACACCCGCACGAGCTGCTGACGACGCGCGTCGAGGAGGGTGGTCCGCCGCAGCGGGCCACCCTCCTTGCGTGCCACGACATACCTCTGACTTGCATTACTGTGTGGCACACAGTAATGTCGTGAACATGACCTGGAACGACACCTTGCCGACGCACCTGCAGGAGCTGCGTCGCGGCACCGCGGTCGTCGCGAGCCTCGCGGCGTTGCGGTCGCCCGGCCACGGCTACCGGCTGCTGCAGACCCTCGGCGACGCCGGAATCAACGTCGACGCGAACACGCTGTACCCGCTGTTGCGTCGGCTGGAGGACCAAGGCCTGCTGACCAGCGAGTGGGACACCACGGAGTCGCGGCCGCGCAAGGTCTATCGCACGAGCGCGGACGGCGAGCAGATGCTCGACGCGCTGCTCACCGATCTCGAGGCGGTCCGCACCGCCATCGCCACACTCACCGACAGGGGAATCTCATGACCACGCTCACCGACCGTTACGTGCACGCGACCGTGCGTTCCGTGCCGGAGTCGCGCCGCGACGAGATCGCGGCCGAGCTCCGCAGCTCGATCGACGACATGGTCGCCGGTCGCGTCGAGACCGGCGAGGACACCGAGTCCGCCGAGCGCGCGGTGCTCACCGACCTGGGTGAGCCGGGCAGGCTCGCCAGCCAGTACACGGGCGAGAAGCTGCAGCTCATCGGGCCCCGCTACTTCCTCGTCTGGAAGCGGATCACGATCAAGCTCATGATCTGGGTGCCCGCCCTGATCGCCGTCGTCTCGGCGGGGTCGGCCTGGATCAACGGCGACGGTGGCGACGCCATCGGCGGGTTCATCGCCGGTCTCCTCTCCGGCATCGTCCACGTCGGCTTCTGGACCACGCTCGCCTTCGCGATCCTGGAGCGCGCGAACGTCGACTCGGGCATCCCGGAGTGGACCGTCGACCGGCTGCCGTCCGTGCCGCGCAAGCGCGACATCCCGGTCGCGGAGCCCGTCGCGGCGATCGTCTGGTTCGTCGTGGTCGGGGTGTTCCTGGTGCTCGCGACGTCGGTCGCCTGGTTCGAGGTCGACGGAGGTGGCAAGGAGGTGCTGCTCGACTCCGGGCTGTGGTCCGGGTGGCTCCCGCTGATCCTGCTCTCGCTCGCCGTGTCGATCGCCCTCGAGGTCGTCAAGCTCGTCACGGGCCACTGGACTTGGGCTCTGGCGATCGGGAACCTGGCGGCATCGTCGTTGTTCGTGGTCGCCGCCGGCTGGCCGGCTGTGCAGCGCGAGCTGCTGAACCCGGACCTCGTCGCGAGCTTCGGCTGGGAGGCTGACGCCTACCGCTACGCCAGCATCGGCATCACCGTCGGCGTCGCCGCCGCGCTGCTCTACAGCGTCATCGACGGCTTCGTCTCCGCTGCCCGTCGCTCACGAACCGCCGTCGAGAGCGTGGAACCGGTCCGGTAAGGTACCCCGCGGTGGCGTGTCCGAGCGGCCGAAGGTGCATCACTCGAAATGATGTGTGGGGTCAAACCCACCGTGGGTTCAAATCCCACCGCCACCGCCAGACGAAGACCCCGTGTGCTCCCTGCGACAGCAGGGAGCACACGGGGTCTTTCTCTGCTTGTAGCGGCCCGATTTCACGCGCAGTCCTCCGTGATCTCCCTGTTGATCCCGCGCACCGCCGTCTACCCTCAATGATCCGGGGGTGATGTAGTGACACCGATGACGCCAGACGATCACGCGGCAGCCGATCCATTCCGGTTCGTTGCGAGACCTCCCGGAGAATAGATGCATACGCTGTCCGACCTCTGTATTCAATCGAACAGGCAGCCCATCCAGAAGGATGGGCTGACCATCCATCCGAGCTTCTCGATCGATATCGAGACGGCGACTGTCTGCGCTTTCTCGTTGGACGTGTCTGCCCCACAGCCTCAAGGCTTCGTGGTGGGGGTAGAGCACGGTCGGCTGGAAGTTGAGCGCTTGGAGGATCACCGGAAGGTGGTGACGCTCTGGTCAGACACCGTCGACTGGGACGTGCGAGTGCGCGTCGTTCCCTCGAAGCGTGGGCCGTGTCGCTTGCGCTTCTCTCATCGCTGGAAGATCGGCGGGATCGCTGAGTACGGACTCGGCAACTACGGAATGCTGGTCCAACACTCACCAGACAGCGGCAGTTGGACTGGCCGTTGCAGCGATGGGGATGGAGATGCCAACTTCGACGATCTCATCGTGATCGCCCGCATGGCGGAGGATCATTCCGGAAGCCTCGCGGCGAGTTCATGATTTCCAAGGCGAATGTCGAAGCCTGGATCGCGGACTGCCTGAAGGCCAATGGTCTCCGTGGGCGCGGTCGTGTATGGCGATTGAAGGGTGCGGAGGTCCAATGGGTGGTCCACGTGGACAGGTTGCCGGTTGGTCGTCGTTTAGGCGTTGACATCGGGCTTGCTCTGCAGACCGACGTGACTCCTCGCCTCCCGACCGACTGTCCGGTGCTCGTGCACCTGGAGAACTTGCCGTGGGCGCGGGACCTGGCCGTGGTGGAGTCACTGGACCTGAAATCCCCACTTGACCCGGACGGACGCCGTAGCGAGATTGAGGCTGCCACGCGCCGCCTAGCTGACTACCTGGCGGGATTGTTGACCTTTGAGGCGGTACGCGATGCCTATCGAGCGGGTGACCTCAAGGCAGCATTCATCCACCGGGACGCTCGCGCGTTCCTGGAGTCCAGCGGCGAGTAGCGGCGGCGCGCCTGACCCACCGGCCAGCTCGAAGTTCCCTGCCGTGAACAGCCAGCCCCAGTGCGCCAGAGCAGGCCGATGGAGCGAGGGGCGACGGGGGGCGGTCGTGCGGAGGGCGGCACCGCAGGTGCCGGATCGCCCGGCGAACGGCTCGGGCACGATCGCGACGCCGAGTCCGGCGGCCACGAGTCCCTCGATCGTCGCGAGGTCCTGGCTCTCGAACGACACGGGGAGCTGACCCCGTTGTCGCGGAGCAAGTCGCCGACGAAGGGGCGGAAGTCGAATGCCACCGGCGTCGTGACGATCTCCTCGTCCGTCAGTTCTCCGATGTCGACGTGTCGACGGCTGGCCAGCCGTCGACAGGGCGGGACCACGAGCACCAGACGCTCGTCCTGAACGTGCGTCAGCCCCACGGACCGTCGGGCGGCGCCGACGTGACGGCCACGCCGACGGTTCCCGATTCCAAGTCGGCGAGAATGTCGTGCGCCGGCTCCTGGCTCAGCTGAACCCGGGTACCGGGCGACGCTTGGTGGGAGCCGCGCAGCAGGTCCGGCACGAGCGAGGTCGCCAAAGACTCGAGGAACGCGAGCCGCACCAGTCCGCGCAGGCCGGACGAGAGCCGCGGCCGGTGACCATGCATGTCGGCGGCGGGGGTCGTTCTAGTGAGCGCGGAGGGCCGACGCCGCGCGCACGGGTGCAACGCGCACGTCGCGACCGGGGTCAGGTGCTTCGCGATGAGCACCTTCGCGCGCGGCGTCGCGGATCGCCTCGAGGGGAAAGTCTTTCTGCGTGTGGCGGCCAGGGCCCGAATACACTTGTCGTCAGATGACTCTAGAAATCCGGCCGTTCGACACGGTCAGGATCCCCGCGGGGATCCCAGAGCGCTCCGTGCCCGCAGGCTGCCTTGCCACGATCTTGGACGTGTACACCGCGCCGATTCCCGGGTACGAGATCGAGGTGGTCGACACGAGCGGTCGAACGTTGTTCGTCGGTGGGGTCGAGGCTTCGCAGGTCGAGCTCGTGGAGTCCCACGGCATCGAGGACGGCTAGCGGGACGGCCGACGTCCGCCTCGGTGCAGCCGTGAACCGGGGGCCGGAGACGACAGGGATTCATGCGCGCGGGCCAGGTGACGCGGACGACGGCACGACGCAGATCGACGCCGAGCTGAACCGCTACCGTGAGGACGCTCCCGACTGTGGCTGCTGCGGGTGGGTGGGCTGAATCCGGCGACCGAACCGCGACGGGAGTCTTGTGAGTGACATCGAGAGGTCTGTCCGTCAGTTCGAGGCGATGCTCCGTGATGGCGGCGAGCGCGTCGATCGCTGCGTTGCTGCCTTCGTGGGCGAGCGCGACGAGGACGTTCGCTTCTTGATGGCGGAGCGGCTTCCGGTCCTGGGTTCAGCGGTCGGCCCGGCGCTCCAGGCAGTGATCAGGCAGCATGTTCATGACCCTTCGCTGCAGTACCTCGCGGCGTGCGTAGCCGTTGTGGTCGGCGAACGAGGCGACGCCGTCGCGATCCTCTGCCGAGAGGTGGAGGAGCGAACCGTGTGGGCTCTGCCCGCCGCCAACGCCATGGCGAGGTGGGGGATCCGCGAAGGCCTGGGACCGATCACCCGGGCACTGGAGGCCACGTCGGCCACGGATGTGCAGGCGATGAGCGATCTCGTGACGGCACTGCGAGACCTCGGTGGCGAGCTGCCGTCGTCCGTTCGCGATCGACTCCTACGCGACGCGCCCGGATGGCTCGCCCAGCCTCTGTTGCGCGACTTCCCGGACAGCGGCGACGCTGAGGAGTAGGGCACACCGCCGCTGGGCACGCGCGTGACCGATGAGCCACGGAAGGTGAAGGATCAGCTCATGAGAGGAGGTGCTCGCCGTGAGTACCCATTTGAGCAGAGGCCGCAGGTTCGACCAGCCTGATCGCGACTTTCACCTTCACGTCCTCAAGGGAGGGATGAATCGTCTGCTCTACCGCTCCGACAAGACTGACGAGCTTCCGACCAGGGTCGAGATCCTGTTCATGAACGTGAAGTACCTGAGCATCGGCACCCGCCTCCGTGGTCCCCAGATCGAGCATCTCGGCCCGCTCGTGCAGCGCGAGGACGCGCCTCCGTGGTCGTTCGACTACCCGGGAGACCTGGACGTCATCTCGGTGCGAACCCGCATGGGTGACGGAGTCGTCGTTGCCGGTTCAGTGAGCTGGGACGAGACCGACGCGAATCCGTATGACCCGAGCTCGTACTTCATGATGGACTGAGGTGCGTGGGCAGGAGTCGCGGTCGATGACACGAGTGTGGGTGGTGTGCCGGTGCGACGACAACCACCGGTGGGAGTACCTGCAGACGTCGAACGAGGAACCGAGTGAGGCCCCGTGCTCCGTGGACGGGGGACCAGCGGTGCTCACGGCTGAGCTTCGAGCAGGAAAGCGCCCTCGCGAAGGCGGCCAGCTTCAGGCGCGTCTCGTCTGCCGACGCTCTGCGTCGGCGGGAGCGCGTGGGTCTGGCCCATCTGGCTGCAGGAGAAGGACCCCCGAACATCTAGGCGCCCTCTGAGGTGGATTGACTCCATGGTCAGCACGAGAGAGGCGTACTGCCGCATCTGCGGATATGAACCCGCCGAGCCGCCGTGGGGGTGGGACAGCAGGGTTCCGTCGTACGCCTTCTGTCCATGTTGTGATGTCGAGTGGGGTTATCAGGACTTCTGGGAGAGGTCGATCGACATCTTCCGTTCGGCCTGGCTGGAGGCCGGTGCTCCATGGCGCAACGCCAAGGTCCCGCACGACGGCTTGACGGTCGCGGAGAGGCTTCGTCGCGTCGGGGTGCTGGGACGACTCGAGGTCGTCCACGTCTTCCGTGTCGCACAGCGCGCTGGTCCCGTCGTCGTGGGTGAGTCGACGAGCTCCGTCACGGTGGGGGACTGGTTGGTGGCCGTCGGGACCGCGACATGGCGAACTCGGGTGCTGGCAGTGGACTTCCCAGGCCCGGGCACTCCGGTCGGCAGGGTGACGGTAGTGGTGGGTCCAGATCCGGGCAGTGAGCTCCGTGCCGGCGTGAGCCTGCAGGTCGAGGACTCAGAAGTCGTTCGCGACGGGCGCGGCGGTCCGAGGACTCGGTAACGATGTGGCCGAGCTGACTCAGGCGCCTGGTGAGGCCGCGGTCCGGATCCGGTCTCGCAGAAGACTGCAGCGGCCCGCCTCTTCCCTTCGAGAACCTGAAGTGATCGGAGTCGAGGCAGCGATGTCGACCGCGAGGTGGTGCAGGACCTTCGACATCTCGGAGCGAACACGGCGGGGCGGGCCCGCGCGGCGAACGTCGAGCTCGGGAGTTGACGCGGCCAGGTGCCACGTCGCGCCGCCACCTTCTACTCCTGGGCGGAGTCCGCTCGGGCGCGCCGACGCAGCTCGTGGGCCGCGCGCACGAGGTCGACGTTCCTGTCGGCGGTGCCGCCGTCGGGAAGGAGGATGGAGTCCTCGAAGCCGACTCGCGTGTCGTGGCCGCGCCGGAAGGCATCTTCGACGAGCGGCCACGTCCAGGATTCCACGCCGTGCGTCAGTCGCCGGCCACCGAACCCGGCGTCGTCGAGCGCGTCGTTGATGCGCTGCGCCACGCCTTCCGGTGAGCCCTGGAGGAAGTACGGCTCGCCGGGGTCGAGCTCGATGCTGACCCGCTGCGCCGTCGGGAGATGGCCGGACCGCAGCAGGAGGTCGAGCTCTCGCGGCGCCCACAGGCCGACGTCGACCCCGACCCCGATGTCGAGCAGGGTCTGCATGACCTGCTCGAAACCGTCCTCGGAGAGGTTCACGGTCGCGCAGTCCACCCCCTCCCACTCGCGGATCATCGCGATTCGCTCGCTCAGCCTCGGGTGGATCCATGCGCCGGTGGTGAGCCCGACCTCGACCGGGGTGCCGAGCTGCGCGGCGAGCTCGCGCACGCGCGCGGCCACGACGTTGACATGCGCCGGGTCCAGCGTCTCCGCCCCGGCCTCGTCGCGCACGTGCAGGTGCACCCCGTCGGCGCCGGCCAGGAAGCACTCACGCAGATCGGTGAGCAGCTCGTCCACGTCGACCGGCAGACCTGGATGCCTGTCCTTCCCGAACGGCCCAGTGGGCGTGATCTGGAGCATTCCTCCACGCTACGGAGCACCACCGACACCGGGTGCACGGGTCGGCGCCGACCGGGGCTATGCCGGGCGAGGACGCCCCTACCGACGCTATACGAGTTACACTAGCGTCATGTCAGACCCCAAGGATCTTTCGTCGAAGGACCGGCTGCTCGTCGCCGCCACCGACCTGATGTCCGCCGGCAGCGACCTGTCGACGCGCGAGGTCCTGGCGGCTGCGGACGTCACGGCCCCGACGCTGTACTTCCACTTCGGCAGCAAGCAGGGCCTGGTCGACGCGGTCGCGCAGCACGGCTTCGCCCAGTACGTCCCGACCTCAGCGCCGGGTTCGGACCCTCTCGACGCGATCCGCGAGGGCTGGGACCAGCACGTGCAGTTCGGCCTCGACCATCCCCGGTTCTACGCCCGCCTGTACGGCAACATCGAGCCGGGCGTCCCGTGCGCGGTGACAGGGCCGGCGCTGGACATGATGCTGCTCATCCTCGAGCCGGCCGCAGCGCAGGGCCACCTCTCGGTGGATGCGAGGATGGCCGCCACCCGGATCCTGGCAGCCAACGTCGGCGTGACCCTGAGCCTCATCGGACAGCCAGAGGACGAGCGCGACCTCGACCTCTCGCGCGCGGTACGAGAAGCCGTCCTGGGAGCGACCTTCGTCGAGCACGCCCCGGGGTCCGACGAACGGCACGCAGCGGCCCGCGCGGTCGCGCTGGCGGCAGACGTCCGCTCCGGCGACCTCCCTCTGAGCGAGGGCGAGAAGGCCATGATGGGCGAGCTCCTGGACCGGATCGCGGCCAGCAGGACCAGCGCGGCGTCCTCGTCCGCGCGATGAGGGACGCTCGTGGCCGAGGTGCCGAGGCAGCCACAGGAGGTCTGTTCCAGCCATGCCCCTTGCTGACGAGCTGCTCGGTCGGGACGTCGTCGACAGCCTCGCGGAGGTACTGACCCGGGTCGCGCCCGAACGCGACTGGACCGACCTCGCGAGCGTGTGGGACCGCGTCGACGACCTGGGACTGAGCGATCGCGCTCGAGCCGTGGGGGACGCCGTCCTGCACGGCCTTCCCTCGGAGGTGGACGACGTCGAGTCGTTGCTCGACGCGGCGTTGGCCGAGACCGACTTCGCCGGGTGGATGATCTGGCCGGTGACCGAGGCGACAGCCCGGCTCACGAGCGACGCCGGGCCCGAGCGGTTCGACCGGGGACTGCGGATCCTGGAGAAGCTGACGCCGAGACTGAGCTCGGAGTTCGCCATCCGGTCGTTCCTCAACCACGACCTCGAGCGCACCCTGGCTCGTGCCATGACGTGGACGAGCTCGCCCGACGAGCACGTCCGGCGCCTCGCCAGCGAGGGCACGCGCCCCCGGCTGCCGTGGGCGAAGAGCGTCCCCCTGCTGCGGGCGAACCCGCATGCCACGATCGGCATCCTCGACGCGCTCTACCGGGACGAGAGCGTCACCGTCCGACGCTCCGTCGCCAACCATCTCAACGACATCAGCTGGCTCGATCCGGCGCTCGCGGTCACGACGGCACGGCGATGGGCAGCGAGCCCCGACGCGAACACCGATCGCGTCGTCGCTCACGCCATGCGGACGTTGGTCAAGCAGGCGGACCCGGATGCCCTGGACCTCCTGGGATTCGGCACGCCCGCGGGGCTCGACGTCGAGGGACCCCGCCTGGGCTCGGAGCGCGTCTCGCTCGGAGGGGCGTTGGAGTTCACGGCGACGGTCACGAACGAGGCAGACATCGAGGCCCGCGTCGCGATCGACTACGTCATCCACTTCCGCAAGGCGAACGGTTCGTCCTCCCCCAAGGTCTTCAAGCTGGCCAAACGCACCATCGGGCCGGGTGAGTCGGTCGACCTGCGGGCGATGCACGCGTTCAAGGAGCTGACGACCCGACGACACCACGCGGGGGAGCACGCCGTCGAGATCCAGGTGAACGGCCGCCGGCACGGCTACGTGGGCTTCATCCTGACCGTCAGTTAGCAGTGCTATACATACGGCTATATCGGTGGTAATATTCTGCGTGTCAACCGCACCGGGTCCATCGATCTGCGCCGCACCGCGGCCCACTGGCTCGAGGCCCGGTCGTGCCACCAGCAGAGGAGAACGCCATGACCACCACCGATCGGGATCGGCTCGACGGCCGACGGGCCCTGGTGACCGGGGGAACGAAGGGCGCCGGGAGGGCCGTGGTCGCGCGACTGCGCGAGATGGGTGCCGACGTCTACGTCACGGCTCGTACGCAGCCCGACGGCTACGAGCGCCCGGACCGGTTCGTCGCGGCGGACACCTCGACCGTCGAAGGAGTCGAGACCGTCGCCGGACGGGTCGGCGAGGACGGACCACTCGACATCCTCGTCCACGTCGTCGGCGGTTCCACGACACCACCCGGGGGCTTCGCCGCAGCTGGCGACGAGCACTGGCTCAAGGAGCTGAACCTCAACCTCCTGGGTGCGGTACGACTCGACCGGGCGCTCGTCCCGGCGATGCTCGAGCAAGGCTCCGGGACGGTGCTTCACTTCACCTCGATCCAGCGGGAGATGCCGCTGCACGACGCCACGCTCCCCTATGCAGCGGCCAAGGGTGCGTTGCGGACCTACAGCAAAGGTCTGGCCAACGAGCTCGCGCCCCACGGCGTCCGCGTCAACTCCATCAGCCCCGGCGGCATCATGACCGAGGCCTACGGTGACTTCGTCGAGCTGCTCGCCAGCGGGAGCGGCATCACGCACGACGAGGCCAAGCAGGGCATCCTCGACTCCCTGGGCGGGGTGCCGCTGGGACGCTTCGCGACGCCCGAGGAAGTCGCGGACCTGGTCGGGTTCCTGGTCTCCGACCGCGCCACGGCGATCGTGGGGGCGGAGTACGTCATCGACGGAGGGACCGTGCGGACGGTCTGACGCGAGGTCACGAGCCGAGGTAGCGGCCGGCCATGCGGATCGTGCCCGGGCCGACCTCGATCCGCCGGTTCGTGCAGTCACCCGAGCCGGCGTCACACGTCGTGATGGTAGAGCCCTCGACACGGATCAGGCGTCCGTCAGGCGTCCAGCCGTAGGTCTGGGCGTGACCCGGGAGGCTGATGCGGTGACCGCTCGCGACCTCGGTCACGTAGACCCTCGGATCGGAGATCGTCCTGCCCGTCGCGGCGTCGGTGACGCCCACGAAGCGCTTCTTCTCGTCGTAGGAGACGAAGGTGTTCGTCGTCTGGACGTACCGTCCGTCCGGCGAGAGCTCGTTGTTCGCCCACGGGGGCAGGTCCTCGTCCGTGGGTGAGTAGACCGCGAGGTCCTTGGTCGAGCGCAGTCGCGCCGAGTCGCCCACGCGGTAGGTGGTCCAGCCGAGGTCGGACCCGAGTGC
Source organism: Aeromicrobium sp. (assembly GCA_023257515.1). GTDB lineage: Bacteria > Actinomycetota > Actinomycetes > Propionibacteriales > Nocardioidaceae > Aeromicrobium. The sequence continues at coordinate 26,864 of JALRCA010000243.1, forward strand.
GTGTCCGCCGCCGGTGGAAGGCAGCTGGACGCCGGGCACGTCGGCGACGCGCCTGCCCGTCCGCCAGTTGATGACGCGCTGCGCGCCGTCGACACCGACGACCACGTAGTCGCCCGTCAGGCCCACCGGCGGCACGTCCCAGCCGGCCCAGGTGTAGCGGGCCTCGAAGTCGCGAGTCGTCAGCTCCCGACCGGTCGAGGCCTGCACCACGTGGATGCGGTAGCCGGGACCCCGCTTCGTCACGTACGCGAAGCGGTCGGCCTGTGCGTCCGCACCGGGTACGACCTTGCCCGGGAGGTGGAGCCGCCGGACGGTCCCGTCCGTGCCGACGTAGACGTACCCACGCCTGGCGGTACCGGCGTCGTCGTCGGTGACGCCGGCGATCACGCCGTCGGCGGTGTAGTACATCAGCTGGATGGTGACGCCGAGGTCGACGGAGTAGTCGGGGTCGCTGAACCAGAGGGTGTCGCCGCGGGAGAAGGCCCCGCCGGTCCGGTAAGCGGCCGATACCAGCCGCGTGTCGCTCTCGTCGAGCCGCGACGTGACGGTGAGGCCGACGTCCGGCGAGTCCTCGCCGCGGACCCCGACGAGAACGATGCTCCCCACGACGGCGCCGAGCACCAGCGCCACGAACGACCGCCGTGCGACCGAGCGCCGTCGGCGCAGGCGTCGACCTCGGCCGATGACGTCCTCCAGGTCGAGCTCGGGCACGGTCTCGTCAGCGGCGTGCCGGCGGAGGTGGTCGAGGAGCTGGTCAGTCATGGTCGTTACCTCCGGGGACGAGCTGGACGTGCAGACGAAGCGCGGCGAGCGCCGCGCTCGTCTGGCTCTTGACGGTGCCGGTGGACACGTTCAGGAGATCGGCGGTCTCCCGGACGGACAGGTCGTCGAGGAAGCGGAGCACGACCACCGAGCGCTGACCCGGTGGCAGGGACCGGAGCGCCTCGGCGAGCGCGACGCGCTCCACGAGCTCGGCCACGTGGTCGTCGTCGGACCCGCCGTCGCGTGCGGCGACGTCGACGGTGCTCTCGTGGGTCCAGGCGTGCTTGCGGAACCAGTCGCGCGACAGGTTCACCATGGCGCGACGGGCGTAGGTCAGGGCCTTGTCCGGTTGTCGCAGCCGGGGCCATGCGACGTACGTCTTGACCAGGGCGGTCTGCACGAGGTCCTCGGCGAGCTGTCGATCGCCCAGGATCATGACGGCCGAGCGGTACAGCCTCGGCCATGCGGCTCTGGCGAACTCGCCGTACTCGGCCTCCGTGGGCTGACGCACGCTGGGACTCCCTGGTCGTGACGACTCTGTCACCACCTAGACGCGGTGGGGTGCCCGTTCGGTTGGGTCCGCGGAGGCCGTTCCCCGGACCGCACCCGGGCGGGCGTCAGCCGAGCCTAGTGATCGCGGGCAGCGTCAGGGGGTGGCCGGGCCGCCTGTCATCGACGGACTGGCGTGGTCGTGAGGCTCTCGTTCCTCAGCGGTGGTCGAGCCCCCGCGCAGGTCGGCACCTCGTTCAGCGTCGGACCGAGCGACGCTCACGGACCTCCTGATGCACCGTCGCACGCGCATCGAGCTCCCCGCCCGCGCGGCGGCTCCGGACCGTCTGCGCCACCCACGCCAGGACGGCCAGGGCGATGACGACGGCGCCGTACGCGACGACCGTCGGTCGGAGGCCGAACGCCTCGTCGGCCAGACCTGCCACGAGGGCCGGGAGGCTGAAGGCCAGGTAGCTGACGATGAACATGGTCGCGAAGACCTCGCCCCGGCGGTCGCTCGGAGCCGCCTGGCCGAGCCCGGCGACCACGAAGCTGAACGCGGCGCCGAAGCCGAAGCCGGCGAGGACCGAGCCGACGACGTAGGGCGCCAGGGAGCCCGTGACGCTGGCGGCGATGGTGGCCGTGACCCCGACGACCAGGCTGCCGTAGGCGACGCCGTCGCGCCGACGGGCCGGCAGCGACGACGCGGCGAGGGTGCCGACGACGCCGGCGAGGAAGAAGGCGGCGAGCGCGACGCCGACCACGAAGTGGCTGCGCACGCCCAGGATCGCGCCGAGCACCGATGAGCCGAGCGACAGGTACAGGCCGCCGAGCGCCCAGGTCGCCACCATGGCAGGCACCAGCGCGACGAAGACGGGGCGGACCTCCGGCGGCACCGCGGCGCTCGGTCGCAGCGTCTGCCACAGGGACGTGGTCGACGTCCGCGCGCTCCCGGGCGTCAGCCACACCAGGGCGGCGATCACGACGTAGCCCGCGGCGAACAGCCAGAAGACGAGCTGGCGCGGGTGGGGTGCGAACTCGACCAGGGCCCCGGAGACGACGAGCCCGATCGAGAGGCCCAGGGTCGGCACGACGCCGCTGACCGTGGATCCGCGCCGTGCGGCGGGCGCGTGGTCCATGATCATGGCCGTCGTGGTGCTGGCCGCGGCGCCGACGGCGAGTCCCTGGACGATCCGCGCGAGCATCAGGTCGGCAGCGCTGTCCGCCCGGACGAACAGCAGCATGCCGATCGCCAGCAGGACGAGCGCGGCCGAGGCGACGGGCCGACGCCCGACGTGGTCGGACAACGAGCCCACGGTGAGCAGTGCGGCCAGGAGCGCGAACACGTAGACGGCGAAGACCGCCGTGAGCGTGAAGGCCGAGAAGTCCCAGAGCTGTCGGTAGACCGGGTACAACGGCGACGGTGCCGAGGCGGCCGTCAGGGCGGCGGTGCCTGCGGTGCCGGCGACGCCGAAGGATGCGGATCGGCTGAGCACGGGTCCTCCTCGAAAGCAATGATCTTTGCTTTCCTGAGCGTAGGGCTCTCGACTGGCTTGCGCAAACTTCTTTGCTTTATGGTCGGGTCATGGTCACGTCCGCCGGCAGCCGTCCCGAGAGCCGAAGCACCCGGGTCCGCCACGCGATCTACACCGCGGTCGGCGAGCTCGTGGGCGAGGGTGCAGAGAAGATCAGCTTCCCCGTCATCGCCGAGCGTGCCGGGGTCAACCCGACGACCCTCTACCGTCGCTGGGAGGACGTCGGGTCGCTGCTCGAGGAGGTCTCCGTCGCGGCGCTGACGCGAGACGGGGACGAGCCGCCGGACACGGGCTCGATCGAGGGTGACCTGGCGCAGTGGGCCGGCGCGATCGCTCACGACATCAGTCGTCCGGCGCGTACGCGCTACCTGCGCGCCATGGTCGCCGCCCGCACCGAGGCCCTGATCGAGTGCCCCGTCAACGAGCGTCGGCGTGGGCAGGCCGAGGTCATGCTGGCCCGTGCGCGGGGGCGAGGTGAGGCGACGCCCACGGTGGCCCAGGTCCTCGACCACGTCGTCGCGCCGCTGTACTACCGCACCGTCTTCGGTCTCGGCATCGCCGACGACCAGCCGCAGCGGCTCGTGCGAGACGTGCTCGCCATGGCCGGCGAGGTCCAGCCGTGAGGTGAGCGCCGACGCGTCTCAGACGCTGCCGCGCCGTTCGACCACCAGGACCCGTGCCTCGGGTGCGGGCACGGCACGGTGCTCGTCGCCCGGCTCGGCGTGGAAGATCGAGCCCGGCCGCAAGCGCGTCACGGACTCGACCCCCTCGAGGCGGGTGTGCATGTCGACGGCGCCGTCGAGCACGACGAACACCTCCGGGCCGTCGTTGACGTGCCAGACGTAGGCCTCGTCGGTCCAGTGGAGGCGGACGGTGGCGTCGTCGATCGCCTCGACGTCGAGGGCTCCCCAGGCGCGCTCGCTCGTGAACGCGGCCGCGTCGATGATCCTCATGCCGTCGCGCCGCGATCGTCGGTGCCGGTCCAGCCCCACTCCATCTCCGCGACGACCCGGTCGTGGAGATCGGTGCCCGCGAGCAGCCGCACGATCCGCAGTGCCAGGTCGACGCCGGCCGAGACGCCCGCCGAGGTCCACGCGCGCTCCGAGCCCTGGACGTAGCGGGCGCCGGTGACCACCCGGGTGGACGGGGCGAGCCGGCCGAGCGTCTCGAACGCGGTGTGGTGCGTGGTCGCAGGCCGGTCGTCCAGGAGTCCTGCGGCAGCGAGCACGAGCGCGCCGGTGCAGACCGACAGGACGATCTCGGCCTCGTCGGCGGCGGTCCGCACCCAGCCGACGACGGCCGGGTCGCGCACGAGGTCGCGGGCGCCCGCGCCGCCCGGGACGACGAGCACGTCGGGAGTCGCCGCCGTCGCGATCGTCTCGTGCGGCCGGACGGCGAACCCGCCGCGTCCCTCGATCACACCCGGCGCGACGCCGATCGTGCGGACATCGAAGCGAGGACCGGTGGTCAGCTCGCCGGCGACGTTGAACACCTCGTAGGGGCCGGCGAAGTCGAGCACCTCCATGGCGTCGAACGCCAGGATGCCCACCGTGCGGGTCGTTCGTGCGTCGGTCATCGCACCAGCCTCGTGCTGCGGGGCCGTGCCGACGAGTGGCACGGATGCCACATGGTGCAAGAATCTGGCCATGTCCGTCACCCGCGTCGCCGTCCTCCTCGTGGAGCCCGTCGTCGCCTACGACGCCACCATTCCCGCGGAGGTGCTCGGCGCCGCCGTCGACGACGAGGGTCGCGCGCTCTACGAGGTGGTGCTCGTGAGCCCCGATGGCGCACCGGTGCGCACGACCCACGACTACGGCATCACGCCCCACGGCGGACCCGAGCTGATGGCGGACGCGGACCTCGTGATCGTGCCCGGCTCGCACGGCCGGGCTGCGCGCCACGACGGACGTCCGGGGCCGGGCGTGGCCGAGGCGCTGGCCCGCCGGCGGCACGGCGCACGCGTCGCGTCCATCTGCAGCGGCGCCTTCGTGCTCGCCGCGGCCGGCCTGCTCGACGGTCGCCGGGCCACCACCCACTGGAGCGCCGCCGAGGACTTCTGCCGGCTCTACCCGCAGGTCGAGCTCGATCCGCGCGTCCTCTGGGTCGACGAGGGGCCCGTCGTCACCTCGGCCGGCCTGAGCGCCGGTGTCGACCTGTGCCTGCACCTCGTCCGCACGACGCACGGTGCCGGCGTCGCGAACCGGGCCGCCCGCCAGATGGTCGTCGCGCCGTGGCGAGATGGCGGCCAGGCGCAGTTCATCGAGTCGCCCGTGCCCGATCCCGACGACCACTCCACGAGCGGCACGCGGGCGTGGGCCCTCGACCGGCTGGACGAACGCCTGACCCTCGCCGACCTGGCCGGACACGCCCACATGAGCGTGCGGACGTTCAACCGGCGGTTCCGCGCCGAGACCGGCACGACCCCGGGAACGTGGCTCGTCCAGCAACGCGTCCGGCGTGCCCAGCACCTGCTCGAGACCGAGGAGCTGAGTGTCGACGAGGTCGCCGATCGATCCGGCTTCGGCACCGCTGCGTCGATGCGCACCCACCTGCACACCGCCGCGGGACTGTCTCCCAGCGCGTACCGGAGGGCGTTCCGGCGGGACGAGACGCGGACCTCGGGGACGAGCGCCTGACATCGCCGAGGTCCGGCTGCTCAGCGAGCCGGCCTCGGACCCACCAGCTCCTCCACCAGGTCGACGGCCGTGCGTCCGGCGGTGGCGGGGTCGGTGGCGCCGTAGACGCCGTCGTGGAACAGCCAGATCCGGTCGGCGAGCTCGGGCGGCCCACCCATCTGCGCGACGAGCCCCTCGATCCGCGCGCGCCAGGAGGCGAGGGCGCGGTCCGCTGCCCGGACCGCGACGTCGTCCAGCCCGACGAGCGCTCGGCAGCGGGCCCAGCGCATCGAGAAGGGACGTGACCTCCACCGGCCTTGATACACTGCGTATCAGGCAGGAGTTGAGGTGGGAACGATGACCGAGAGCACGCACACGGGCCAGCAGCCCGACCAGGCGGCACGTCGCCGTCGAGCACTGGAGCGACTCATCCGAATCGACGATGCCCGCGCCGCAGCGGACCTGCGCGACGAGGGCCTCTCCCAGCGCGACATCGCCACTCGCCTCGGCATCACCCAGCCCCGGGTGCACCGGCTCCTTCGCGCCGTCGAGAACCACCTGAGCGAGACCGACGAGGTGCTGCTGCGCCTGACCGCCGGGATGATCGCCCGCGAGGATGCCATCGCTCGTCTCGTCGAGGAACCGCTCGACGACATCCGCCGCTCCCTGGCGTCCGCCGTCGAAGCCGGGACCATCACCCCCGCCGAGTACGAGACGGTCCGCTCAGCCTCGTGGCCCGAACCGAGCACCGCCACGATGCCGCTGCAGGAGTGGGCGGCCGTCGAAGACCTGGGCATGCGGTTCCTGCGCCCGACCAAGGCCGAAGCGTGAGCCTGCCGGGAGGCAGCGAGACGACCCTGCTTCTGGATCGTCTGCGAACAGTCCACACCGCGCTGGCTGATGCCGGGTTCGACCACGCCATCGGCGGCGGCATCGCCTTGGCCCACTGGGTCAGCCGGCCCCGATTCACCGCAGACATCGACATCAACGTCGTCGCCAGCCTCCAGCAGGTTGATCGCCTCCTGGAGCTCCTCGGTGAGTTCGTCGAGGTCACCGAGAAGAACCGCGACGACCTGTCCGACCCCGACATCGGCCAGGCCCGACTGTTCTTCCCCGCCCCCAGGACACCGCTGGACGTCTTCCTGCCCCAGCATCCGCAGTACCACGAACTCGTCACCACCCGGGCCGTCCCCTCAGCGGTCCTCGACGGCATCCCGGTGATGACCGCCACCGACCTGACCGTGTTCAAGGTGCTGTTCGACCGGGCCAAGGACTGGGCCGACATCGAGGCGATGCTCGGTCACGGGCACGTCGAGACCGAGGAAGCCCTGACCTGGCTGGAACGCATCGTCGGTCAGGACTCGCGCATCGACCGCCTGCGTCACCTCAGCGAGATCACCGCCGCGACCGACGACGAGACTGATGACATCCCGACCTTCAAGAACGCCATCAGAAAGCCCGACCCGAGTCCTTGATCGTCCACGCCTCGCTTCCGCCCTTGTCCGAGGGACCGTCACACGAAGCGAGGAGACCGGGGAGAAGATCCCGTCTCGGCTCGCATCACTCACCCCCAGGACATGGGCCTCGTTCACCCGGCGAATCGCCCCGTGGAACGGTTCTTGGACAGCTCCACTCGCACCCCGGAGGCCTTCACCGATCCAGCAGACAACCCGAGACGACGTCCCGGGACATCACACCTAGACCTGGCGCCCCAGCTGGGCCGCCGCGTTGCGGACGGTGTCGGCCAGCGCGGCGGTGCGTCCCTCGGGGAAGGCCTCCGCTGTGCCGGTGATCTGGAGCGCGGCCACGGCGACGTCCTCGCGGTTCCGCACGGGGGTGGCGACCGATCGGGTCCCGAGGACGCGCTCGCCGATCGAGACGGCGAAGCCGGCGGCTCGGATCTGCGCGAGGGACTCGCGCATCTCGTCGGCGCTCATGACCTGGCCCGAGGCGAGCGTGTACGGCGCGACCTCGAGGACCAGGCGCTCCTGCTCCTCGGGCTCGAGCTGCGCAGCGAGCACCTTGCCGGCGCCGACGTGCAGCGGCAGCCGCTCGCCGACCGGCAGCTCGTAGCGCAGCGGGTCCGTGCCCTCGACGCGAGCGATGACGGCGCGGTGGAAGCCGGTCCGGACGAAGACCGAGGCGGTCAGGCCGGTGCTCGCGGCGATCTCCTGCAGCACCGGTCGTGCCGACAGCACGATCGGGCTGCCGGTCAGGTAGGCGTGCGCGCCGAAGAGCAGCCCGACGCCCGCGCGGTAGCGGCCGTCCACCTTGTCGACCCGACCGCGCTGCTCGAGGGCCGCCAGGATGCGCTGGGTGGTGGCGACGTGCAGACCCGACAGGCGCGCGACCTCGCTCAGGCGCAGGCCCGACGGGGCGCCCTCGAGGACCTCGAGCACGTCGATGGCCCCGTCCAGCGAGCGCATCGTCGTCGACTCGGCCACCTGATCACTCCTCGCATCGACGTCTCACAGGATGAGAGTCCCCGGTCCTCGCGACCGTCGTCGACGGACACGCTGCCCCCACGGCGTCGCGTGGTTCCGCGCTCGTCAGGACGTCACGGAAGCGACGAGTTGCTCCTGGTCCCGGGCGATGCTCCGTACGACCCTGAGCCACGCCGACAGGGCCGCGACCCACAGGAGTGCGAGAGCGCTCGCGAGGTACGGCAGGGCCGAGGCGAGCTCGGGGACCGTGAAGACTCCGCTGGCCCCCTCCATGAACATCGTCACCAGGAAGAGTGCCCACCGCGTGCCGAAGCCCGGTGGTGTCGGGGCGCCGTGGCGTCGCGCCGCACGTCGCGCACGACCTGGAACGGGAACCAGAGCGAGACCACCGGGATGAGCCAACCCAGGACGACCCACGCCGGTGATCGGGTCTGCGTGGCCTCGGGTCGCAGGGACACCACGTTCTGCCGGGCGCGGAACAACCACACGGACGTCACGACGAGGGCGAGCGCCTGGAAGGGCAGGCGCAGGACGCCGACGACGTCGTAGGGCGTGAGGACGAGCTCGTCCGCCCGAGCCTCCTGCAGCCGGTCGACCGAGAAGAAGGCGGCCACGACCGCCGCCAGCGTCGTCGCCGTCAGCAGCACGGAGCAGATCACGACCCACCGGGTGAGGTCGCCGAGCGGCTCCACCGGTCCGCGCCGTGCTGGTCGGTCGTCGGGCTCGGGCTGGGGCCCGACCGGGTACGGCGGGTGGCTCGGCTGCGAGGGGCCGTCCTCGGGACGATCGTTCACGGGCGCTCTCTTCGGTCCAGGGTGACTGAATCCTATGCGGGTCGCAGTCCCCGGGAGAGGGAGTCGTGGGACGGGGGCGGCCAGGCCGCGAGGAACGGCGCGCGTCGCAGCCAGGCCCCGGCGACGACCAGGTCGAGCATCGTGGCGGCAGCGGCGCGGTAGGGGACGGTGGCCGCAGGAGGCGGCGCCTCGTGCGTCAGAGCCGTCCCGCCGGCATCGCCGCCGAGCGTCATGAACGGCACGCGGACCGTCGTCCACTCGACCTCGCACCCGGCGAGCACGGCGAGGTGGGCGTCGCCGTCGGCCAGCAGGTCGGGCGCCCCGTGTCGCATCTGGTCACGCTTCACGGCGTGGGACGGCCCCACATGCTCGCCGGGGAGTCGTGCGCCTGAACCGGTCACCGTCACGAGTCGGGTCGGTCCGTTCTCGGACATGAGCCGACAGATGACCCGAGCACCGGTCCCGGAGACGTCCGGTCGCCGGGCGTGGGCGCTGCCGAGCGCGACGAGGACCGCGTCCGCGTCGGCGACGTGGTCCTCCAGGGTCCGCGGCGCGTGCACGTCACCGTGGACGACCTCCAGCCGTGGGTGTCGTGGGAGCGGGTCGACGCGGTGCACGACGGCACGCACGTGGTGACCGCGACCCAGCGCCTCGGCCGTCAGGATGCGGCCCAGGCGTCCTCCCGCCCCGACCACGAGGAGGGCCGGGAGGCCGGCGTCGACCCGCCGGTCGCCGGTGCTCACCAGGGCCTCGCCACGCCACCGCGCGCGGTCACGCGACGACCGGTCCGTCGTGGCGCGGAATGCTCGGCAGCAGGGCGATCGAGACGAGCAACGCGGCACCGGCGAATCCCGCACCCGCGAGGAAGCCGTCGTGGAAGACGATGATCCGCGCGGCATCGACGAGCCCTGCGTCGTCCCCCGCTGCGGCGGTCAGCTCGTCGATGCGGCGGAAGGCATAGGTGGCTGCCACCGCGACGCCGAGTGCGCCACCGACCTCCTGGCTCGTGTTGATGAGTCCGGCAGCGAGACCGGCGCGCTCCTCCGGCACGCCCACCTGGGCCGCGATCTGCAGAGGCACGAACGACAGGCCGAGCCCCAGGCCGAGCAGCAGGAACACCGGCAGGACGCCCGTCGCGTAGGAGGCGGAGCCCGACATCCGAGCGAGCAGGAGGAGCCCCGACGTGACGAGCACGAGCCCGGCGACCAGCACGATCTTGGAGGGGATCCTGGCCGCCAGCGCCGACGCCGCTGCGGCGCCGACCGCGACCAGGAGGGCGAGCGGGACGTAGGCCAGGCCGGTCCGCACCGGGGTGTAGTCGAGCACCTGCTGCAGGAACAGGCTCGCGAAGAAGAACACCGTCACGACGGTGCCGAGGAGGAACACGGTGGCCACGTTCGCGACGAGGAGCGTGCGCCGGCGGAGGACGTCGAACGGCACCAGCGGCGCCGGGCTGCGGCGTTCCGCCACGACGAACGCGACGACCAGCACGGCCGCGACGGCCAGGCAGGTCAGGACGACGGTGTCGTCCCACCCGTGGCCGATGGCCTCCTCGAGCGCGTAGAGCAGCGTCAGGAGCGCCGTGGTGAGCAGGAGTGCACCGACGAGGTCGAACCGGCGGCGGACGCCGCGGCTCTCCGGCAGCACGCGAGGGGCGAGCAGCACGGCCGCGACTGCGATCGGGAGATTGATGAAGAAGATCCATCGCCAGCCGGGCCCGTCCGCGAGCACACCGCCGAGGCTGACGCCGACGACGGACGCGATACCGGCGAGCGCGCCCCACACGCCGAGGGCTCTGGCACGTTCCGCTCCGCCGACGAACGTGGTCGTCAGCGTGGACAGCGCGGCCGGGGCGATCATCGCCGAGCCGAGCCCTTGGAGGCCTCGCGCGGCGAAGAGCACGCCCTGGTCCTGGGCGACGCCCGCGGCGAGCGAGGCGAGACCGAAGACGGCCAGGCCGACCTGGAGCACCCGCCGTCGCCCGAACGTGTCGGCGAGGCGCGACCCGAGCAGCAGGAATCCGCCGAGCACCGTCCCGTACAGGGTGACGACGTACGTCAGGTCCGCCTCGTCGATGTCGAGCGCGGTCTCGATGGACGGCAGGGCGACGTTCACGATGCTGACGTCGAGGAACACCATGAACTGGGCCACGGACAGGAAGGCCAGGACGAGGCCCGGCCGTCGCACACCCGGGGCGATGCCCGGTAGTCCGTCATCGGTGGGTCGTCCGGGTCCGTGCAGGTCGGTCATCTGGTCTCCTCGAGGCGAGTCGTGGACGTGGGAGCTCGACGTTAGTTGCCCGAGTACACTAGGTACCTAGAAGAAACTGAGGTGGCGTCATGGACGAGCTCCGCACGACCCGTTCCGTCCCGGCAGAGGGCTGTCCCATCACTCCGGTGGTCGACATCGTGTTCAGTCGGTGGACGACGCCGATCCTGTGGCAGCTCCACCAGCACGGTCGGCAACGCTTCGGAGACCTCCGCGCGCTCGTGGGGGGCATCACCGCCAAGGTCCTGACCCAGCGTCTGCGGCAGCTCGAGCGTGACGGACTCGTCGCGCGGACGACCTATCCGCAGATCCCGCCCCGAGTGGAGTACGAGATCACCGAGCTCGGCCGGAGCCTGGCGCCCGTGTTCGCCTCGCTCGTGACCTGGTCGGACCGGAACTTGACGAGCGTGGTCGCCGCGCGGTCGGAGTACGACGCCTCGGACCGTCCGCTGCCGTAGGAGCACCCGCACCCACTCAGGCACGTGCTGCGGTCCGGCTCACGTCATCATGGTGTCCGTGCCAGCACGTCGACGAGCCAGGAGCATGACATGACCAAGCGCATCCTCCTCGTGGTCACGAACGTCGGCCACTACGACGATCCCGAGCACGAGACCGGACTGTGGCTCTCCGAGCTCACGCACGCGTGGGAGGTGTTCGAGGAGCACGGCTTCGAGCAGACCCTGGTCAGCCCCGCCGGCGGGCACGTGCCGCTCGAGCCGCGCTCGCTCAGGTTCCCGAGCTACGACAGGACGGCCAAGGCGTGGCGTGCCGACCCGTCTCGGATGGCGCTCCTCGAGGACACGCTGAGGCCCGACCAGGTGGACTCGGCCGACTACGACGCGATCTACTTCACCGGCGGCCACGCCGTCATGTACGACTTCCCGGACAGCGAAGGACTGCAGCGCATCACGCGCGAGCTGTACGAGCGCGGGGCCGTCGTCTCGTCGGTGTGCCACGGCTACTGCGGCCTGCTGAACACCAGGCTCTCCGACGGCAGCCACCTGGTCGCGGGGCGCCGGATCACCGGGTTCGCGTGGGCCGAGGAGGTCCTGGCGCGGGTGGACAAGTTCGTGCCGTACAACGCGGAGCAGGTCGCGAAGGACCGGGGCGCGCTGTACGAGAAGGCGAAGCTGCCCTTCGTCTCCTACGCCGTGGTCGACGGCAACTTCGTGACGGGGCAGAACCCCGGCTCGGCCAAGGAGACCGCGAGGAAGGTCGTCGATGTGCTGGGTCGCACGCCCTGATCGTCAGTCCCGGTAGGCGGCGAACAGGTGCTCGAGCAGGGCGCTCGCGGCAGGCGGCGGCATGCGGCGGGTGACGACGTTGAAGTCCCACGCGATGCGTTCGACGAGTGGGAGGACCTCGACCTCCATGCCGGGAGGGACCAGGACCTCGGGGAGCAGCCCGACGCCGAGCCCGCTGGCGACGAAGGCCGGGATCGCGGCGGTCTCGGTGACCTCGACGGCGACGTCGCGCACGAATCCGCGGGCGCGCAGGTCGGCGTCGAGCACGTCCCGGTTACCGAAGCCCGCCGGTGAGTCGACGAACGGCTCGCCGGCGAGGTCGTCGAGTCGCACCTGGTCGCGTCCGGCCAGCCGGTGCGTCACCGGCAGCAGGGCGCAGTACGGACTCGTGACCAGGCGGTGCACGCTGAGGCCGGGTGCGGACGGGGCGGGCAGGCCGAAGAGGCTCACGTCGAGCCGACCCTCGCGGACGGCGTGGGCGAGCTCCCCCGAGCCGCTGGGTGCCGATCGCAGCCGCAGCTCCACGTGGGGGTGGGCCTCGCGGAAGGCGCCGACGGCTCGGGGGACGGCCAGGTAGCTGACGCTCGAGAACACGCCGACCCGCAGCTGACCACGCAGCGCACCGTGCGAGTCGGCCGCCGTGCGGGCCCGGTCGCCGGCACCGACGAACTCGCGCAGCACCGGCAGGACCGCCTCGCCGGCCGACGTCAGCCGGACGCCGCGCTGGTCGCGCTCGAACAACGTGACGCCCAGCTCGGTCTCCAGGGCCCGCACGCCGGCCGAGACGGTGGACTGGACGGCGTGGACGCGCCAGGCCGCCCGCGTGAAGCTCAGCTCGTCGGCGACCGCGAGGGCGTACTCGGCCTGTCTGGTGTCCATGGCGCCGCCTCCTCTGAATCGGTGTCATCGATCATGGTCATCAAAAGTGTTCGTTGGACTAGATCATGATGCCCGACGACGCTGGGGGCATGACAGCTCTTGCGACGCCGCAGTCCCGGACGGACGGGCGCATGCCCCACGGCATCGGCTTCTGGGTCATCGCCCTGGCCTTCCTCACCCAGATGGCGTTCTGCGCCGTCCCCACCCCGCTCTACGCGATCTACCAGGAGCGCGACGGCTTCGCGACGATCGTCGTGACGGTGATCTTCTCCGTCTACGCCCTCGGCGTGGTGCTGAGCCTCTACCTGGCGGGTCACGTCTCGGACTGGCTCGGACGGCGGCGGGTGATCGTCGGCTCGCTCCTGGTCAACGCCGCGGCGTCGATGCTCTTCCTGGTGTGGAACGACGTGGCAGGTCTGGTCGTCGCCCGCTTCGTGAGCGGGCTCGGCATCGGTGCCCTGACGGCCACGGCCACGGCACACCTCGCCGAGCTGAACGTGGCCGCGCGGCGTCCGGACGGCCGCGCGGGGATGGTGTCGACGTCGGCCAACCTCGGCGGCATCGGCCTCGGCCCGCTGGTCGGCGGGTTCTTCGCCACGTGGTCCGACCATCCGCTCACGGTGCCGTTCGTCGTGTTCGCGGTCGTGATGGCTGTCGAGGCCGTCCTCGTCGCCCTCGTGCCCGAGACCGTGGACCGGCCCGATCAGCGTCCGGCCTACGCCCCCCAGCGGATCGCCGTGCCGGCCGGGTCCCGGTCCGTCTTCTGGTCCGCCGGCGCCTCGGCCTTCGGCTCCTTCGCGGTGCTCGGCACGTTCATGGGCCTGTCGCCGACCTTCCTGGTGGGCCTGCTCGGCCACCACTCGCACCTGCTGGCCGGCGTGGTCCCGTTCGTGGTGTTCGCCTCCGCGGCGGCAGCCCAGCTGCTGACGGTGAGCCTGCTCCCGCGGACCCAGACACTCGTGGGGATCGGCCTCGCCGTGCTCGGGCTGGCCGGACTCGCGGTCAGCGCCCCGACCGCCTCGCTCACGTTCTTCGTCGTCGGTGGCGGGATCGCCGGCGCGGGCGTGGGCATCCTGTTCCGCGCTGCCCTGGGGGCGGCGGCGTCCGTGGCCGCCCCGGGTCGTCGCGGCGAGACCTTGGCCGGGATCTTCCTGGTCGCCTACGCCGGCATGACCGTTCCCGTCCTGCTCACCGCGGTCGCGCTCAGCGTGTGGCCCCCGGTCGACGTGCTGGTGGGGCTGAGCGTCCTCGCTGCGGCGGTGGTCACGGTCGCCGGGGCCCGCATGCTGCGGCGCTGAGCGACGACGTCCCTCGCCGTCAGGAGACGGACGTCCCGGCTGACGACCCGCCGAGTCGGGTCGAGAGCAGCTCGGCCGCCTCGCGGAGCGCACCCGTGAACCCGACGAGCTCCTCACGGCCGGCGCGCGCCGCCGGCACGGACACGCTGAGCGCCCCCGCCAACCCGCTGTGGTCGAAGACAGGCATGGCCACGGCGACCACTCCCGCGATGCGCTCCTGGAGCGAGATCGCGTAGCCGTTCGCCCGGACCTCTGCGAGCCGTTCGTCGAGCTCGTCGACGGCGCCGCCCTGTGCCTCGAGGCGGGCGCGGGCGGCGTCGAGCCGATCGTCGGTCGTGAAGGCCAGCAGGGCCTTGCCGGGCGCCCCGAGGTGCGGTTCGCGCGCAGCGCCCAGGTCCGTGTACGTGCGTCTCAGCGGGTGGTGCGACTCGACCTGAGCGATCGTGCGACGACTCGGCTCCTCGTCGAGCACGTGCAGGCCGACCGTCTCGCCGGTCCGGTCCCGGAGCCAGGTCATGACCGGCTTCGCCTGGATCTCGAGCGACAGGTGCTCGCGAGCGACGTCGGCCAGGTTCAGCAGCCGAGGACCGAGGGAGTAGGCCGTCGTCTCGGGCACCTGGGTCATGAGCCCGTGACTGACGAGGGCCATGACGAGGCGGTGGGTGGTGCCCCGCGTGAGACCTGTGTGCCGGGCGATCTCGGAGATCCCGGCGACGGGTCGAGCGCGCGAGAACGTCGACAGGATCGCGACGGCACGGTCGATCGACTGGACGCCCCCTGCGCCGCTCGACCCCTCGCGCTCCGCGCCCCGCTCGCTCACCCGCCGATCGTAGTCGGGCGCTCGACCGGCTACGCCCGCGCCGTCGACAGGGGTTGTGCTGTGGCGACCGTCACGTTACGGTGATGCCCGTTATACGGAACAACGTTTCAGGAAGTGGGCACTATGGCGACGCTGACAGATCCTCCGACACGCGGCGACGGGCCTGCGGCCCTCACCGGGCAGGAACGCTTCGACGACCTCCGCGGCCGTATCGGTCTGTGGCTCGGCCCGCTGCTGTTCGGCGTCGTGCTGCTGACGGCCGACGGTCTGGAGTGGCCCCAGCGCGCACTCGCGGCGATCTTCGCCCTGGTGATCGTGTGGTGGATCTCCGAGGCCCTGCCACTGGCCGTCACGGCGATCTTCGCCGTCCTGATGTGCGTGTTCATGGGCGTCGGTGACGAGGAGACGGTGCTGGGAGCGTTCGGCAACGACACGATCTTCACGTTCCTCGGCGGGTTCGTCGTGGCACGGTCGATGACCGTCCACGGGCTCGACCGACGGCTGGCTCTCAAGCTGCTCTCGTCCTCGTCGATCGTGAGGTCGCCGGCCCGGACCGTGATCGCCTTCGGAGGCATGGCCGCGCTCATCTCGGCCTTCGTCTCCAACACGGCGACGGTCGCGATGCTCTTCCCGATCGGCGTGGGCATCGTCCTCGCCGTCAGCCGCATCAGCCAGGCCGACGGTGGCCCGGACCTGTCTCGGTCGCGGTGGGCCACGGCGATGATGCTCATGATCGCCTACGGTGCGTCCATCGGCGGTCTGCTGACGCCGGTCGGTGCCCCCCACCAGCTGATCGGTCGAGACCTGGTCGAGAAGCAGACCGGTGAGACGATCTCGTTCGTCGAGTGGGTGCTCATGTTCGCCCCGATCGTGCTCGTCATGTTCGTCGTGCTCGCCTTCGTCCTGCTCCTGCTCAACCGTCCGGAGGTCAAGGAGCTGCGCGGCGCCGAGGAGTACGTGGCCCAGCAGCGCCAGGAGATCGGCGGGTTCAGCCGAGGAGAGGCGAACACCCTCGTCGCGTTCGCCGCGGCCGTCACGCTGTGGACGCTCCCCGGCGTCCTGAGCATCGTGATCGGCGAGGACAGCGCACCGGTGACGTGGCTGACCGAGCACGTCACCGAGGGCGTCGCCGCCGTCTTCGCCGCGACCCTGCTGTTCGTCCTGCCCCTGCCGCGCGCCGCGTCGGGTGGTCGTCGCTCCGCGACCCTCACGTGGTCCGAGGCCGTCAAGATCGACTGGGGCGTCATCCTGCTCTTCGGCGCCGGCACCGTGATCGGCAAGCTCTCGTTCGAGACCGGCCTGGCCAGGGTGCTCGGCGACGGGCTCGCCGAGAAGACCGGGGTGTCGTCGCTCGTCGCCATCACGATCCTGGCCGCGGTGACGGCGTTGCTCGTCTCCGAGACCACGAGCAACACCGCGAGCGCGGGGATCGTCGTGCCGATCGTCGTGCCGATCGCCGTCGCCGCGGGAGTCGACCCGCTCATCCCCGGCCTCGTCGCCACGGCCGCCGCCGGCTACGGCTTCATGCTCCCGGTCTCGACGCCGCCGAACGCGATCGTCTACGGCTCCGGAATGGTCCCGCTGACCAAGATGCTGCGCAGCGGCATCGTCTTCGACGTCCTCGGGATGGTCGTCCTCGTCACCGGCGTCCTGCTCGTGGCACCCCTCGTGGGCCTCTGAGCGCCCCGTCCACCGCATCCTCACCGAAGGGACCGACATGTCCTCCGTTCTCGACCGACTCGCCCACGACCTCACGACGGCAGCGCGCTCGCCGCTGCCCCCGCCCGTGCTCGACGCCGCCCGCCGAACACTCTTCAACGTCCTCGCGACGACCGTCGGAGCCGCCGAGCAACCCGCGACCGAGATCGTCGTCGGTGCTCTCGCACCGTTCGCCGAGTCGGCCGGGGCCGGCCTCGCGTGCTCCGTCCCCGGACGCGTCGAACGGCTGGCGCCGCTCGATGCAGCCCTCGCCGTCGGGGTGGCCGCGCACCTCGACGACTACGACGACACCCATCTGCGCACGGTGATCCACCCCGGCGCCGTCGAGCTCGCGACCCTCGTCGCCCTGCAGCACGACATCGGTGATCGCGCCGCCGAGGACGTGCTCGCTGCCGTGGCGTGGGGGGTCGAGGCACAGCTACGCCTCGGCAATGCCGTCTCGCCGGAGCACTACGACGCCGGCTGGCACATCACCGGCACCTGTGGACCGGTCGGCGCGGCCGTCACCGGCGCACTCCTGGCGGGTCTCTCGGCCGAAGAGCTCACCACGGCGCTGAGGCTGGCCGTCGCCGGTGCGGTCGGCAATCGTGAGGGGTTCGGCTCCATGACCAAGCCCTTCCACCCGGGCGTCGCCCCGGTCCACGGCCTCCGGGCCGTCGAGCTGGCGCAACGGGGGATCTCGGTCGACGACACGCTGGACGGACCCGACGGCTTCTCGGCGCGGCTCGCCGACGGCGTGCTCCGTGCGGAGGAGGTTCTGTCCGACCTGGGACACCGGTGGGAGATCCTCGACAACGCCTTCAAGCCGTACCCGTGCGGGATCGTCACGCACCCGGCGATCGAGGCCGCCGAGGCACTGCACTCGGCGGAGGACGAGCTGGCGGCCGAGGTCGACGAGATCGTGCTGACCTGCCACCCGCTCGTCCCCGAGCTCACCGGCAACCTGGCGCCGACCGACGGCCTGCAGGCTCGGTTCTCGACGGCCCACGGGGTGGCCGCCGGCCTCCTGACCGGCCGTGTCGACCTCGCCGCCTACGCCGACGACTTCGTCGGCTCCGAGGCCGCCGTGCGCCTGCGCTCACGGGTCCGGCTCGTCCCCGACGAGGGATGCGCCCGCGACGAGGCCCACCTCGCGGTGCGCCGCGGCACGACCTGGACGAAGTCCCACGTCGAGCACGCGCGCGGGAGCCTCGCGCGCCCGCTGACCGAGCCCGAGCTCCTCCGCAAGGCGGAGGGTCTGGTCGAGCCGATCCTGCCAGGGGGTGCGCGACTCCTCGACGAGCTGTTGCGGTCGACGACGGACCGCTGGTGGGCCGACGTCCTGAGCGGTGTCACGCCCGACCGGCCCCCGCGGGTGACGACCCCTGCCCTGCGGGTCCCGGAGCCCAGCCCGGACCGGCGGCTCGCGGAGTGGCTCGTGAGCGACCCCGTCGGGGCCGACCCGCGGCTGAGCGAGGTCATGGCTGCTCGCTGGCCGACGATCGTCCGGGCCGAGGACCCACGAGTCACGGCCATGGCGCTGGCCCGCGATCTCGACGGGGTGCTTCCCCCGGCATGGGTCGCTGCGATGGCCGGGGCCGCCGCGGTCGCTGAGGACCGTCGGCGTGCGGTCCGCGCGGCATCGACCGGGTCGTCGTTCGCGGTCCTGCTCGGGGAGCTCCTCGACATCGACTCCGGACTCCTGTGCCAGGTCGCCTCGGGGACCGCGGCGGCCGCCGCCGCGGGGGTGGGTGCGGGCGCGATGCTCGACCTGCTGGGTCTCACCGCGACCCAGGTCACCGGGATCCGCCCGAGGAGCGGTGACGGTCCGACGGACCTCCTCCAGGACTGTGCGGACGGTGTCACGGCGGCCCTCCTCGCGGGCGCGGGCTTCACGGGCCCGGCACGTCCCCTCACCGGGCGTCGCGGTCTGGTGACCCTGCTCGGCGTGCGAGCACCCGACCCCGGGACGGTGATCGACACGCAGCGAGCGCGACAGTTCCACGACGTCGCGTCCGCCGGAGTCCTCTGAGTCGTGACGGTCACGACCTCGTCGGCACGGTGAGGACGGGGTCGTGACCGGGCTCGACGGCGATCTCGTGCACCCGTGGACGGGCAGCACGGATGTCGCCCGGCTCGGCGAGGGCCACGGGCGAGGCGAACGCCGGGTGAGCGGTGCCGCTGAGGACGAGACGCAGACGTGTCCCGGCGGCCAGGTCGACGGCGACAGGCCTCAGGCGGATGATCGACGTGTGGAGTGCGCCCGGTTCGCCGACGACGCGAAGGTGACCGTCCGCCATGCCGGTGGAGCGGCCCCGGTGATCGACCCGGCAGAGCCGGACGTGGAGCTCGGCGTCCTCGCTGTCGACGGTGTGGTGGAGCGTGACCGTGGGCTCGCCGAGCAGTGTGGTGGCGCCCGGCAAGGGGGCGCTCGTCAGCACCAGGACGTCGGGCCGGGACTCCGTCGCGCCGTCGTCGCGAGGGCCCGACGGTGGGAAGAGGGCATGGCCGCCGGGGACCGGTGTGGGATCGGCGGGATCGTGGGTGAACCGGAGCCGGGTCGGACCCTCGACAGGACGAGTCCCGAGCCCGCTGCCGGACGCGAGGTGCACCACCGTCGGTCGCGACGTCGCCGGCCATGCCGCGGTCTCGTGCCATGTGGTGCCGCCGCTGGTCTTGATCCGGACGGCTGACCGACGGGCCAGGGGTCGTCCGCGCAGGTGGTGGTCGAACCAGTCCAGAGCCTCCTGCACGAGCAGGCGGAGTGCGCCTTTGAGCAGCAGGTCGGGGCCGTGGGCCCAGGGCCCGACGGTCAGCGCGGTCTCGACCCCGCGCTCGGTGAGCCGCTGGTGCTGCTCGAGCGTCTGGCGGATCATGACGTCGTGCCAGCCGCCCACGAGCAGCACGGGCGCGGTCGTCGACTCCAGGACCCCGTCGAGCCGGTGCGGGGCCCAGTACTCGTCCTCGACGTCGGGGTGCGTGAGCCAGTCGACGAACCAGGGCGCCCGATCGCCGAGCAGTGCTCGCGCCGACCCGATCACGGGTGCGGGAGCGAGAGCGGGCGCGATGCGCCTGCGACGCGTCAGGTCGTGGCGGAGTGCGGCGAGCCCGGCGTGGTCCTCCTGGGTCGCGACCGACTCCGTCCACCCGAGCATGTCGTCGAGGCGGAGCGCTCCGCCGTCCCACACCAGGCGCGCGAGGTCGTGGGGGGCCACGGCGATGACCGACGCGGCCAGGTCGGCGGGCTCGTCGACGCGCAGGGCCCACTGGGTGAACCCGGTGTACGAGCCGCCGAGGGTCGCGAACGCCCCGGTGTACCAGGGCTGGTTCCGCATCCACGCGACCGTGTCGATGGCGTCGGCGACCTCGTGCCGGGCGGGCTCGAACGTCCCCTCGGAGCCGAACGTCCCGCGGCAGCTCTGGTACACCACCACGTAGCCGTTGCTGACGAACGGACGTGTGAAGAACCACGGCAGCACCCCCCTGCGCCCGTACGGGTCGCGCACGAGCACGGTGCCGACGGGCGTGCCCTCGGGCCGGTGGACGTCGGTGCGCAGACGGACCCCGTCGCGCATTGGGACGAGTGCGTCGTGGACGCGCCACCTCCTGGGCCCGAGCGGGGTCCCCGCGGCACGACCCACCAGTGCCGCGCCGCGGGGACGTCTCTCACCCGACACGCGTGGCCTCCCGCCGCCCGGCCGAGCGGGCGTTGGCGACGATGCGGTCGGTGAATCGGGGCCACAGCTCCTGCGGCAGCTCGTGGCCCATGCCGTCGACGATCCAGAGCTCGCTGCCAGGGATCGTCCGGTGCAGCTCGCGGGAACCATCCGGGGAGATCAGGCCGTCGGCGTCACCGTGGACCAGCAGGGTGGGGACGTCGACGGTGCTCAGCGCGTCCAGGTCGAGCCCGACGTCACCGAGGGCTTCGCGCTGCCGGACGACACCGCCGGGGTCGTAGCAGCGGTCCCACATGAGGCCTCCGAGCGTGGCCCTCCACTCGGCGTCGAAGACGTAGGTCGCCGAGGCGCAGACGCGTTCCTGCTCGACGTGGCGGGCCACGGCCTCCTCGCGCGTCGTCGCCCGGGGGATGGCTCCCAGGGACGAGGCGTCGCGGTCGTCGCCGACGAGATGCCTGGCAGAGGCGGCCGTGTAGAACAGCGCCAGGGACCGGACGTCGTGGCGGTGATGGATCGCGAGCGCCTGTGCGACCATGCCGCCCATCGACTGACCGACGACGTGGACCGGGCCGAGGTCGAGTGCTTCGACGAGGTGATGGGTGTCGTGCGCCAGGTCGCTGAGTCCGTACGTCTGCCCGGGATACTTCTGCGACAGTCCGACGTCCCGGTTGTCGAAGCGGACGACGCGGAACCCGGCATCGGCGAGCGGTGCCCAGAACCCTTCGCGCCAGCCGAGCAGGTGGGCACCCAGGCCCTCGATCAGGACGAGGGGCTCTGCGTCGTCCGGTCCGTGCACGTCGTAGTGGATGACGGCGCCGGCGGGAGTGCGTACCTCAGGCATGCCGTGCAACCTCCTTGGCCCGACGCATCGCCTCGATCTCCTCTTCCATGTCCTCGAACTCCTCGCCGCCGGCCATGAGGTTCAGCAGCTCGGACTTCGTCTTCTCGCCCCGTGTGAACGAGGCTGCCACGCGACCCTGGATCAGCACGACGAAGCGGTCGCCCACGGCGAGCGCGTGCTGGGCGTTGTGGGTGATGAAGACGACGGCGACACCGCGGTCCTTGGCCCGCATGATGAGCTTGAGGGTCTCGCTCGACTCCTTGACCCCCAGGGCGGACGTCGGCTCGTCGAGGATCAGGACCTGCGCACCGAAGTGCATCGCGCGTGCGATCGACAGCGCCTGGCGCTCACCGCCGGACAGCGTTCCGGCGAGCTGTCGCCCATCGGTGACGCGGCGGATCCCCATCGCCTGCAGCTCGCGCACCGCGATCGTGTTCGCCGTCCTCTCGTCGAACCGACGGAACGGGACGACGCCCTTCTTGGGCTCGGCACCGAGGAAGAAGTTCCTCGCGACGCTCATCAGGGGCACAGTGCCCCCGTACTGGTGGACCGTGCTGAGGCCCGCGGTCCGCGCGGCGTGGGGACCGTCGAACCGCACGACCTCGCCGTCGATGAGGATCTCGCCCGAGCTCGGGGTGTGGACGCCCGACATCGTCTTGATCAACGTCGACTTGCCGGCTCCATTGTCGCCAAGAAGGCAGAGTGTCTCGCCCGCGTAGGCGCTCAGTGAGATGTCCTCGAGCGCTCGGACGCCCGGGAAGGTCTTGCTGATGTGTCGCATCTCCAGCTTGGGGACGGTCGTCATCGAGATCACTTCTTTCCGGCCGCGAGCGCGAGCTTGCGGAAGTAGTCGTTCGCGAGGACCGCCAGCAGCACCAGCGCGCCGAGGAAGAGGGACGTCCAGTCCGTGCTCCACCCGGTGTAGAAGACGCCGATGTTGACGATGCCGTAGGTGAGGCCGCCGATCATGATCCCGGTGACCGTGCCGTACCCGCCGGAGAGCAGGACGCCACCGATGACGGCGGCCGCGACGGCCGAGAACACGAAGTCGGCCCCGCGGGTCGCGTCGCCGCTGCTGAACTGCACGGTCTGCAGCACACCCACGAGCGTCGCGCACAGCGAGCTGAGGACGAACAGCGACGCCTTGACCCGCGCGACGGGGACGCCGTTGGTCGTGGCCGCGTCGATGTCGCCCCCGACGGCGTAGGTCCAGTTGCCGAACACGGTGCGCCGCAGCATCCACGCGATCAGCGCCCCGAGGCCGAACCACCAGAACACGGTCGAGGACAAAGCGCCGAAGGAGCCGCCGAACACGACGTGGGCGACGCCGTCCGACGGGACGGTCAGGTTCGTGGTGCCGGTCAGGAGCCGGCCCATGCCGAGCGAGGCACCCACCACGGCGAGCATCATGGCCAGCGTCACGATGAAGGAGGGCAGGCCGGTCCTGAGCGTGAGGAACGCGTTGGTCAGTCCCACGGCGATCGCGAGCAGCGCGGCGATCGCGACGCACACCCAGATCGAGAGCCCGTAGTGTCCGACACCGATGCCCATCACCGCTGATCCGGCTCCGACCATCGAGCCGATCGAGAGGTCGAACTCGCCGGCGATCAGCAGACAGCTCGCTCCCAGCGCGACGATGCCGATCTCGGCCGCCGACCCGAGCCAGCCCGCCGTGGCGTCCTGGGTGAGGAACCCCTTGCCACCGGCGACCGCGGCGAAGAAGACGTAGAGGACGACGGCCGCGAGCAGCACCCCGAACTCCGGCCGCAGGACAGCCGTCCGCACACGGTCGCCACTGGCCCGTCGTCGGGGCCGCTCGTCGCTCGACGGGGAGGCCGCTGGTCGTTCCATCACCGCGCTCACGCGGCGCCCCGGATGCCCTTGGCGCCCTTGTTGGACTCGATGACCTGGTCGACGTTGTCCTTCGTGATCCAGTTCGGGGCGGTGTCGATCGGGCCGACCGGGTGCAGTCCGGCCTGCAGGTACTGCGCCGCGATCAGCACCGAGTAGTAGCCGGTCAGGTAGGGCTGCTGGTCCGCCGCGAACTCGATGTCACCGGACTTGATGAGCTTGAGCACGTTGGTCGACAGGTCGGTCGTCCCGATGACTGCCTTGCTGCCGACGGAGTCCACGGAGCGGGCCGCGCTCTCCGCGAGCGCTGAGCCGAGGGTGAAGACCGCGTCGATGGACGTGTCCTTGCGCAAAGCGCCGGAGATGGCGTTCCCGACGGCGGTGGGGTTGCCGCCCTGGTTCGCGGCGAGCGTGATGCGGGTGGACTTTCCTCCGTTGGCCTTCAGGACCTTGTCCAAGGCGTTGCACCGCGCCTCCAGGACGGGGTTGCCGGGGACCCCGGCGACGCAGAGGACGTTCTTCTTGCCGGCGTCGACGAAGCGTTGTCCGACGCCGGTGCCGACGACCGTCGGGTCCTCGCCGACGTAGTTGAGTCCGCCCAGCTTCTGCCAGTTGGGGCCGGCGTTCATGAACACCGTGGGGATCTTGGCGTCGGTGAACTTCTTGATGCCGGGGTCCTGCTCGGGGAAGAACTCGCTCACGACGATGGCGTCGGGCTTGCCTGCCAAGGCAGCGGTCTGGAGGCGGGTGATGTCGGCCACCGGGTTGGAGAGGTCCTTCGGCGCCGTGTACTTCACGGTGATCCCGAGGTCCTTGCCGGCCGCCTCGGTGCCGGACTTGATGGCGCTGAAGAACGGGTCGGACAGTGGCCCGCTCACGACGGTCACCGTGTAGTCCTTCCCGATGCTCGTGGTCCCGGAGGACGACCCGCTGCCGCTCGAGCAGGCGGACACTCCGGTCACGAGGGCGATGGTCGCGGCGGCCACTGCGGCCTGCCGGCGGCGAGAGAGTTTCATGGGGAGCTCCTTGGTAACACGTGTTAGTAATACGTGTGAGGACTGTAATGTAGGTCACGCCAGAGCGACAAGCGTTTGACCGAGAAAGTTGTGACGTGACTCACCCCCGAGGGACCCGACCCAGCAGCAAGGATGTGGCGGAGGCGGCCGGAGTCTCCCGTACGACCGTCAGCTTCGTGCTGAACGACCGTCCGGGGGCGGCCATCTCCGAGACCACCCGCCAACGGGTCCTGCAGGCGGCCGCGACGCTGGGCTACGTCCCCTCGCCGGAGGCGCGCGCGCTGAAGACCGGACGGAGCGACATCGTGCTCTGCCTGCTGCCGGACTGGCCGATCACCGGTCCGCTCGGCGTGCTGCTCAAGAAGCTCAGTGCGCACCTGGCCGAGGCCGGGCTGACGATGTTCTCCCACCAGCGGAACGCGGTCGACGACCTCACACAGGTCTTGCAGTCGACCACGCCGGCTGCCGTCGTCGCGATGTGCGACCTCACGCCGGCCGAGGCGGCCTTCGCCCAGCAGCGTGGGGTGCACCTGGTCGCCTGGATGGGTGTCATCCCCGGCTACCCCGACGAGGCCGGTCTGAGGCAGAGCGATGTGGGCAGGCTGCAGGTCTCGGCCCTCGCCGGCCTCGGCCACGAGCGGGTGGCCTACGTGCTCCCGCACGACACCGATCTCGCGTGGTTCAGCGATCCGCGACGGGACGGCGCCAGCGAGCGGGCAGCGGAGCTCGGTCTTGCGTTCGAGCACGTCAGGCTGACCGACGACGTCGGATCGACCACAGGTCTCGTGGACGGATTGACGACGTCGGGCACCACGGGCGTGTGCGCCTACAACGACGAGGTCGCCTTCTCGGTCGTCAAGGCGGCCCAGCGCCTGGGCCGGGAGGTCCCGCGCGACCTGTCCGTCGTGGGGGTCGACGACTCGGTGATCGGTCGGCTCTCCGAGCCCTCGATCACGACCGTCTCGTTCGAGCTGGCGCACGAGGCAGAGAACCTGGCCGCGCTCCTCGCCGTCGGAAGGAACCTGCCGGCACGATCGTCCGCGCGACCTGCGGAGGTCATCCGGCTGGTCCCGCGAGCGTCGACGGCTCCGCCGGGACGTGCCTGACTCGTCAGGCCCGCAGCGCGGCGGGGTCCACGTGCGACGGGGCTGGCGGCACGAACGGGGCCGACCGGCCGTCGAGCAGGACGGCGAGGACGTGTCGGAGGGAGGACTGGATCCGCTCGTGTTTCAGGCGCCCGGCGGTCTCGGGGTCGCCATCGGCGACCGCCACGCACACGGCGGCTCGGTGCCGGGCGGCGGCGGTGAGTCGCTCGGCGTCGAGGGAGGAGAGCCGACGCAGACGCAGCAGCGCGGCACGCACGGCGCCGAGCGGTCCGAGGAGCCAGGCGTTCGGCACCGCCTCGGTCAGGACGTCGCCGAACGTGTCGAGCAGCGACTGCAGCGTCGGGTCCGTCAGGGTGCCGCTGGTCGACATCTCGTCCGTCGCGAGCGCCAGGAGCTCGAGCTCCTCGCCGATGCCGGTCACGAGGTCGTCGTTCGACAGCGCCTCGATCCGTTCGCTCGTCCGTCCCGCGTCGCGCGCCATCTGCTCGTTGGCCTGCCACTCGTAGGGGACGTCCAGGACGCTCGCCGCACGCAGGATGATCACCTCGCGGTGCTGGGCGTCGGTGCCCTCGGTGCCGAAGATCGCCTGCACCATCGAGAGGAGTGCCGGGTGGATGTCTCCGGTGCCGGCGAACAGCTGCACGACGTCGAGCGTGCTCGCCGGGTTGTCGTCATCGCCGATGACCGCGCGGACGGTGCTCTCGTCGGGCAGCGGAACCGCGACCTGAGAGGTGTAGGGAGGCGCCCGCCGGAGCCGGCGACCTCAGACCGGTGTGGCGGCCAGCACGGCGAGCAGCTGCAGCTTCTCGTAGCTGTCGCTGCCCGGGACCGCGGTGTAGACGAGCAGAGAGTGCGACTGGACGGGGTCGAGCAGCACCTGGCAGTTCAGCTCGAGCAGCCCGACCTCCGGGTGCTGGTAACGCTTGACCTCCGGCGGCCCGACGCCCACCTCGTGCAGGTCCCAGACGGCACGGAACTCCTCGCTCTCGTCCAGGAGCAGGTTCAGGAGGTGCCCGGCGGTCGAGTCGGGTCCGCGCCGAGCGACCAGCTCGCGCAGTCCCGCGGCGTACATGCGGGAGTGGAACGCGTGGTCCTGCTCCGGGTGCAGCGCCCGCGCACGAGGATCGGTGAACCAGCGGTAGCCGATGCTGCGCGCGGGACCCGTGCGCAGCGAGGCGTCGCCCACCAGCGCCCTCGCGCTCGGGGTCTGGCGCAGCGTCTCGCCGACCTCGGTGACGATCTCGGCGGGGGTGTCGCCGAGCCGGTCGAAGATCCGCAGCATCCCGGGACTCACGTGCTGGCTGGCCGCGCCCCGCGACGGCGGCTGCAGCCCGGCGAGGTGGAACAGGTGATCGCGCTCGTCGAGGGTGAGCCGAAGGCCCTGCGCGATGGAGGCGACCATCTGCTCCGAGGGTGTCGGGCCCTGGCCGCGCTCCAGCCGCGAGTAGTAGTCGGGCGACATGTGCGACAGCGCGGCGACCTCCTCGCGGCGCAGTCCGCTCGTGCGACGGCGCGGACCGCGAGGGAAGCCGACGTCCTCGGGCTGCAGGGCGTCGCGTCGCGCCCGGAGGAACTCACCGAGGCCGGCCCGATCGATCATGGCTCCATCATCGCGGCCGGCTGACCGCCGATCCACTGATCGTGAGGCCCTGGATCCGGTGCCGCCTCGCTGCGACCGTGGTGCCACGACCCGATCCCCGGGACCCGATCAGCCGAGAGGACGAACCGTGAGACCCAGGACGTACGAGATCGACGTGCCGGACCTGACCGGCACCCGGGCCCTGGTCACGGGCGCGAGCGACGGCATGGGCATCGGCATCGCCGCCCGGCTCGCAGGGGCCGGCGCCGAGGTGCTGATGCCGGTGCGCAACTCCGCGAAGGGGGAGTCGGCCGCCGCGTCCATCCGGGCCCTGCACCCGGACGCGGCGATCGTGCTGCACACCCTCGACCTGGCGTCGCTCGACTCCGTCGCGGACCTGAGCGAGCGGTTGCTGGCCGACGGGAGGCCGATCCACCGCCTCGTCAACAACGCCGGCGTCATGACCCCGCCGGAGCGCCGGACGACACAGGACGGCTTCGAGCTGCAGCTCGGCACCAACCACCTCGGGCACGTCGCCCTGACCGCGCGGCTCATGCCGCTGCTGCGCGCAGGTCAGGCTCGCATCACGTCGCAGTCGAGCATCGCCGCCCGCAGCGGGAGCATCCACTGGGACGACCTGCAGTGGGAGCGCGACTACGACGCCATGGCCGCGTACCGCCAGTCCAAGATCGCCGTCGGGCTGTTCGCCCTGGAGCTCGGTCGACGCAGCGCGGCCGGCGGCTGGGGCGTGACCAGCACGCTCTCGCACCCGGGCGTCGCACCCACGAGCCTGCTCGCGGCACGTCCGGAGGTGGGCCGCGCCGAGGACACGGTCGGGGTGAGGGTGATCCGATGGCTGTCCTCGCACGGCGTGCTCGTGGGCACGGTCGAGTCCGCCACGCTGCCGGCCCTGCTCGCCTCGACCGATCCGGAGGCACGTGACGGCGCCTTCTACGGTCCGCAGGGACCGGGCGGCGTCGGTGGTCGTCCGGGTCGCCTCGCACCGTGGAAGCCGCTGCGCGACGAGGCGGCGGCCACGCGGATGTGGGAGGTCTCCGAGGAGCTCACCGGCGTCCGGTTCCCGGGGGAGTGACGGCACGAGGGCGCGCTTCCCGGTCGCGTCCCGGCGGACCGGGAAGCGACGAGGGCTCCGCGGACGGAGACCGCCTGCGCGCTCAAGCGGCTCCTCGACGGTACGTCGAACACCGCATGGCTGCAGGACGAACGCACCAGAAGGCGCGGCGGGACCGAGGGGGCCGGGCGCGGCTCAGGGCTGCCGCGCCCGGCCCGATCCTCAGGCGGTCAGGGCAGGATCGGCAGGAGTGCGCAGTTCGAAGGCGCGCTCTTGCCGTTGAACCGGTCGATCAGGTAGCTGCGGGCCTTGCCGGCCTCGCTGAAGATCGGCGTGATGTGGTTCAGCCCCGTCCCGCCGGTCCCGACGACCTGGATGGCCGGGGCGTACTCCACCTTCGAGCCGAGCGAGCACCAGTTCTGCGCCACCTTCTTGGCCTGCGCGTGGTCGACGATGTCGTCCTGCGTGCCGGTCACCACGAGCGTCGGGACGCCGGCCTTGACCTTGCCCAGGCGCTGCTTCTCGACGATGGCGAGTGCGGCGGGGTTCTCCTCGACGACCTCGGCCGCGGACTTGCCGTTCGTGGTCCACTCGGACGTCTTCTTGAACCCGAAGCCCAGGGCGGTGTCGACCGTGCACTGGGTCTGGACCTTCGCCAGGGCATCCTTGCCGGCCTGGTTCGTCTCGCGGTCCAGGATGGTCCTGAGCTCGGGCGAGTACTCCAGGAGACCGTTGATCGCATAGCCGATCACGCCGGTCAGCAGGGTCCCGTCGACCTTCTTGAGGACGGCGAGCAGGTCGGCCGGCGGGGCGCCGACGTAGGCACCCTTGATGTTCAGCTCGGGTGCGTAGGACGGTGCGAGCTCGGCAGCCGCCCCGGTGGCGCCGCCGCCCTGGGAGTAGCCGTACAGGCCGATCGGTGACGAGCTCGTCAGCGACGTGCCCGGCAGGTTGCGGGCCGCTCGCGCGGCGTCGAGCAGGGCGTTGCCGACGTCGGTGCGGGTCGTGTAGGTGTGCAGCCGGTCGGGCGTGCCGAGCCCGATGTAGTCGGTGACGACCACGGCGATGCCCTGGTCGAGCAGGCCGTAGATGGCCGGGACCTCGTAGCCCGCGCTCAGCGCACCGGGACGGACGTCGATCGTCGAGGACAGCTGCTTGGAGGGTGCGCACAGGTCGCCCTGGCCCTGCGTGCCGGCAGCGAACGCGACGAGCGGGCGCGGTCCGGAGCCGGTCCACCTCTTCGCCGGCTCGAGGTACGAACCGGTGACGGCGACGGCCCTGCCGGCGGCGTCGGTGCTCTTGTACATGATTCGCGTTCCCGTGCCCGGGGCACCGCCGTCCTGGCCCTCGATCGTGACCGCGAGCTTTTGCGGCTCGGATCGGATGACCTGGCCGTTCGCCGACGGCAGCTGCGCCGGCGGCGTGTAGAACGCCTCGTCGTACGGCGCCGCCTGGGCCGACGACGACACCGCGGTCGCGAGGGCTGCCGCGGTGAGGGTGAGAGCGCTGACGACGCTGGCGCGCCGGATGATGAAGGACTTCATGGATCCCCCCGAGTGGGATGGCTGGATGTGACGCCACGCACGTTAGGCGCGCCACGGAGCTGCTGTAACTCCCGTTTGCGCCGAAGTTCGGGGGTCCGTCCGAAACGACGCGGCACGCGACGAACAACTGGTGCGAACGTGTCACACCGGCCGGGACGGCCACGCGCCGGCTCGAGGGCGACTCAGAACAGTCGCTGCATCCTGACCTCGTCCGGCTCCTCGAGCTCGAGCAGGCGACGCTTCCGATCGAGTCCGCCGGCGAACCCGGTGAGCGAGCCGTCGGCGCCGACCACCCGGTGGCAGGGGATCATGATGCTGACGGGGTTGTGCCCGACGGCCTGCCCCACCAGCTGTGCCCATCTCCGGTCGCCCAGCTCGGCGGCGATCTCGCCGTAGGTCACGGTGCTGCCGTACGGGATGCTCCTCAGCCGGTCCCACACGCGTTCGGACCTCGCCGACCCGGTCGCCCGGACCTCGACGTCGAACGACCGCCGTCGGCCGTCGAAGTACTCCCCGAGCTCCGCCGACGCCTGCGCCAGGACGTCGTGCCGGTCGACCTCGACGAGCCGCCCCGTCGTGTCGTCGGCGGGCGGGTACCAGTGCCCGGGGAAGTACAGGCCGACCACCGCTCGCGAGTCGGCGACCACGAGCAGGTCCCCCAGTGGTGACGGGACGAACGTGTGGCAGGTGCTCATGGCTCCGCGGGGGGTGGGGGTCGGATGAGAGTCGTCGTCAGGTGACGAGGACGGCCTTGCCGTCCAGTCCACCGGCCTGGACGTGGCTCACGGCGCCCCGGACGTCGCTGAGCGGCCACAGCGAGTCGAGGCGAGTCGTGATCACGCTGCGGTCCGCGAGCTCGGCGAGCTCCCTCAGGTCGTTCTGGTCGTTCTGCACCTGGTGGCGGACGACGCGGACGGGTCGTGGCGACGCGGGAGGAGGTCCGGCCTCGGTGGCGATCGACAGGTACGTGCCGTGGTCGACGACGGCATCGACCACGAACGCGCCGTACGTGTCGAGCACCGCGTCGTACGTGGCTGTCGGGATCGCTCGCACGTGGGTGTGGGTCGCGGTCTCGCCGAGCGCGCTCGCCAACCGGGCGCGGTGCCGAGCCGTCACGAGCACCTCGACGGCGACGCCGCGTGCCTGGGCGGCCTGCACGGCGATGGCCCCGACGGCACCGGACCCGCCGGCGACCAGCAGGCGCTGCCCGGGCTCGAGGGCGAGCTCTGCCAGGGACTGCAGAGCCGTCAGGCCGGCCAGCGGCAGCGTCGCCGCCTCGACCAGACCGATGCTCCGAGGTGCCGGGGCGAGGGCCGGGCGAGGCAGCGCGACTCGTTCCGCCCACGTGCCGGTCCCGCTGCTCAGCTGGTGCGACATGCCGATGACCCGGGTGCCGACGCGCAGGTCCGTGCCGTTGGCGTCGACGACGACGCCGGCGACGTCCCACCCCGGCGAGAGCGGGGCATCCTCGCGCGGGACGCCGAACGTCCCGCCGATCGTCTTGACGTCCACCGGGTTGATGCTCGACGCGACGACGTCGACCAGGACCTCTCCGTCTCGTGGGACGGGGTCCGGTCGAGGGACGACGCGCAGTCCGTCGAGTCCGGCACGCTCGAGCTGCGCGGCACGCATCCTGGCTTCCTCTCCTGGTCGGGTCGTCGACGCGGTTCACCCGGCGGCGGGCCGTGTCACTCCCAGTCCACGGCGGACCGGGGACCGCGTGACGGGGCGACGTGCTCGACGTGGGGTGAGGGACTGGTGCGCATGATCTGGTCCTCCGTCCGTGGCATGCAAAGGGGGCGGCTGTGACGTGCCTCCACCAGGGGACCATGCCGCGCTTTCACCGTGCTGTCGTGCGGGCTCGCCCCTCGCCCATGCCCGCACGTGCGAGGGGCGCAGCCCGGCGGCTGCGCCCCTCCTGATCCTGGGGGGGGGTCAGAGGCAGCCCTCCGCGGGACCGTCGGCCCGTGGCGCGCGATCGGCAGGCCCGGCCGACAGGATCGTCGAGGTGTACGGGTCCTCGTCGGCGGCACGGAAGGTGCGCTCGAGCAGGGCACCGGTGGCGGTGTCGACCAGCACGGACTGCGAGACCGCACCCTGCCCGTACGGTCCCTCGACGTCCTCACGGTAGGTCAGCCGCCAGCCGGTCCGCCCCAGCGCGTCCTTCTTCCTGCCGTCCAGCGTGACGTTCGGCAGGTGCTTGATCCCGTCCCAGAGCTGCCTGCGGATCGTCCGGGACGCGGGTGACATGAGCAGCAGCTCGGTCGTGTTCTTGAAGACGTAGTAGTCCGAGCTGGCCCGCCCCGGCTTGTCGCTGCCGCCGTCGGCGACCATCGACGCGACGTCCTTCGCGGTCCAGCGGCGGTCGTTGACCTGGCTCCACGGGAGCGAGACGCCGTTGACGGCCACGGTCGCGGGACAGATGGCCCACGCCTCCTCGCCCGAGTGCTTCGTCACGCCGGGCCGATCGATACCGGACCACAGGGTGGTCGTGCACGGAGGCTTCGACCCCTCCTGGCACGTCTCCCGCGAGGCGATCTTCCAGTACGGGGCGTCCGTGGGATCGACGCTGCGCGACCGTCCTGCCGCCGTGTCGACGAGCTGGCCCACCGTCGTGAACTCGGGCGCGGCCGTGGGTGGTGCCGCGATCGGGCCGGCGCTGGGAGCCGGGACGGGAGCCGGGTCGTGCGAGATCACGAGCGCCCCGCCCACCGCGGCTGCGACGAGCGACGCCGCCGCCGTGGCACGGACGACGCGGGATCGTAGGGCGGACCGGGCGCGGCGTGCGCCCAGGTGATCGGTCTCGGGTGTGGCCATGATGTCCTCCAGGAGCTCGGCTCGGGCACCGGAGAGCTGCAGGTCGGCGACCTGCTCGTCGGTGAGGGACGTCCTCATGTCCCCTCCTTCTGCGATAGTGCTCGGGCTGTACCAGGGAGATGTCCGGGTCTTCGGTCTTCGTTGCCCATGAGCTCGCGAAGTCGGGCCCGTGCCCGGGACAGCCGCGGTCGCACGGTGGCGTCACCCAGCCCCAGCACCTCGGCGATCTCGCGCGGCCGGAGCCCTTCCCACAGGTGCAGCTGGAGGATCTCGCGGTCGCGTGCGCTCATGCGGTCGAGCGCGGCGTCCAGGTCGACGTCGATCACCACCTGGTCGGCGACGTCGGCGACGGCCGCGGGGAGCTCGGCGCGCAGCCGCGCGCCGAGCGCCATGCGTCGTGAGTCGCTGCGTCGCTGGTTGGCCAGGACGCGGCGCGCGACCCCGTAGAGCCACGGTCTGGTGCCGGGCTCGGCCGGCACGTGCGCACGACGGCGCCAGGCCACGAGGAACGTGTCCGTCGTCGCGTCCGCGGCGTCCTCGGGTCGCTCCGTCCGTCGGAGCGAGAACCCGAGGACGGCGTCGAAGTGCGCGCCGTACAGCCGACGGAAGTCGTCGTCGTCCACCGT